>JBFKCG010000044.1:0-14552 GCA_041620675.1 Nevskiales bacterium
AGGTCCAGGAAACGCTTTGCGGATTGGTGGTGGCTGAAATGTCCAGATGACGACCGACGATATATTCGCTGGCCTTGTTGCCACCGGGGCTACCAGGTACCGGGCCGTAGGTGATGCGAATGACGCCCGGGATCACGCCAATGTTCACGCTGCCGACATAATTGCCACTAATGCTGGTTGGCATGGTGAGTCCAGCCGACGCATTGGTCGAGGGGAAATTGCCAAAACTGTTGATGTGCTCAGTGATGGCGGTGCGACTACCGATGCCCAGCATCATGCCTTCAGCCACCTGGGCGCGAACGACATAATCCTGGTAGGCAGGAATGGCAATGGCGCCAAGGATGCCGATGATTGCCACGACAATCATCAATTCGATCAGGGTGAAGCCACTGTTCTTTTTCATGTTTATACTTTGTCTCGCCTGGCTCGTACACCGGGACTGATGGGCGCAGTTACGATTATTCAGGCAAACGCTGTGCCACGACGGTTCTTTATGTGACACATGTCGTTGCACAGGGTAGTACTCAAGTCACTAAACAATTGGTCAATTCACTCTCCCACTGACATGGGGGTGGCGGCACTGGGTTCTACTCTGGCCTGCTAAGCCATCCGCGATTTAGCTGATGCCGAGTTTCTTCAGGCGATAACGCAGGGCGCGGAAACTGATGCCAAGCAGGCGCGCGGCTTGCGTCTTGTTGTAACGAGTCTTTTCCAGGGCCTGGATGATGGACTGACGTTCAATTTCCTCGATCTGGCTGTCAAGAACCGTCCCAGTACTTTGCGCGGTAGTGGCTGCTGCAGCGGTGATGGGCTTGGCGAGGCTTTGTAACTGCAAATCCTTGGCGACGATTTGATCGCCCTCGCAGAGTGTGATGGCTCGTTCAAGGATATTCTCCAGCTCGCGCACGTTCCCGGGAAAATGGTAACTGCGCAGCGCTTCCAAGGCTTCCGGGCTGATCTTTGGTGCCTGGTTCAGCCCCATTTGCTGGCCAATCCGGGCAAGAATATTCGAGCAGAGGGCTGGGATATCTCCGGGTCGCTCGCGCAAGGCAGGCACACGCACCTCAATCACGTTCAGACGGTAGAACAGGTCCTGCCGAAACTGCCCGCTTTGCACGAGCGCGGCCAGGTCCTTGTGGGTGGCGCTGATGATTCGCGTGTCAATCTGGGTTTCCTGTTCATTGCCCACCGCACGCACGGCACGTTCCTGGATCGCTCGCAACAGCTTGACCTGCATGTGCAGGGGAAGGTCTGCAACCTCGTCCAGGAACAGGGTGCCGCCATGGGCGGCCTGGAATAAGCCGGTCTTGTCTCGGGTGGCGCCGGTGAAGCTGCCCTTCATGTGGCCGAAGAACTCGCTTTCCATGAGCTCGGTCGGGATAGCGCCACAGTTGACCGGAACGAACGCCATGGCAGCGCGTGGCCCTTCTGCATGGATCAGGCGCGCTACCAGTTCCTTGCCAGTGCCGGATTCCCCGCTGATATGGACTGGCGCCTGGCTTCTGGCGAGCTTGGCAATGATCTGGCGCAGTGCGTCAATTGCAGGTGCACTGCCAAGCAAACGACTGCGATCATCACGCACGGGAACAGCTGGCTTGTCCTGGTTGAGCTTGAGAGCCGTGTCGACCAGTGTCCGTAGCATTTTCAGGTCCACTGGCTTGGACACGAAGTCAAAAGCACCCGCCTTGAGGCTGCTCACGGCGGCGCGCATGTTGCCATAAGCGGTAATGACTGCGACCGGTAATAACGGGTGGTGGCTCTGGATATGCCTGACGACTTCGATGCCATCCCCATCCGGCAAGCGCATGTCGGTCAAGCACAAGTCAAAGTGGATGCCCTCGTCAAGCAGCTGCTTGGCAGCTGCAACCGTGGCGGCGGCGGTGGTGCGCATATTCATGCGTCCCAGGGTTATTTCCAGCAACTCCCGGATGTCGGCCTCATCATCGACAATCAGGACATGGTGATGGCGGCTCATGCGTTAGCTGTACTCTTCTGCGGAATGGCTGGTCACAACATCTTGTTCGAGCCATTCCGCCGGGTTGGCAAAGATGATCCTGAAACACGCGCCCAGCGTGCTGCCATGAATCAGGCTGAGCTTTGCATGATTACATTCACATAGCTCGCGTGCGATATACAAACCCAGGCCAGTGCCACCTCTGGTCGTTGTGTAGAAGGGCTCAAAGATGTCGGCTGCCAGTTGGGGAGAAATCCCATGCCCATTGTCATACACATCGAGGTGTACGCGGTTGGATTCCGGCCAGGCGTCGGCGCTCAACTGGATGACCAGTTGGTCGGTCGGAAGACCGGAATGGCTGAGGGAGTTATCCCAGAGATTGTGTAGCACCTGTATTAGCTGGCCCGGATCGGCATGGATTTCGACGGCCGGTGAGACCATTTCAAGGTCAATGCGGGGTGTATCCTTAGGCCGGGCTTCGCAATATTCACGCGCAACCTGTTCGAGCCAGGGCCGTAGCCGCAATGATTTCGGCATGGTCTGTTCACGGCGCGAAAGGCCGAGCATCTCCTCGACGATGACATTGATGCGGGCCGTATGACGATGGATGATATTCAGCAAGCGTTGGTCTTGTGCCTGCGCCGCCTGATTTTCGGCCAACAGCTGGCTGGCATGGCTGATGGCGCCAAGTGGGTTTCGGATCTCGTGCGCAATGCTCGCCGTCAGGCGACCCAGCGCAGCCAGCTTCATTTGTTGGGCCTGTTCACTGATGCGACTGGCATCTTCGAGGAATATCAATGCGGGCACCTCCGGCATGGGCGCCAGTCGGTTGAAATGCGCGAGCAGGGTGCGGTTCTGGGTTTCCACGGTCCTTGGGTCATTCTCGATCACGGGTTTTTGCTGCCATGCCTTTAATGCTGCTGATATTGCCGGTGCCTCCAGGGCCAGCGGCTTGCCGGCTGCACTAGGGCGAGTATCCAGCAACTCGCAGGCGGCCTGGTTGAGCATGCGAATTCGACCCACCGCGTCAACCACGAGTACCCCAACCTGCATGTGCGCAATGATGCGTTCATTGATCTGCGCGAGGCTATCCAAGGCAAGCTTGCGCCGCGCGGCCAGTGCCTCACTGGCTGCCGCGCGCGCGGACAGGGTGTTAGCAATGAGGGCGACAAACAGGTAAATCAGGCCGAGTATGCCTGCCTGAATGAAGTTGGTTGTTTCGGTTTCCAGGTACAGGTAGCGCCAGACCTCCACTCCTAGTAAAACCAGAGTGGCCACGGCCCCCACCAATACACCCAGTCGTCGCGGAAGCAGCATGCTGGTTCCTGCGATGGGCGCGATGAGCAACATGCCGAGACCTGTTGGAACTCCGCCGGCAGCAAACACCAGGATACTTAGCGTGCTGACATCAATAACCGCGTTGCCGTATACCTGCAGGTTTAGGCCGGGCCGTTTCAGCAAGATGAGTGTTGTTGTCAGCAGGCACAGCAGCAGGTAAGCAAGACAGGCAATCTCGAACAGCGAAGACTGTAATTCATCTCCGAAGAAGTTGTGGGCACGACCACTATAGAAAGTGCCCGTCAGGAATATCGCAATAAGCCAGCGATAAGCGGACAGCAATAGGAGTGAGCGCCAACTCTGGCTCTGGTTGGCTGTGCCTTGGTTCGGAATAGGGGCGAGCGGGGCGTTCATGCCGAATGCAAGGTGAGACTAGGATTGGTGGCTGGAGGAATCAGCGTGCTCACGACTACAGAAAAAACGACCATCCCGCTCGATTGCGTTGTCCTTGGGCAAATGCAGGCCACATGTCATGCAGCTCACCATGGGCGCGAAGGCGGGAGGGGTCGAACGGTCTGATCTAGCAAGAAACCGGCGTAGGAGCAGGTAGGCGATTACACCAATCGCGATCAAAAGTAGTATCCGTGTCATGGCGCAGATTCCAGGCAGTTAGCTTATTGTTCATTAGTCTAGTGCGCTGGCGTGATCGTGTCGCCTGGTATGACGGATGAGTTTGTCATCTACACTAAGACTGGCAAATCACTGTCACGCGGTCTGTAGCCTTGGGTTTACTTTACCTAGCACGGACTTCTGCGCGAGAATTGAAAACTTCTGAAAACGTACCAGGACAGGCTGACCCATGAATCTCCACGAATGGCAGGCGAAGGAAATCTTCGCGCGTTATGGCATACCAGTGCCACAAGGCATATTGGCGAGCAGTCCGGATGAAGCGTCCCGCGCCGCTGCCGCATTGGGCGGTAACCGCTGGGTGGTCAAGGCGCAGGTACATGCCGGCGGGCGTGGCAAGGCCGGGGGTGTAAAGCTGGTGGATAGCACAGCCGCCGTTGCCGATGCTGCCAAGGGCATGTTGGGTGGTCGGCTCAAGACCAAGCAGACAACCGCGCAGGGCTTGCCGATCAATAGCGTCTGGGTGGAACAACCCTCTGCGATAGCCAGAGAGCTCTACCTGAGCGTGTTGGTGGATCGCGCGAGCGAGCGAGTGCTTTTCATGGCTTCGCCATCGGGCGGCATGGACATTGAGGAAGTTGCCGAGCACCACCCGGAACAGATCATGACGATCACGATTCACCCGGCCGCTGGCCTGCAGGGTTACCAGGCGCGCCAGCTTGCGTTCTTCCTGGGCCTGGCGAAGGATCAGGTGTCACAGCTCCAGAAGATTCTCGAAGGGCTGTACCGCATTTTCACGGAATGTGATGCCAGCATGGTCGAGATCAACCCGTTGATCGTGACCCAGGACGGCCGGCTCATGGCGCTGGACGCCAAGCTCAATTTCGACGACAACGCACTTTACCGGCATAAGGACATTGCGGCCCAGCGTGACCCCACGCAAGAAGAGGAAACCGAGCGCGAGGCGGCCAAGTACGACCTGAACTACGTAACGCTCGAGGGAGATATTGGCTGCATGGTCAACGGAGCCGGGCTGGCCATGGCAACCATGGACATCATCAAGCTGCATGGCGGCCAACCCGCCAATTTCCTCGACGTCGGTGGCGGTGCGACCACAGAACGCGTGACAGCGGCATTCAAGCTGATCCTGTCAGGCGCGCACGTCAACGCCATCCTGGTCAATATCTTTGGCGGCATTGTGCGCTGCGACCTGATTGCGGAAGGCATCATCGCCGCGGTCAAGGATGTTGGGGTCAAGATACCGGTCGTTGCGCGGCTGGAGGGCACCAATGTCGAGAAGGGCCGCGAGCTGCTAGCCAATAGTGGTTTTGACATCATTCCGGCGACTGACCTCACCGACGCAGCCAAGAAAGTCGTGGCGGCCGCCAAGAAGCACCAAGGATCCGCAGCATGAGCATCCTGATCAATAAAGACACCAAGGTGATCTGCCAGGGTTTCACCGGCAAGCAGGGCACATTCCATTCCGAGCAGTCGATTGCCTACGGCACGCGCATGGTCGGTGGCGTCACGCCGGGTCGTGGTGGCGAAACCCATCTGAAGCTGCCGGTATTCAACACCTGTCGTGATGCCGTTGAGGCAACCGGTGCCGAGGCCACCATGATCTATGTGCCTGCACCGTTTGCGGCGGACGCAATCCTGGAAGCGGCGGATGCTGGCATCCGGGTCATTGTCTGCATCACCGAAGGCATTCCGGTCATGGACATGCTGCGTGTGAAGGCGGCGCTGGCGGATATGAAGGACACGGTCCTGGTCGGCCCCAACTGCCCGGGCGTGATTACGCCGGAGGAATGCAAGATCGGCATCATGCCGGGCCACATCCACAAGAAAGGCAAGATTGGCATCGTGTCACGCTCGGGTACGCTGACCTATGAGGCAGTGTTCCAGACCACCAATATCGGCCTTGGCCAGAGCACCTGCGTAGGCATCGGCGGTGACCCCATTCACGGCCTGGGCTTCGTGGACGTGATCCAGCGTTTCCAGGATGACAAGCAGACCGAAGGCATCATCATGGTCGGTGAGATTGGTGGCTCTAAGGAAGAAGAGGCCGCCGAATACATCAAAGAGCATGTCACCAAGCCGGTGGTTGCGTATATCGCCGGTGTGACGGCTCCCCCGGGCAAGCGCATGGGCCATGCCGGTGCGATTGTCGCAGGCGGCAAGGGCACCGCGGACGCCAAGTTCGAGGCGCTGGAAGCAGCCGGCGTCAAGACGGTGCGATCGCCAGCCGACCTGGGTACGGCAATCAAGGCGGCGCTGGGTTGATTCGTTCCCCGGAAGCAAGCGCTTTCTGAACGAAAGCACCCAGCAGCCCAGGACACCGTTCGGTTCTTTGCCACAACCCATATGAAAGAGCCTCATCCACGGCTACGCGTCGCCATGGCCCAGATCAATCTCTGGGTGGGGGATGTGGCAGGCAACGTCGACAAGATCATTGAGAGCTCGTCGCGCGCACGGGACGAGTTGCATGCCGATGTCGTCGTGTTTCCGGAATTGGCACTCCTTGGCTATCCACCCGATGACTTGTTGATGAGGTCTGGGTTGCCCGCTTATATCCAGCAGGGCTTGGAGCGGGTGCGTGCGGCTTCCGAAGGAATCCATATCATCGTGGGTTATCCGGAGTACACGGACAAGGGCATGTTCAATGCTGCCGCAGTATTTCGTGACGGCAAGCACATTGGCAACTACCGTAAGCAGCGCCGACCCAACTACGGGGTGTTTGACGAGAAGCGCCATTTCCTGCGCGGCTGGGAGGCCTGCGTGCTCGACATCAAGGGTGTCAGCGTCGGCATCACCATCTGCGAAGATCTCTGGGGCCCACGACCCGCGCAACAGGCACAAGTCGCGGGGGCCAAGCTCATCATCAATCTCAACGCCTCCCCGTTCCAGCTCGGCAAATCGGCAATGCGCGCCAAAGTGTTGCGCGATCGCGTGCAGGAATGCGGGTTGTCGATCATTTATGTCAATGTGGTTGGCGGTCAGGACGAGCTGCTGTTCGACGGCGATTCGATGGTCTATGACCGCGAGCAGGGCATTGTGTCCCGCGCGGCGGATTTCGAGGAAGGCCTGTATTTGGTAGAGGCCGACGCAGAGGGGCGCTGCTATCCTGTCGAGCCGCCGGCTCCCTTGCTGAGCGAGGACGGGTTAGTTTACCGGGGTCTGGTGCAGTCGATACGCGATTATGTAGATCGAAATGGCTTCAAGGGCGCCTTGATCGGCTTGTCAGGTGGCATAGATTCGGCCCTGACTTTGGCACTGGCCTCAGATGCACTGGGTCCTGACCGGGTGTGGGCGGTGTCGATGCCCTCGCGCTATACGGCGGAAATGAGTGTGGAAGACGCACTGGAACAGGCCAATGCCCTGAATACCCGCTGTGATGTCATAGTCATCGAGCCCGCCTTCCAGGCATTCCTGCAAACCTTGGGTCCGCATTTCTCCAATCGAAGTGCGGACCTGACCGAAGAAAACCTGCAGGCGCGCTGCCGCGGCATCCTGTTGATGGCGCTTTCCAACAAATATGGTTACCTGGTGCTAACGACGGGGAACAAGAGTGAGATGGCGGTGGGTTACGCCACCTTGTATGGCGATATGGCGGGCGGTTTTGCTCCGCTTAAGGACATCTACAAGACCTGGGTTTATCGTCTGGCCAAGTGGCGCAATCGCCAGTCAGAAGTGCCAGCCATCCCGCCGCGCGTGATCACGCGGCCACCATCAGCGGAATTGCGGCCGGACCAGACAGACCAGGACAGTCTGCCGCCTTATGATGTACTTGATCGCATCATAGAAGCCTATGTGGAGGAGAATTACTCCATTCCGGATATTTGTGCGCTGGGTTTTGACGAAACGCTGGTGCGCCGGATCGCCAGCCTGATTCGCAAGAGTGAATACAAGCGTCGGCAGTCACCACCGGGACCGAAGGTTACTGCGCGGGCTTTTGGTCGTGATCGACGGTATCCGATTACCGCCGTCTACGGCGATTTCTAGTCCGCATTGATTCCTGCGGGACCAACCGATAGCCAAAAGCGCGAGGCTATTGCAGCAGGCTGGCAATAGGATCCTTGAACTTGCCGATGATGGGTAGGCCCTTGCTTCCGGAGCCTCGCACGAAATTCGGGTAGTTGGCCTGCAGTACCCGCTTGGCGTCGGCGGCCTGCTCGCTGAGGCCCAGCTGGCTATAGCTCTGCTCAAGGATGTCGAGCGCGACCGGCACGCTATCAGTTCCCTGGAAGTGATCAATGATGTATTGCGCGCGTCGGCTGGCAGCAACGGGTGCGCCCCTGCGCATGTAGAACTCGGCAACATGTAGCTCGTTGCGAGCCAGGCCATTGCGCAGCCAGATCATGCGCTGGCGTGCGTCCTGCGCATAGCGACTATCAGGGAACCGCTTGATCAAGAGCGAGAAATCCTCAAATGCCGACTGTGCATAGACCGGGTCGCGGGCAGTGCCGTCGATTCTCAGCAACTTGTCGAACTCGTCAACGCTGCGGCTGAAATTGATCAGGCCCTTGAGGTAGTAGACATAGTCAATGCGCGCATGCTGGGGATGCTGCTTGATAAAGCGATTGGCCGCGGAAGTGGCCAGTTCCGGCTGGACCGCGCGGTAGTGGGCGTAAATGCTGTCCAGCTGGGCTTGCATCGCAAACGGCGTGAAGGGATAGCGTGCTTCCACGTCGTCATATAGCTTGAGCGCGGTGACGGCATCGCCGGCCTCGAGCGCTTCACGCGCGCTGGCGTACAGCTCTTCCGGCGTGAGTTGCTCAATGCGGCGATCCTGGCGCTTGGCCTGGCGCTCATCGTCCAGCAGCGGATTGCTGCGAACACGCCGGTCACCGATTTTCTCGTCACGCGAACAGGCCGTGGCCATGCCGGTGAGCAGGCTGACAACAATTAAGAGGAGCAGAGTGGAACGCATGCTATTCTGGGTACTGAAAAATGCAGGCGCCCAGTATACCGGCTGGACTTGCCTATGCGCCACGCACCCAGCCCATGACCGATAACCCCTCAGCAGAAGAGCAAACCCTGACCGTTCCCGCTGACCTGGCAGGCCAGCGGCTGGATCGTGCCCTGGCGGTGCTCATGCCAGAGTATTCCCGGAGCCGGCTGCAGCAATGGATCGAGCAGGGCAGGGTCACTGTCGAGGGCCAGTTGTGCAAGCCGCGTGAGCCGGTCGTGGCCGGCCAGCAGATCCGGGTCTCACTGGAGCCACAGCAGATCGTTGAAACCAAGGCCCAGAAACTGCCCCTTGTCGTCATCTACGAAGATGAGGCCCTGTTGGTGATCAACAAACCGCCGGGGCTGGTGGTGCATCCGGGGGCTGGCAATCCGGATGGCACGCTGCTCAATGCATTGCTTCACCATGCGCCGGAACTGGCGCAGGTTCCGCGCGCGGGCATCGTGCATCGCATCGACAAGGACACCAGCGGCCTTCTGGTGGTTGCGCGCACATTGACCTCACATACTGCGCTGGTCAATGCACTGGCCTCACGCGACATCACGCGTGAATATGAGGCAGTGGTCTGGGGCGTTCTCACGGCAGGCGGCAAGGTAGACCAGCCGATCGGCCGCGACGAACGTGATCGCAAGCGCATGCGCGTCAAGTCCGCGGCGCGCGAAGCCGTGACGCATTACCGCGTGATTGAACGTTACCGGGCACATACCCATATCCAGCTGCTGCTGGAAACCGGCCGTACTCACCAGATTCGCGTGCACATGCAGTACATCCGCCATCCCCTGGTGGGTGATCCGGTCTATGGTCGTCGGCTTGGCATGCCGGCGGGCGCGACGGCAGAGTTGCGTGAAACCCTACAGAACTTTCGCCGACAGGCCTTACATGCCCGGCGGCTGGTCTTGCCGCATCCTGTCAGTGGCGAGCCAATGGAGTGGCAGGCACCAGCACCACCGGATATGCAGGCATTGATTGCAGCCTTGCGTAACGATAATGAGCAAACCAAACATGATTGAACTACCCGTCATCACGCCAGACTGGCCTGCGCCTGCGCATGTCAGGGCACTCAGTACCACGCGCATTGGCGGGGTCAGCACAGGGCCCTATGCAGCATTGAATCTTGGTGAACATGTTGGCGACAGCCCCTCCGCAGTTGCAACCAACCGCTATCGCCTGGTTAGTCGCAAGGGCTTGCCCGGCATGCCGGTATGGCTCAGGCAAGTGCATGGTGTTGCGGTCGCCGAATTATCCAGCGGCTCTCCGCGACCTGAAGCAGATGCGGCATGGACCCACTGTCGCGGCCAAGTCTGTGCCGTCATGACCGCTGATTGCCTGCCCGTATTGTTCTGTGATCAGGACGGAAGCGTGGTGGCAGCCGCACATGCGGGGTGGCGAGGATTATCGGCTGGGGTGCTGTCGGCCTGCCTGCGCCGAATGCGGGTTCCGGCAGACAAGGTGATGGCTTGGCTCGGACCCGCCATCTCACAGGCGGCATTTGAAGTGGGCCCTGAAGTGCGTGCCGCATTCGTGAATCAGGATGCCGCTGCAGCCGAATGCTTTATATCATCGTCATCGCAGGCCGGGGAAAAGTATCAGGCTGATATTTATGCGTTGGCCAGGCTTCAATTACGCGCCTTGGGTGTGGAGGCCATCTATGGCGGCGAACACTGCACTTTTGGCGAGCCTGATCGCTTCTTTTCATATCGCCGGGATGGTACTTGCGGGCGCATGGCCAGCCTCATCTGGCTCTCGAACTAGGCATGGAGGTTGGGGATGTCGTCGCCTGTGCTGCCATCATGTTGGCATTCCCGGTAGCATAAGCCGCCTTATCACCGGGTTGTAATCATGTCCCTTCTGTTCTGGATTGTGCTTTTCAGCCTGCTCGGCGGCGTATTGAGTGTTGCCTTGGCGTCTTTGTTCCTGGTGCTGTCGCCGCTTGCGCGGCGGCGCCTGTTGCCGGGGCTGGTCAGTTTTGCCATTGGTGCACTGCTGGCAACGGCCTTTGTTGGGTTGTTGCCTCGAGCGATTGAGTCCGCACCGGGCGAGATCCACGCCATTGGCGGCACCCTGCTGTTCGGGATCCTACTTTTCTTCGTAATGGAGAAAATGGTGTTGTGGCGGCACAACCATGCCGGGCATGACTTCGAAGATGCGGCCGTGCATGCACCACACACACACGGCGAAACCGCGGCCGGCCCACTCATTCTGATTGGTGATGCCATCCACAACCTGGTGGATGGCATTCTCATTGGCGCGGCTTTCCTGACGGACTTCCATTTGGGCGTGCTGACCAGCATTGCCGTGGCCGCACATGAGCTGCCGCAGGAGCTGGGTGACTTCGCGATTCTCCTGCATGCGGGCATGACGCCGAAAACGGCGCTGGGCCTGAATTTGCTCACCAGCCTGGCGACGGTGGTTGGCGCTGTACTGGCGTATGCCTCACTCGAACAGGACTGGCTGCCTTACGTGTTGGCGCTGGCCGCTGCCAGTTTTATTTATGTGGCGGTAGCTGACTTGATCCCCGGCTTGCATCGCAGTACCGCGCTGTCAACGACTTTGCGCCAGGTTGCCCTGATCGGGCTTGGGGTGGGGGTGGTCCTCGGCGGCCACGTCCTGATGCGGCAATAACCCAAATAATTCCAATATTCGCCTTGGCTTGCGCCTGATATCCCTTGCGTCACATGTAAGGGTCTGCTACAAATTAAAAAAATTCAGAAGTTTGCCCGGGCTGTTAGTCGGCCAAGGCGCAATCCATAAGCCAACAAAATAACAGCGGCCCAGTGTTCAGGGAGCCGTGGTGGTGTGAGAGGAGGACGCAAGGTGGTTCGTAATCTGTTCTTGAGTGATGCGCAGGCATCCCTGCGCGTGCCTACTGTCCCCACGTCAAAACAATCCAAGCTTCGTCTTCGCCGGTTAGTCATTCGTTAACTGGCAGTAAGGGGGATTGGATACATGGCAGCGCTAAGGGGGCGACAGGCATGAGGGTCAGTAGGTCGTGGATTCGGGGCGTTCTTCTCGCGATAGTGGGCTGCGCGTGGGTCCTGCCTGCGCAGGCCGTACAGTTCGAATGGCCTTTCGGCGAAGAGATTGTGCAAGGCACGGTCAATACGAGCCTGCAGTTCGGCGCGCAATGGCGAGTCGAGGATCGTTCCGAAGATCTGGTCAGCAAGTCCGCCAATAATCCAAGCGTCTGTCCCAGGGCACCCAATGGCGCTGGCACCAGCTGTCAAGGCCATACGGTCGCGCAGAATCCCCTGCATGGTCCCGGCGGCCTTGACCTCAACAGCTATGTTGGCGAGGGTTTCTTTGCCAATCAGATTTTCGTGGAAGCGCCTGGGCAGTTCTCCAATAACAATGACGATGGCAACCTAAATTACGACAAGGGCGACATCACGCAGGCAGTGGGCAAGGTCAGCTCCGACCTGACCCTGACCTGGAAGAACTTTGGATTTTTTGGCCGCGGCTACTTTTTCTACGACACCGAAAACCGCGGACGCAAGAACTTCAACCCGAACATCCTGACCCAGGAAGCTGTTAATGCGGCTGGTGGCTTGCGGAGGATTCAGGGCGTGCCCGCCGAGCGCGATCGAGACCTACTGGTCTTCCGTGGGCGCACCGATGCCATCAAGGAGCAGGTCGAGACGGATTTCAAGCTGCTCGATGCCAATATTTCCGGCGTGTTTCCGTTCATTGGTGAGCGCGACATCACGGTCAAGCTGGGCAACCAGTCCATCAACTGGGGTGAAAGCACCATCCTGATCGTCAACTCGCTGAATACCTTCAGTCCACCCAACGTCAACGCGTTGTTCCGGCCTGCATTCCTGGATCTGGCCGAGGTGCTCGAGCCCATCGGCGCGATCAGCGCCTCGACTGCGTTGAGCGATAGTCTCAACATCGAGGCTTTCTACCAATATGACTGGGAGCCACTGGAAATCCCTGCGCCCGGCTCTTACCTGTCGTTCGTGGATATCGGTTCGGATAACGCAAGGGATTACGTCAATCTTGGCTTTGGCAAGGCACCCGAAGATCCGGATCGCCTGGGTTTGCCAGACCAGCTGATTCTGGCGGCAGTCGCCGGCGATCAGGTGACTGAAGCTTTTGAGTTGCTGCCTGAAAGGCGTGCCAAGGACGGTGGCCAGTACGGCGCCGCCCTGCGTTACTACGCAGACTGGCTGAATGGCGGTACTGAGCTGGCGTTCTATGCCGCCAACTACCATAGCCGCCTGCCATACGCGAGCTTCTATGCCAGCGATTATGGCTGCTTCAGTGACCCCAATGAGGCGAACAACACCAGCGGTGGCACTTTCAATGAGCCAACCGGCAACGGTTCCACGGATACGGCGCTGATCGGGCAGGCCTGCCCCGGCTCCGATCTGGCGATTGGTGTCGAGAGTTCTCAGCCATCCGCTGCTGCCCCACCGGTGCGAAACCAGAATGTCGGGCCGGACGGTACCGCCTTCAATGTTTCCACCATGAAGGCCCAGCTCGAATATCCTGAAGACATCAAGATGTATGGGGTCAGCTTCAATACCTCGTTTGGCGAGATCTCGGTGCAGGGCGAGATTGCCTATCGCCCTGAGGCGCCATTGCAGGTGGACGACACGGATCTCGCTTTCGCGGCATTGCAGAATGCTTTCCCGCGCGGCAATGGCCGGGGGGATGCCTCGGATTATTACTCCATCAACTTTGATGCGATCACTGGCCTTGGTGCAGGTGAAGTCGGTGGACTGCCCGGTGCGCGCTACGCCATTCCGGATTTCATTTCTGCCTATCGTGGAGAAGACCCACTGGGTCGTGCACCGGGTTCTTATATCCGCGGCTGGGAATACTTCAAGACCCTGCAATACAACCTTGGTGCAACCTACATCATGGGCCCGGAGAATTGGGTCTGGGCCAACCAGATCATCTGGTTTGCCGAGTTGGGTGCAACCCAGGTGTTGAACATGCCTGATCTGGATGAGCTCCAGATCGAGGGGCCAGGCACCTTCACCCATGCCAGTGCGGGCACGGATGGCTTGGGCGCGGATGGCTCGAAACAATCCAATTCCGGCGTGATCGGACCCAGCGGTTTGCGTTTTAACCCAACTCAGCAGCAAGATGGCTTCGCGACGGACCTGTCGTGGGGCTATCGCGTGATTGCGATCATGCGCTACGACAACGTGTTTCCCGGGATCAGTTTCGAGCCGACCATCATTTGGGCCCATGACATTGATGGCATCGCGCCGGGACCCGGTGAGAATTTCATCGAAGGACGAAAGAACCTGATTACCAACGTAGAGATGCGATTCGCCCAGGGTTGGAGTGCCGCCATTGCCTATGTCGGGTTTTATGGTGCGGGCGAGCAGAACCTGCTGCGTGATCGCGACTTCGTCAATCTGGGCCTTCGTTACCGATTCTGATCCAGTCATAATTTTTTGAGAGTATGAGTACCATGTCAGTTCAAACCAGCCAGTGCAGCGCACAGGGCCGATTCAAGGGGGTAAAGACCATGCGAGACCAGATCACCAACCAGCTGACCGGCCGTTGGCAAGCACGAGCCGCTATTGTTGGCGGACTATTGTTTGGCCTATCCGGCGCGGCACACGCCATCAATTTCGAGTTCGGCGAACTCAAGGGCTCACTGGATAATCAGGCGTCGCTGGGTACGGCGGTGCGCATGGAGGACCCTGACGAGCGTTTAATCGGCAAGGGCAACCTGAACCCGGGACTGTGTATCCGTGATTCCGGCAA
>JBFKCG010000045.1:0-14412 GCA_041620675.1 Nevskiales bacterium
CGGACAAGCCACGCTTTGTTGCAGGTGCACTGGGGCCGACCAATCGCACGGCCAGCATCAGCCCGGACGTCAATGACCCTGCGGCGCGCAACGTAACCTACGACGAACTGGTCGAGGCCTATCTCGAGCAGGCGCGCGGCCTCGTCGACGGGGGTGCCGACATCCTGCTGATTGAGACCATCTTCGATACCTTGAACGCCAAGGCCGCGATCTTTGCGTGCAAGTCCTTGTTCGACGAGCGTGGGCAGGAATGGCCGATCATCCTCTCCGGCACCATCACCGATGCCTCGGGTCGCACCTTGTCGGGCCAAACCGCCGAGGCGTTCTGGAATTCGGTGCGCCATGCGCGACCGCTGGCAATTGGACTGAACTGTGCATTGGGTGCCAAGGAAATGCGGCCATACATCGCCGAGCTATCTCGCGTGGCGGATTGCTTCATCTCCTGCTACCCGAATGCCGGCCTGCCCAATGCATTCGGCGAGTACGATGAAAAACCGGAAGAAACCGCGTGCATCGTCGAGGAATTCGCCAGCAGTGGCCTCGTGAATATCGTCGGTGGCTGTTGTGGCACGACCCCGGATCATATCGCGCACATTGCCGAGCACGTGAGCAAGCAACAACCGCGTGCACTGCCCACAACAGAAGCGGTGCCGGCATGACGCTGCGCCTGTCCGGCCTTGAGCCGCTGAATATCGGCGCGCCCGACGGCGTGACCCTATTCGTGAATATTGGCGAACGCACCAATGTCACCGGAAGCGCCAGGTTCAAGGAGCTGATCAAGGCGGATAACTACGGCGCTGCGCTCGAGGTGGCCCGCCAGCAAGTCGAGGCTGGCGCCCAGATCATAGACGTCAACATGGACGAGGGCATGCTCGACGGCAAGGCCGCGATGGTGCATTTCCTCAAGCTCATTGCCAGCGAGCCGGACATCTCGCGCGTGCCAATCATGATCGACTCCTCCAAATGGGAGGTGATCGAGGCCGGACTGAAGTGCGTGCAGGGCAAGCCCATCGTCAACTCCATCTCCATGAAGGAGGGCGAGGAGAAGTTCATCCATGAGGCCCGGCTGTGCCTGAAGTACGGTGCAGCGGTGGTGGTCATGGCCTTTGACGAGCAGGGCCAGGCCGACACCCTGCAGCGGCGCAAGGACATCTGCTCGCGGGCCTATAAAATCCTGACCGATCAAGTCGGGTTCCCGGCCGAGGACATCATCTTCGACCCGAACATCTTTGCGGTCGCCACCGGCATCGAAGAGCACGCCAACTACGGCGTGGATTTCATCGAGGCCACGCGCTGGATCAAGCAGAACCTGCCGGGCGCCAAGGTCAGCGGCGGCGTCAGCAACGTCTCGTTCTCGTTCCGCGGCAACAACCTCATGCGCGAGGCGATCCACAGCGTCTTCCTCTACCACGCCATCAAGGCGGGCATGGACATGGGTATCGTCAACGCCGGCCAGCTGGCCGTGTATGACGACCTCGATCCGGAACTGCGTGAGCGCATCGAGGACGTGATCCTCAATCGCCGCCCGGATTCCACCGAGCGCCTGCTGGAAATCGCCGACAAATTCCGCGGTGCAGGCCAGAAGGTGGCGCAGGAGGACAAGACCTGGCGCACCCAATCGGCCGCCGAGCGCATCAAGCATGCGCTGGTCAAGGGTATCGACGCGCACATCGAGGTGGACGTCGAGGAAATCCGGCAGGAGATCGAGGCACGCCAAGGTCGCACCATCGAGGTCATCGAAGGCCCGCTGATGGATGGCATGAACGTGGTCGGCGACCTGTTTGGCGCCGGCAAGATGTTTCTGCCGCAGGTAGTCAAGTCCGCGCGCGTGATGAAAAAGGCCGTGGCCTACCTGATCCCGTACATCGAGGCTGAGAAGAAGCCCGGTGACGCGGTCCAGGCCAAGGGCAAGATCGTCATGGCCACCGTCAAGGGCGACGTGCATGACATCGGCAAGAACATCGTGGGTGTCGTGCTCCAGTGCAACAACTATGACGTGGTTGACCTCGGCGTGATGGTGCCGGTGACCAAGATCCTGGAGACCGCACGTAACGTCAATGCCGACATCATCGGCCTGTCCGGCCTGATCACGCCCTCGCTGGACGAGATGGTAACCGTGGCGAAGGAAATGGAACGTGAAGGCTTTCGCATACCACTGCTGATCGGTGGTGCCACCACCTCGCGTGCACACACCGCGGTCAAGATCGAGGAGAACTACAGTCACCCCGTGATTTGGGTCAAGGACGCCTCGCGTTCGGTGCCGGTGGTGTCCGCGCTGCTGAGCTCAGAGCAGAAGCCCAAGCTGGTGGCCGAGATCAAGGGCGAGTACGCCGAGATTCGTGAGCGTCACAGGAACAAGCGGTCGCATGACAAGTTCATCTCGCTGGAAGCCGCGCGCGCCAACAAGACTCCTATTGACTGGGCAGCAACCAGTATCATCCGGCCGAAGAACCTCGGTGTATTTCGCCTGCCGGAATACCCGATCGCCGACCTGCGGCCCTACATCGACTGGAGTCCCTTCTTCACGTCATGGGAAATGAAGGGGAAGTATCCGGACATCCTTAACCAGCCCCACGTCGGCACCGAAGCACGCAAGCTGTTTGAAGATGCCAACCGCCTGCTGGATGTGCTGCAGCGTGACAAGTGGATCAGCTGTAACGGCGTGTTCGGGTTGTTCCCGGCCAATCAGGTCGGCGAGGACGACATCGAGCTTTACACTGATGAGACACGGCTGACGACACTCGCGCGCCTGCATAACCTGCGCCAGCAGGGCGAGCATCGCGAGGGCGTGCCCAATCGTTGCCTGGCAGACTTTGTCGCGCCCAAACCCTTGGGCCGGGTGGATTATGTCGGCGCCTTTGCGGTCACGGCTGGCATCGGCGTCAAGGAAAACGTCGATGAGTTCAAGGCCAAGCACGATGACTATTTCGCCATCCTCCTGGAAGCGGTGGCAGACCGGCTGGCCGAGGCCTTTGCCGAGCGCCTGCACCAACGCGTACGCAAGGAGTTCTGGGGCTATGCTGCGGGCGAGGCCTTGTCCAACGAGGGCCTGATCGAAGAGAAGTACCAGGGCATTCGTCCTGCGCCGGGCTATGCCGCCTGCCCGGAACACAGCGAGAAACAAACCTTGTGGCACATGCTGAACGTCAAAGAGAATGCCGGCATTGAACTGACCGAGAACTATGCCATGTGGCCTGGCGCCTCCGTCAGCGGCTGGTATTTTGCCCATCCGCAATCGCAGTATTTCGTGGTCGGCCGCGTCAACAAGGACCAGGTCGCTGACTATGCCCGCCGCAAGGGCTGGACACTGCAGCAAGCCGAGAAATGGCTGGCGCCCAACCTGGGTTACGAGCCGGAAGATTGATTCCAGGGCCGACAGGCCCCAAGCTTGTCTTACAAAGCGCGGCAAGGTATCGGCTATCCGGCGATAACCATGCCATTGCCCGCTCATAAAGAAACGATGGCTACGCCCACGCTGCTAGCCACTTCATTCAAGGGTAAACAACATGAATATTGACAAGACCAAGCCTGTGCTCGTCACCGGCGGTAGTGGCTACATTGCCTCCTGGCTGGTGAAGTACCTGCTGGATGAGGGGTATAACGTACGCGCCACCGTGCGTGACCCAAACAACGAGAAGAAGGTTGGGCCACTCAAGCGCCTGGCCGAAAAGACACCGGGCAAGCTGACCCTGTTCCAGGCCGACCTGATGGTGCCGGGCTCCTTCAATGGCCCGATGAAGGGCTGCGAAGTGGTATTCCATACCGCGTCGCCCTTCGTGTTCATTGGCGTCAAGGATCCGCAGAAGGAACTGATCGACCCAGCCGTGCAGGGCACGCGCAATGTGCTTGAGGCAGCCAACCGCAACGAGAGCGTCAAGCGCGTGGTGCTGACCTCCAGCGTGGCCGCGATCCATGGTGACAATGCCGATGCCGCGCAGGCCGAGAATGGCGTGTTGACCGAAAAGTACTGGAATACGACCAGCAGCGTTGACCACCAGCCGTACAACTATTCAAAGGTCGCAGCGGAGAAAGTCGCCTGGGAGATCGCGGAAAAACAAAGCCGCTGGGATCTGGTCGTGATCAACCCGGCTTTCGTGCTGGGTCCGTCGCTGACCCAGGGCAGTGATTCCACCAGCCTCAGCACCATGCTGCAGTTCACCGACGGCACCTTCAAGTTTGGCGCGCCCGATCTGTCCTATGGCGTGGTTGACGTACGTGACGTCGCCATGGCCCACATCAAGGCTGCGTTCACGCCATCGGCCAAGGGCAGGCACATCACCTCCTCGGAAGTCATGAGCTTCGTCGACATGGGCCGCATCCTGCGCAAGCATTTCGGCAGCAAGTACCCCTTCCCGCGCGGTAAGGCACCCAAGCCCTTGATCTGGTTGATTGCGCCCTTCAATGGACTGACGCGCAAGTTCGTTGCACGAAATGTCGGGCATGTCCTCAAGCTCGACAACAGTTATGCGAAAGAGGACCTCGGCATGTCATTCCGGCCCGCTGAGCAAACACTGGTAGAACACTTCCAGCAGATGATTGACGACAAGATCATTCCTGACAAACGCTGAAGCCGGAGGCAAGCATGACCCGAAACGTACTGATCACCGGCGGCAACAGCGGTATTGGCTATGAAATGGCACTGTCACTGGCCGGTCAGGGCGATCGCGTCATCATTGCCGGTCGTGACGAGGGCAAGTCACAGGCTGCCATCCAATTGATCAAGAGCAAGCATGCCGAGGCACAGCTAGAGTCACTGCCGCTGGACCTTGGCGACTTCGACGACGTTGACCGCTTCGCACAAGCCGCACTGGCGAAGATGCCGGTCATTGATGTCCTGATACTGAATGCCGGGCTTTATACGCTCAAGCTGCACACGCTCAGGAATGGCTTCGAGGCAATGATGGGCATCATGCACTTCGGCCACTTCCGACTGGTACAGCATCTGTTACCGGCGGTGAAATCCGCAGCGCAGGGCCGCGTGATCGTGACCAGTTCGGTCATGCACAAACTCGGTAAGATCAACGAGGCGAGTTTCCGTGACCCGAGCCAGCATAAAGTCGGCCTGCTGGCTTACGGCCAGGCCAAGCTGGCCAACCTGCTGTTTGCACGGGAGCTGGCGCGCCGCCTGAAGGATACGAAGGTTACGGTCAACGCCTTCCACCCTGGCGCGGTGGCGACGCCGATCTACCGCGAGGCGCCCAGCCTGGCAGCCAAGATCATGATGGCCTTCATGCTCTCGCCGCAGAAAGGCGCGGATACGGCCATCTGGCTGGCCAATGATCCGTCGCTGGCGACGGTGTCCGGTGAATATTTCGTCAAGCGCAAACTGCAGAAGGGTTCGGCAGCCAGCCGGGATCCTGAGCTGGCTCGGTACTTATGGGAATTGAGCGAGCGGGAAATGCAGGCCGCCTGATACCAGCGCCTCATTTCCCGCCGCCCGTAGCCGCCGCTTAGGCCGGGATATTCAGCAGGCTGTAACCTACCGCCGCCAGGCCGAGCGCGAGCGCCAATCCCAGTGCGACCCAGTCCGCCCCCGCAGGCAATACGTTCTGTTCCGGATGCTGTTGCCTTAGCACGCGCTGGCGATGTGCGAGGTACAGTGGCACAAAACAGCTGATGCCGATGAGCACGCTGCCCAGGTAATAGGCCCATAGCCAGCCAGCGCCAATCCCCAGCCGCCGTCCTTCGGTGAACATGAACAGGAATACCGCAGCGGCCAGGATAAATATATCGACGACGATGAAGGTGCTGGCGGGCGTAGCCACGGTTTCTTTCCAGAACTGGACGTTGCCGCCCAGGATGCCCGCATCGAAATAACCGAAGACCTGCGCCCAGGTGCCGACCAGGCCGGCTATGGCGAGCAAATAATAAATGACCTCAAGGCTGTTATTGGACTCACGACGTGTGTTCATTCCGCTGGGCCTCGCTTGATGGGTTGGTTATTGGTCTGGATTATTTCACGGCATCGCGGATGGCACGAAAAAGCGCGATGGATTCTGCCATGTTGCCGCGAAAGTCCGGATCAACGCTGGTGCGAGCGATGATCAGGCGTTCAGGTTCTGAGACATACACATACTGGCCCCAGACCCCGCTGGCAAAATATTCCTGCTGGTAATCTCGCGGCACCCACCATTGGTAGCCATAGCCGCGCGGTCCGTAATGAAACGGCGACACGCCGGGCTCCCAGGCGGGTCCTGCCGGTCTCGTGGCCTCGCGTACGTAGGATTCGGGCAGCAATTGCTTGCCCTCCCACCGGCCTTTGTTGAGGTAGAGCCTGCCGAGCTTGGCGTAATCACGAAGCTTTGCATTGAGGCAGCAGAAAGCGATTTCAACGCCATGCCGATCTTCGCTATCCAGGCTCCAGTAGGCATCGCCCTCCATGCCCAGCGGTTGCCAGATGCGCTCCTGTAGCAATTCTGCAAGCGGCTTGCGATACAGGTGGCGCAGGAGCATCCCGAGTGCGTGTGTATCAATGCTGACGTAGTGAAAGACTTGGCCCGGCATGAGCGCACGTTCATGGCTCGCGGTCACGCGATCCGCGGTTTGTCCAAGCAGGAACACTTTCATGAAGAAGCGATTGATGTCCGAGCTGCGCTTGGCATAGGTCTCGTCGAAATCCACGCCAGAGGACATCTGCAATATGTGGCGAATGGGAACACCGTCATAGCCGCTGCCCCTGAGGGTGGGCACGTACTGCGTTATGGGATCATCGAGGGACTGGATAAGCCCGTCGGCGAGCGCCATGCCGACCAAGGTGGACACAAAGGATTTGGCGACTGACCAGGAGGTAAAACGTGAACTGGGGTCGGCCCCCTGCAGGTAGCGCTCGTAGAGGATGCGGTCATCCTGGATGACCAACAGGCCAGTCACTTTCAGACGAGCCAGCGCGTCATCCAGCGTGTAGCGTTGCCCCTCGATCGTGTACTGGATGTCGAGAGGCCTCTGCGCTTGGGCGAATACAAAAGGCTGGTTTGAGGCCGCAATCGCACGTGAAGGGAAGATGCGATCCATCTGTCGAAAATTCTCGGCGCGCAGGTCCGGGTGAAACAGCGAATTCATGGCCAGCGGCTTGTAATCAGACCAGGGTCTTAGCAGGAACAGGCCCAGTGCAATGACCACGCCAAGGGCAAGTCCCAGTGCGAGATTCCGTGTTGGTGGGTGCATGGGATTCAGATGGCTTGGGTTGGCGTCATGTATTCACCATGGCTTGTTCATGATCGATTAGCCCTGCTTTACCGCCGGCAGGGTGAAATGAAACTGGCTGCCTTCGCCAGCGGTAGATTCCGCCCAGATCTTGCCATGATGCTTTTCGACAACCCGCTTGCAGATCGCCAGGCCAATGCCGGTGCCGTGGTACTCGTCTTTCGAATGCAGTCGCCGGAAAATCTCAAATATAGACCTGAGCTGATGCTCGGGTATGCCAATGCCATTATCGGCGACGATGAAATGCCAGTAATCCTGCTCCCGCTTGGCGCTGATGCGTACATTGGGTTTGGTCCCGGGCGCCACGTATTTGATGGCGTTGCCGACCAGATTATGGAATAGCTGCTGCAACTGGACAGGATCGCCCATGACTTCGGGCAGGTCGGCAGCCTCAACGGTGGCACCAACCTTGTTCAGGGTATGCTGCATGGGCAACAGGGCATCCTGCAGCACCTTGGTCGTAGAGACGGGTTTTGCGGGTCGGCCTTCCTTGCTGACGCGAGCAACCTGCAACAGGTCATTGATCAACGCCTGCATTTGCTTCCCACCATCCTCGATAAAGGCGAAGAACTCCTCAGTTTCCTTGTCCAGTTTCCCACTCATGCGGGATTTCAGGAGCTGGGTGAAATTGACCACCGCACGCAAAGGTGACTGCAGGTCATGCGAGGCGACAGAGGCAAACTGCTCGAGTTCCTCATTGGAGCGCCGCAAGCTCTCGACGGCATGCTGAAGTCGCCACTCGGCCTCTTGCCTGCGATCAATCTCTGCCCTGAGCATTTCGTTGGCGGCTTCAAGCTCCGCAGGCGAGCGCATGCTGAGTGCGATAGGTACCATCGGCACAAGCACCAGTGCCGTGGCAATGGAGACCAGCGCGGTCGCCGCCTTGACCATCCCGTCGATGACGTAGATTGGCTTCCAAACCGTGATGATGCCCAGAATATGGGTGGTGCCACAGAGAATGA
Source organism: Nevskiales bacterium (assembly GCA_041620675.1). GTDB lineage: Bacteria > Pseudomonadota > Gammaproteobacteria > Nevskiales > DATLYR01 > DATLYR01. The sequence continues at coordinate 8,166 of JBFKCG010000045.1, forward strand.
TGAACGCCGCAAATAGCGCCAGGATGCCCCGGAACGGAAAGTCCCTGCGCTTGTTGAGAAAATAAACGAGCGTGATGGGAATGGAAAAATAGGCAATGGCGATGATGCCGTCAGATAGCACATGAGTCCACAGGATATCTGGTCGCCAGAAATAGCAATGCCCATGCGGCATGAAGTCATTCTCAAACAGCCATTTGAACATGTAGGCCCCCGGTCGACGTCGGACTCTTGTTGACACTGTACCCTGATCGGGTGCCTGATTCAGGACCTATAACGAGAGGAATGGGCAATGGAGCAACACTTGATTTCCTACTTCACGGCAGAGAAGCAGGAGTCCCTGCTGTTCATGCTGGTTGGTGTCGTCGCATTGGCGGCTTCCGTGTGGTTGTGGCTACGTGGTGGTCCCTACAAGGCCATGCTGTACCCGCTGGCCGCGATTGCCCTGATCCAACTGGTCGTGGGCAGCACCGTGTATTTCCGCACCGACGCACAGGTGGCGGCACTGACTGCGCAGTATGAAAGCGATAGGGCGACCTTCAGGGCAGAGGAGACCCAGCGGATGGAGGTCGTGGTGAAGAACTTCGTGATCTACCGTTACATCGAGATCGCTCTGCTCGTCGCCGGTATTGCCCTGATGCTGGGCTTGCGTCATCACGAAACCTGGCATGCCGTCGGGATTGGCCTGACCATCCAGTCTGCACTCATGCTGGCGCTGGATTACTTCGCCGAGCGGCGGGCAGATGAATACCTGAGGTTTGTCCTAGGCGCGTAAAAGCCGTTGTGGTGGTTGGCTCACGCCGATTAACAAGTCATCTATCACGGGCTAGAACAGCTTTCCCTGCTCGGGCTCAGGTAGCAGTGGCGGGCCATTGAGCGGGTAACGCTCGATGACCTGGTATTCAACCGACGCATCCGTGATGGTGCTGTGGATCAATACAAATTCACTGACTGGCATGGCGATGGGATCAATCAGCCGAATCGGCAGTCGCTTGGTGGCGTTGCCCAGGATAGTGAGATGGGGCACGAAGCGCGGACGAGGCGCTGCAACGGCGAGCCCCTTGAGTGACTTGCGCAGGGCCTGCTCGAGGAACTTCAATTCTGCAGGCATCACGTGGCAGCCCAGCCAGATCGGTACAGCGCGCTTGTTGAAGCTGCCAATCTGGTCGAGCGGTAGCACGAAAGCTGGTGCTTTTATCTTGGCCGCTGCCTTGCGCACCGCGGATTCGACGTCTGCACCGACCTGGTCGCCCAGGTAATGCAAGGTCACGTGGTAACGGTCTGGCCGGGTCTTGTAACCGGTGAGTCCGCGCTCATCAATCAGGCGGTCGGCCGCCTTGGAAACATGAGCGCGGACATCCTCTGATGGCCAAAGCGCGAAGAACAGGCGCTTGGGTTCGGTTAGGTGCTCGGCAGATTCCATTGATTCCTGATCAGCTGCGTCAGGCATAGACGAGCCTGAACCCGGCAATGGTAACGCGTTGTTGGTTCCGAAGTACTAGTGGCGCACGGCCGTGCGCAGCACATGAGCGTAACTGTCGGCGATCGAGGCAGGTTGTTGAAAGGCGCCACGTTCCCTGAGTAGCTTGTGCATGCGCGGGAGTTGGTACTGCGGTGCTGCCACCAGCATGTGATGCTCAAGGTGGTAATTGACGTTGAGCGGTGCATAGAAAAGTCTTTCCCACCACCGCGCGTGCGTGGTGCGCGCATTATTAAGGGCATCATAAGGATCGGGAGTCAGCGCGTGTTCGGCGATCGCGCGTATGCGCAGGAATAACTGGTAGGTAGTGAGCCAGGCTGCTACCCAGACGAGGTATATCCACATCGTGCCCAGCGCCCAGGCGATTGCCAATAGTGCGGCTTGCATTGCCAGCGGGCCACGCAGGCCACGCCAGGCCACGGAGAACTGCTGCCGCCAGCTTTTCCCGCTTTGGTCAATCATCTGCACGTTGCCACTGACGTCATAGCGCATCCGGCCACTGAGCATCAGCACGCTGCCCAGCAATACCTTGGCACCGGTGATGCCAGTCAAGTCGCGCAACAGCTTGCGCGCGAAGCTGGCACGCGTGATTGGAAAGCCACTGGCCAGCTTGAGGTCGGGATCCTGCTCTGTGCCGGTGTAGCGATGGTGTGACAGATGGTGCTGGCGATAACGCAGCATGTCCTGAAATACCGGGTAGGCTGACAGCCATTGTCCGCACAGCTCGTTCAAGGCTCGTGTGCGGAAAAGGGACTTATGCGCCGCTTCATGCATGGCAATGGCTAGCGCCAATTGACGCCCGCCCAAAACGAACAAGGCGAAGATAACCAGCAGTGGGTGCGGATAAATCGACAGGGCAGCGAAAGTGACCAGGATGGGCAGCCAGATGCTGGCCATCACGCCTAGGCCAGCTGCATCCGAGGCGCGCTTGAGCGCCTGCAGTTCCTCTGCGCTAAAGAACATGTTCGCGGAATTCCGCAAGGAAATTGCCATTACTGCCTCAGACCGTAGCCAATGGCTTCAGTTGACTTCGATCTGCGTTCGAAGTCAATTCTGACCGGTAGGCGGCATTACTCCCGCGACGCTGACGCGTTAGGCGGCGGCCTTGCTCTTCTTGATGGCGCTGACGTGGTAGTGCAATTCGAGGCCACAGCATTGCGCCGGCCCCTTGTCGCGTGACCACTTGCCGTCGCAGGACATCTTGCCGTTCATCTCGCCCTTGCGACGTGACAGGCCATCCATGATGGTCTCGCTCAGGCTGAAGCCACCGTTGGAACAATCCTTGATCGGACACTGGAATTCAAAGAACGCCTGCATGTCGGAGACGAAGATGCGCTTGTGCGGTGAAGGATGGTTCTTGTCATCGGGATCGACGAAACGCAGCTCAACCACTACTTCCTTGATCGTCGGAAATTCTTCTTCCAGCGAAGGAGCGGACAGGTACTGCTGATGGCGCGCTTCGCGCTGGCGGCTTTCGATGACGTGGGATTTCTGGGCCATAACGATTCCTCGTGAAAAATCCAAAGCGAAGACAAGCCGGATCGATTCGGTGGGTCAAACGCTAAAATGTGGGTGCGCTACGTGGGTAGCAAGCATTACTGGCGCTATATGGAGCATATTTTTGCCAGCGCGGCGTATTGTACCACAGATTTGGCCCATTTTACGCCTATCCCAGTGACTTTGTTTTCTATGGGGATAGTTCATTTATGTGGGTTATGTTGGCGCGATAGGGCGTATATATCTTGATATCAATATGCGATATGGATTGATAGTTAATAAAGAACTGCATAATTCATGTTTTCTGGCGGTGCCCTGCGCGCAGGCCTCGATAGAGTCACCCAGCATCTACCGTCGAGGGTCGCCGCATTTGCTGCTGTGTCTGCATCAGCCTGTGAAATACAGGGCAATCCTGACTGTGGATGGAGTTAAACGACAAAGGGGAAAAATTCGATAAGGCTGTTATCCTGTGGACTCACTCCGATTGGCTTTGTGGAACAGTGCACGGGAGGCGGGATGGCCAAGCGGCGCGTCCAACGAAAACCGGCGATTGACCTGGCGACCCTCCCCGAGGAGCAACTCCTCGATACGCGCATCTGTGACCTGCCGTTGAAAATCCAAGGCACCTGGCTGGAGCCGAGGGTGGCGCAGCTCTACGATGAGCTCAAGGCAAAGAACATCGTGTTCAAGCCTCGCTGCTACCTGGCCGACGAGTGGCTGACTCCTGAGGACGAGCCGGTCATTGGCATCCCCTTCTACCTGGCGCATCCGCGGCTGACTGTGCTTGAGACCGAGATGATGCTGGAAGCCGAGGGAGATGACGACGAGTGGTGCATGAAGCTGCTGCGTCACGAGACCGGCCATGCGCTCAGTTATGCCTACGGCCTGCATTACCGCCGCAGCTGGCAGCGTATCTTCGGCCACTCATCGCAGGAATACGATGACACCTACCGTTTCCGCCCGTACAGCAAGAGTTATGTGCGGCACCTCGATAATTATTATGCCCAGTACCATCCGGATGAAGATTTCTGCGAGACCTTCGCGGTTTGGCTCACACCGGGCCTGGATTGGCACGAGGAATATGCCGGCTGGAAGGCGCTGGAGAAACTCGAGTTCGTCGACAAGCTGATGAAAAGCATTGCTGGCAAGCCGCCAGTGGTGAGTCGCGGCAGGCAACATTGGGCCGCCAGCCAGATCCGCAGCACCCTGCGCCGTTTTTACCGCAAGCGCCGTGCAGAGGAGGCCGAGAATTATCCGGACTTCCACGATGTCAACCTGAAGCAGATGTTCGTTGAGGGGCAACCCAAGAACGAGACTCGCAGCTCGGTGGCCGTCATCCTGAAGAACAATCGCAAGGCACTCATCAATTACATCGCCGAATGGACTGGCGAGCGCAAATATCGGGTGGGCGAGGTGTTCCAGGGCGTTTACCAGCGCTGCAAGGCGCTCAGGCTGGTCACCGAGGACACGGAGGCACTTGTCCTGCTGAAACTCACGGCATACCTGACTACCCTGCAAATGAATTATCGTTACACCAACCGCCTGCGCGGAACCAAGGTTTGATTTATGGCCAAAGCACTTCGTGTCCTGTTCGCATTTGATGTTCCTTATACGGTCGAGCGTGGCCACGACTTCACCGAGGAGTTCAAGGATCCGGAGAACTTCTACACGGAAGATGATGTGTACAAGGCGCTGCTGGCGAACAAGTACGAGGTTCGCACCCTTGGCCTGTTCAACGATGTTCGCCCGTTGCTGGATGAGGTGGACGAGTTCGAACCGGACGTGATCTTCAACATGGTCGAGACCTTCAACGAGGTCACGCAGTGGGACAAGAACATCGCCGGCCTGATCGAGATGCTGGGCGTGCCTTACACCGGCGCGAGCTCGGCAGCCCTGGCGCTGTGCAACGACAAGGCCCTGTGCAAGAAGATCCTGCGCTATCACCGCGTGCGCGTGCCGCGCTTTCATACCTTCTACCGGGATCACAAGATCTGGGTGCCAAAGACGCTGAAACTGCCCTGCATCATCAAGCCGCTGACCGAGGAGGCATCACGCGGTATTTCCCAGGCCTCGATCGTGGACGATGAAAAAAGCTTTATTGAGCGGGTCAAGATGATTCATGAGCGCATGAACCTTGATGTCATTGCCGAGGAATATATCGACGGCCGCGAGCTATACGTGGGCATCATTGGCGACCGCCGCCTGCGGGTGTTGCCGCCGCGCGAGATGAACTTCGGGCAATTACCGGATGACGAACCGCGCATCGCCACCTATAAGGCAAAATGGGATGACGACTATCGCGAGAAATGGGGTATTCGCAACAACTACGCACTGCGGCTGTCCGCCGAAGTCGAGCGAACCATCCATGACACCTGCAAGCGTGCCTATCGCGCCCTGAACATCCGCAGCTATGCGCGCTTTGACCTGCGCATCACGCCCGAAGGCAAGGTCTATGTGATTGAGCCCAATGTGAATCCCTGCATCGCCGAATACGACGAGTTTGCGCAGGCTGCAAAGAAAGTGGGGATTGAGTACCCGGCCCTGATACGCATGGTTATCAACCAGGCGCTGCGGCGCAAGAACTAGAGCACGCCGGCCGCCAGTCCTGCTGCCATTGCCGCGCCCAGCTCGCGGCATTGCGTCGCAAATTCCTCACGGAACTCGCCGCGGCAGATCAGTGCCTCCTGCACCGCGCGCCAGCGCAGGCCGGTGACAATCGTTTCGACCGCGCGTTGGGTGCCGCGACCATCGTTGCCAGCACGTACTTGCAGGGCATAGGGCAGGCCCTGCTTTTGCTCAAGCGTCGGATAATAGATTCGGTCGAAGAAATCCTTCATTGCGCCGCTCATGTAGCCAAGGTTCTCGGTAGTGCTGAGGACGATGCCATCCGCGGCCAATACCTGCTCAGGGCCGGTATCAAATGGCGATAGGCAGTGGACACGCAGGCCCTGCGGTTCGGCTTCGCGCGCGCCCTGCAGCAACGCGTCACGCAGGCGTTGGGTGTTAGGTGATGGCGCGTGCGCGACGATCAGTAAGGTCTTGTTTGGCAATCAAGGCTCCAGCGTTGTAGCGACAATGCAGGAACAGGCTTGCAGAAGCCTCCACGTGCTTTTGTGACACGAGTTGTGGTGGCATCCAGGCCCATGCCTGCCTGAAGAGGCGGTTAAGAGTCTTGCGCTAATCCTAACGCCGTTTTTTGCGATAAGCTTCGGCCAGATTCGATGACGGAAAGAGCATATGGCTAAGATGGTTCGTTGGGGCCTGGTGCTGGCC
>JBFKCG010000046.1:0-14351 GCA_041620675.1 Nevskiales bacterium
GCTGCAAGGCTATATGGGTGGCATCACCCATCTGGGTTGATTCATTCGCGCCGCTTCATCTGATCCATACTGGGTCATCAGAAACACTGGCGTTGCATGACATGCACTGCATGTGAGCGATCGACGATACGTCTGATCTGTTTCAAATCACAATAACCTATTGATATACATGCCTTAGCTTGTCATGGCATGAGCCTTGCTACAGGGACTCCAGAATCGATCAGGAGTCCGTCATGGAAGTTCAAAACAAGGCCACATCAATCCAGCTGTTCAGTCTGAAGTCCATTCAGATGCGAACCTTTCACATGACGTGGTTTGCATTCTTCCTGTGCTTCTTCGGCTGGTTTGGGATCGCACCGCTCATGGCAGTGGTACGAGAGGACCTGATGCTGACCAAGGCACAAATTGGCAACACGATCATTGCCTCGGTTGCCATCACCGTCCTCGTCAGGCTACTCATCGGGCCTTTATGCGATAAATACGGGCCAAGAAAGACATACTCTGCTCTGCTGTTGCTTGGCTCCTTGCCGGTCATGGGCATTGGGCTTGCGCAAAGTTATGAGTCATTCCTTCTGTTCAGGCTGGCCATTGGTGCCATCGGCGCCTCTTTTGTCATCACCCAGTACCACACCTCTGTCATGTTTGCGCCCAACGTCGTCGGGACAGCGAATGCAACAACAGCAGGCTGGGGCAATCTCGGTGGCGGCGTCACACAGATGGTCATGCCGATGATCTTTGCCTGCATGCTGATGCTCGGTGTGTCAGAGGCCGCAGGCTGGCGATTGGCCATGATCGTCCCCGGTGTGGTCCTGTTCCTGACAGGCATCGCTTACTTCTACTTTACGCAGGATTCTCCTGACGGGAATTACCAGGCCCTGCGTGCCCTTGGCCAGCTACCCGAGGCCAAAAATGAAAACAGTGCAACCAGTACCTTTCTCACGGCAGCAAAGGATCACCGGGTATGGGCGCTTTTCATCGTCTACGCGGCATGCTTCGGTGTTGAGCTGACCATCAACAATATCGCAGCGATTTACTACTTCGATAATTTCGAGCTTGACCTCAAAACAGCAGGGTTGATTGCCGGGCTTTTCGGCTTGATGAACCTTTTTGCCAGAACACTGGGCGGGGTCTTTTCCGACTGGTCAGCGCGAAAGAGCGGGCTGAAGGGGAGAGTTAACTTCTTATTCTGTGTGTTATTCCTCGAGGGAATGGCGCTGATCTTGTTCTCCCAGATGAATGTTCTGTGGCTTGCCATCGCAACCATGATCTTGTTCAGCCTGTTTGTCCAAATGTCGGAAGGTGCGACGTTTGGTGTCGTGCCGTTCATGAATCGCAAGGCTTTGGGAGGTGTGGCCGGTATCGTGGGAGCAGGCGGAAACGCAGGTGCCGTTGCGGCCGGCTTCTTGTTTAAATCCGAGTCCTTAAGCTACCAGGAAGGCCTGATGTTCCTCGGGATAGCCGTGGTGGCAGCCTCCTTCTGTGCCTTTGTTGTTCGGTTTTCAGAGGCGGACCTGAAAAGGGAAAAGGATGCCCTCAATGCAGCACTGGCATCCCGTGCAGCTTCTCATCGTCAGCGGGAAGCCACCTCAGCTGCATAAACGTGTCGCAGTCATTAAGGGGCCTTCGGGCCCCTTCTTTTTGCACCAAGCTAGGTCAGTCTGCTCTGGCAGGGTGCAACAGACATCCAATCAACAACCATAGAGGTAAGCAAACAGCATCAATCTCAATCGCTCCTACATGGCATAGCCCTTGCTCTAGTCAATACAAATGCCCGGTTTAGCGGGCAAGGCTGCGAGTGCAATGATGACAAGACAAAAGCTGGTGGTGATAGGCAATGGCATGGTGGGCCAGAAGTTTCTGGAGACACTGGTGCAAGCCCGTGGCAGTGAGTTTGATATCACTGTTTTCTGTGAAGAGCCGCGCCCGGCCTATGACCGTGTGCACCTGACTAGCTTCTTTGCTGGTAAGACATCGGCAGACCTCTCGGTTGTACCGGAAGGATTCTTCGAGGGAAACGGAATCGAGCTCCATCTGAATGACAAGGCCGTTGCCATTGACCGCCAGTCGCGTCGGGTAACGTCAGCCAATGGTCATATCGTCAGCTATGACAAGCTGGTGCTTGCCACCGGCTCATATCCATTCGTGCCGCCACTTCCAGGCAAGGATCGGCCTGGATGTTTTGTCTATCGCACCATCGAGGATCTTGAGGCCATAACCGAAGCTGCGCGCGACGCGAAATGCGGTGCCGTCGTGGGAGGTGGCTTACTGGGTCTCGAGGCCGCCAAGGCGCTCAAGGATCTTGGCCTGGAAACCCAGGTGGTTGAATTTGCTCCGCGCTTGATGGCCGTGCAAGTCGACGAGGGCGGTGGTCGCGTGCTGCGCCAGAAAATCGAAGCCATGGGCGTACAAGTGCATACGAGCAAGAATACCGTTGAGATCATCGACGGTGAATCCTGTGTGCACAAGATGAGGTTCGCTGATGGTGGTGAACTGGAGACTGACCTTATTGTGTTTTCAGCCGGCATCCGACCGGCTGATGCCCTGGCACGTACGGCGGGTCTTGACGTGGGTGAGCGAGGTGGCATCAAGGTCAATGACTATTTCCAGACCTCGGATGCAGACATATATGCCATAGGCGAGTGTGCACTGGTTGGCGGCAAGGTCTATGGCCTGGTGGCACCCTGCTACCAGATGGCCATGAAAGCCGCACGGCATATTGCCGGTCTTGATACCGAAGCCTTCACCGGTGCTGATATGTCCACCAAGCTCAAGCTGATGGGTGTGGATGTTGCCAGTGTCGGTGATAGCCATGGCATCACGCCGGGCTCACGCACTTACGCCTTTTCTGACGAGGTGCGACAGGTATACAAACGCCTGGTCGTAAGTGGCGACCAGAAACATGTACTGGGTGCGGTACTGGTGGGTGAGGCCGAGGAATACGGCACCCTGCTTCAGATGATGCTCAACAAGATGGAATTGCCACCGCACCCAGAAGATCTGATATTGCCCAAGCGCGATAGCGGGGGCGAAAAGGGTGGCGGTATCGGTGTGGCGGCCTTGCCCGCATCGGCGCAAGTGTGTTCATGTAATAACGTTTCCAAGGCAGCAATTTGCTCCGCAGTTGAATCCGGCTGTGCGAGCCTTGGTGATATCAAAAAGAAGACCAAGGCTGCCAGTTCATGCGGTGGCTGTGGACCACTGGTCACGCAAATCCTGAATCATGAGCTAGCCAGCCGCGGCGTTTCGGTCAATAACCATCTCTGCGAACATTTTGAGCATTCACGGCAGGAGCTGTACCACCTCGTGCGCGTGGGCAAGATCAAGACCTTTGATGAACTGATCGCCCGGCATGGACAGGGACGCGGCTGCGATATCTGCAAGCCGACAGTGGGCAGCATACTCGCTTCCTGCTGGAACGAGCATGTCCTCAAGCCACGCCATGCCAAGCTGCAAGACAGTAACGATTACTTCCTGGCCAATATCCAGAAGGATGGCACCTACTCAATCGTCCCACGCGTTACAGGTGGTGAGATCACGCCTGACAAGCTGATTGTGCTGGGCCAGGTGGCAAAGAAATATGGCCTCTACAGCAAGATCACCGGCGGCCAGCGGGTAGATTTGTTTGGTGCACAGGTGCACCAGCTTCCGCTGATCTGGAAGGAATTGATTGATGCCGGCTTCGAGTCAGGTCATGCCTATGGCAAATCGCTGCGCACGGTTAAGTCCTGCGTGGGTTCCACCTGGTGCCGTTATGGCGTACAGGACTCCGTAGGCTTCGCCATTGAATTGGAGAATCGATACAAAGGCCTGCGCTCCCCGCACAAGCTCAAGTTTGCTGTCTCCGGCTGCACGCGCGAATGTGCCGAGGCGCAAAGCAAGGATATTGGCGTGATCGCCACTGAAAAAGGCTGGAACCTATATGTCTGTGGCAACGGTGGTATGAAACCGCGCCATGCCGACTTACTGGCCTCGGATCTGGATAACGAGACCCTGATCCGTTACGTGGACCGGCTCTTGATGTTCTACGTGCGCACTGCTGATCGACTGCAACGCACCAGCGTGTGGCTGGAAAACCTGGAAGGTGGGCTGGACTACCTGAAAGCCATCATCATTGAAGACAAGTTGGGTATCTGCGGTGAGCTCGAGGCGGAAATGAAGCACGTGGTAGACACCTATGAGTGTGAGTGGAAAAAGGCAATCAATGACCCAGCCACCCTTAAGCGCTTCAGGCACTTCGTCAATAGTGACCAGCCTGATGACAACGTGATCTTTGTACCGGAACGTGAGCAAGTGCGCCCTGCCAATAGTGAGGAAAGGCAGCAGGCCCGCGCTGCACGCCTGGAGACGGCATGATGATCACCGTGCTGGATCAATTAGCCGTCAATCCAGGTACAGATGTATGCGCGATTGACGACATCAACCCCGACATGGGTGTCTGTGCGCTGGTTGAGGGTCGCCAAATAGCCATTTTCAGGATTGGAGAGACCGAAGAGGTGTATGCCATTGGCGCCTATGACCCTAATAGCGGCGCGAACGTACTCTGGCGGGGTATCGTCGGGGACCTTCAGGGTCGGCTGGTAGTGGCTTCACCGATCTACAAGCAGCATTTTGACCTGAAGACCGGCGAATGTCTGGAAGACCCGGTTGCCTCGGTGCGCCCTTATCCGGTCGAGGTCCGCGATGGGCGCGTCTGGGTACGTGTCGCAGCCGCAGGACAGGTACCGTCGCGCAAGCAACGCCTGGTGGTCGTGGGCAATGGCATGGCCGCCATGCGTGTAGTGGAAGAGCTTTTGCGCGTGGCGCCGGATCTCTACGACATCACGGTGTTTGGCAACGAGCGGGTGGGTAATTACAACCGGATCCTGTTGTCGCCGGTTCTGTCTGGCGAGACGGCGGTGGATGAGATCCTGCTTAACAAGCCGGAATGGTATGCGCGCCGTGGCATCGTGTTACATGCCGATGATCCAGTGGTCACTATTGATCGACAAAGGCGGGTCGTGGTGTCGTCTAGCGGCTATGAGACCCGCTACGATCGCCTGCTGCTGGCGACGGGCTCTAACCCGGTCATCATTCCTGTACCAGGCAATACCCTGCCTGGCGTGATCACATTCCGCGACCTGCGCGATGTCGAGGAGATGGTTGCAGCCAGCCGACAGTACAAGAATGCGGTGGTGATCGGAGGAGGGCTGCTCGGGCTGGAAGCTGCCAACGGACTGCTGCGCCAAGGCATGAAAGTCACGGTGGTTCATCTACTCGATTCCTTAATGGAACGCCAGCTGGACAAGCCTGCTGGGGCATTGCTCAAGAACTCTCTGGAGCAGCGTGGAATCAGTTTCCGCATGGAAACGCAAACTGCCGAGATCATCGGTGGTGTGGTTGATGCAACGGGTTCAAACGAAGGTGCGCCGCGGGTGGTCGGTGTTCGTTTCCGTGATGGCAGCCAGATACCAGCGGACCTGGTGGTTATGGCAGTTGGCATCCGGCCCAATACCGAACTGGCCAAGAAATCCGGCTTGCGATGCGAGCGTGGCGTTGTTGTTGATGACACGCTGCAAACTTATGACCCGCGTATTTATGCCGTGGGTGAATGCGTACAACACCGTGACAAAACCTATGGTCTGGTTGCACCATTGTGGGAGCAGGCGAGTGTCTGTGCTACCCACCTGGCGCAGGTAGGGTTTGCACGCTTCAAAGGTAGTGTCACCTCTACCAAGCTCAAGGTGACCGGCATTGATCTATTTTCGGCGGGTGACTTCGCGGGTGGTGAAGGCACCGAGGATCTGGTGCTAAGAGACCCCAGACGTGGGGTATACAAGCGACTGGTGCTGCAAGGAAACTGTGTAACTGGCGTGGTCTTGTATGGTGACATCCAGGACGGCAGCTGGTACTTCGAACTGATCCAGAACAAGACAGATGTGTCTGCGATTCGCAGCAAGCTGCTGTTTGGCAGGAATTTCTGCGTAGCAGCATGAAAGCTTCCGTCAAGACAACCTGTCCCTACTGTGGGGTAGGTTGTGGGGTGCTAGCCACACCACAACCTGGCGGCAGCGTGGACATCGCCGGGGATGCAAGACACCCAGCCAATTACGGCAAATTATGCGTAAAAGGGGCGGCGCTGGGAGAGACGCTTGGCCTGGATAATCGCCTGCTTTACCCAAGCATCCACGGGCAGCGCACCAGTTGGGATAAGGCCTTGGATGCCGTTGCCAGAGGGTTTCGCTCTGTCATTGAAGATCATGGGCCAGAATCCGTGGCTATGTATGTGTCAGGCCAGTTGCTGACGGAAGACTACTACGTCGCCAACAAGTTCATGAAAGGCTTCATTGGCACCGCCAATATCGATACCAACTCGCGCCTATGCATGTCATCTGCTGTGGCAGGACACAAACGTGCCCTTGGTGGCGATCTTGTGCCCGTTTGCTACGAGGACCTGGAGCTGGCGGATCTTGTCATCCTGACGGGGTCGAATACGGCATGGTGTCATCCCATCCTCTACCAGAGGATTGCCATGGCCAAGCAGGCCAGGCCGGAGATGAAGGTGGTCGTAATCGATCCGCGCCGTACGGCCACCTGTGACCTGGCCGACCTTCACCTGCCGGTGAAGGTAGGTACGGATGTCTGGTTATTCAATGGCCTGCTCAGTTTTCTGCACCAGCATGGGATCGAAGACAGGGACTTCCTGGATAACCATACTCGCGGTGCAGAGGCAGCCATCAAGGCGGCTGCAGATGGAGCGTCAAGCATTGCCGATGTTGCAAGAGCCTGTCGCCTGAGTCGTGAGTCGGTTGGTGAGTTCTATCGCCTTTTTGCTCGCACCGAGAAAACCGTGACAGTGTTTTCGCAGGGTGTGAATCAATCATCCTCAGGTACCGACAAGGTCAACAGCATCATTAATTGCCACCTGATGACTGGCCGTATTGGCAAGCCGGGCATGGGCCCGTTCTCGGTTACCGGGCAGCCCAATGCCATGGGTGGCCGCGAGGTCGGGGGGCTGGCAAATCTGTTAGCCGCGCATATGGATCTGCACAATCCGGAACATCGAGGAATCGTGCAGAGCTTCTGGCAAAGTCCACGTATTGCAGATCAGCCCGGCCTGAAGGCTGTTGATCTGTTTGAAGCCGTGCATGCGGGGAAAGTGAAGGCAATCTGGATCATGGCCACCAACCCGGTGGTCAGCCTGCCGGATGCCGATCGTGTTCGCGAAGCTCTAACGCGTTGCGAACTGGTCGTAGTTTCAGACTGCATAGCGGCGACAGATACTGCCGACTATGCACATATCCTGCTGCCTGCAGCAGGGTGGAGCGAAAAAGAGGGCACAGTCACTAACTCGGAACGCCGTATCTCACGTCAGCGTGCGTTTGCGGAAACGGCGGGCGAAGCGAAGCCAGATTGGTGGATCATCAGCCAGGTCGCCAAGCGCATGGGTTGGGCTCGGGCCTTTGACTACGCTTCACCATCGCAGGTCTTCGATGAGCATGCCCGTTTGTCCGGTGCACAGAACGATGGTAACCGGATGTTCGATATCAGCGGCCTGTCTGGCCTGTCTGATTCGCAGTACGATGCCCTGGAGCCAGTGCAGTGGCCGGTGACGCGCGCACAGCCAAATGGTACACCGCGCCTGTTCCTTGATGATCGTTTCATGCATGAGGATGGGCGGGCGAGACTGGTGCCCACGCTGCCTATTCCACCCGCCAATATGCCTGATGAAGAGTATCCGCTAGTGCTCAACACTGGCCGCATACGTGACCAGTGGCACACCATGACCCGCACGGGCCTGTCGCCAAGGCTTTCAGGTCATATGCCAGAGCCATTTGTCGAGATACACCCTTACGATGCCATGCTGAATGGCGTGCAGGATGGCAGCCTGGTCCGTGTGGTGAGCCATTGGGGTGCCATGGTTGCGCGCCTCAAAACGACGGGTGATCAGCCCAGGCGTAATGTATTCATACCAATCCACTGGAATGACCAATTTGCCTCGGATGCCCGGGTTGGGAGACTGGTTAATCCGGTAGTGGATCCGATCTCGGGCGAGCCGGAGTTCAAGCACACGCCAGTACGTATTGAGCCATTTCTGGTTGACTGGCATGGCTTTGTTCTCACGCGCCAGCCCTTGTCTGATGAGCCTGCGACTTGGTGGACTCGCATTCAGGGCAAGCAATTTACGCGCTATGAACTCGGTGGACGCGAGAAGATTCCGGATTGCAGCACATGGGCACGACAACTCCTGGGCGCAAACATGGCCGCCGCGGACTGGCTCGAATACAGTGATTCCACCGCAGGGATCTATCGAGCAGCCTACGTCATCAATGATCGGATTGAGGCCTGTGTGTTTCTGTCGCCGCGCCAAGACCTGCCGTCGCGTGCATGGCTGTCTGGTCTTTTTAACCAGAAACGGCTGGAGGAAATTGACCGTGTCGGACTGCTGGTGGGGCAACCGACCAATCCTCAGGCCGATACCGGCCCTGTGGTCTGTTCGTGTTTCGGCGTTGGACGCAACGTTATCCTGAGAACGATCCGAGACCGAAACCTGAAGGATGCTTATGGTGTTGGTGCCTGCCTTAAGGCAGGCACCAATTGCGGTTCCTGCGTGCCAGAGATCAAGCACCTGCTTGATCATGCGCGCAATGAGGCAGCCTAGTTAGAGCGCTGGGTTCTGGGCACCAGAAAGTAGGCCAGCGCCGGTAGCATGATGATCGCTCCGAGCAGGTTTACGACAAACAGGAATAGCAGCAACAGCCCCATGTCTGCCTGGAATTGCAGGCCAGAGAACAGCCAGGTAGACACACTGACCGCCAGTGCAACAGAGGTGAAAATACAGGCCTTGCCCGTCGTTTGCAGCGTGCGGAACCAGGCCTTTCTCAGGGGCCAGCCCTCTTTGAGTTTCTGGCCCAGTACGCTGAAGAGATAAATGCCATCGTCCACGCCGATGCCGGCGCCAAGGGCAACCATCGGCAGGGTGGCAACCTTGAGACCAACGCCAATTGTGGCCATAAAGGCGTAAGCCATCAGTGAAGTTAACGCCAACGGCACGATGATGCATAGCACACTGATCATGCTGCGGAAAGACAGCCATACAAAACCAATGATGGCGACATATACCCAGAGCACGATCATCTTCTCCTGCGCCTTGACCACCTCATTGGTTGCGGCCATCACGCCGACATTTCCCGAAGCCAGAGCGAAGTTGACCGGCGCATCAGGATTCTCCTCCCTGAATTGCTTGACCGCGCTTATGATCCTGCTGATGGTTTCGGCCGTGTGGTCGGTGGTAAAGATCAGAACAGGCATCGCGCTACAGTCTGCATTCTGCAGACCGAAGGAGGAGGGAATCGGGTTGATGGCCTGTACAAGGGAGAACTGGTTGCGTGGCAGGATGCGCCACTTGAGGCTGCCTTCATTCCATCCCGAACTCACCAACTTGGCCAGTTGCGGCAACGAGGTCACAGACCTCACGCCTCGCACGTTTTGCATGTGCCAGGAGAACCTGTCAATGACTTCCATGACCTCGTACTGGACACAGGCCTCCGTACCGCTTTCAGCAATGACCTTGAGCACATCGACACCAATGGTGAAATTGTCGACGATGGCGGCTGAATCGAGGTTATAGCGCCCGTCCGGTCGAAGCTCGGGCACTCCGGGCTTGAAGTCTCCGATCCTGAGATCCTGGTATTTCCAGGCTGAAATACCGAGAAAAACCAGGCTTGTCAGTAAGATTACAGCTGCTGGCCGTGGCGTGGCGCAGCGTGACAGGAACTGCCAGAGTTGATCGCCAAGTCGTGTGCGTGAGGATTGCAGCTTGTAGAAGTTCTTGATGTCACCCAGCTTTGTGTAGCTGAGTATGATCGGCATCATCACCTTGTTGGTAATAATGATCGCGGCCATGCCAAGCGATGCATTGATTGCCATTTCCCGGATGATGTCGATATCGATGATGTAGATCGTTGCAAAACCGATGACATCCGTGAGCAAGGCCAAGGTCCCAGGGATTGCCAGCCTTCGAAATGAAGCTACGGATGCTTCATAACTCCCAAGATGCTCCTCTGAAACATCCCCGGCCCAGGCATTGACCATTTGCACGCCATGGCTGACGCCGATTGAAAGCACAAGGAATGGGACCAGAATTGCGAAGGGATCCAGGCCATAGCCCAACAAGCGCATCATGCCAAATTCCCAGATAACAGCGACGATCGCGCTGCTCAATGGGAGCAGGCTGAGTTTGAAGGAGCCGCAGTAGGCCCACAGCATCAGCATGGTAATTAGCAGTGTTATGACGAAGAAAAAGAGGACCTCAAGGTTTGCGCTGCTGACGTCGCCCACGATCTTGGCGAAACCAATGACATGGATCTGGATATTCTCGTCCTGGTATTGGTCTCGAATCCGCTCAAGCTCGCTGGCCACACGGCGATAATCGAGTTTCTCCTGTGTAACTGGGTGATATTCGAGTAACTCCGCGACGATCATGGCGCCGCGCTGGTCTTCAGACACAATTCGACCGACGATGCCGGCCTTGGCTACATTCGTGCGTATCCGTGCGAACATTTCCGCTGTTGGCTTGTAGTCTGCGGGCATGACGTCACCACCAGAAATGCCATCTTCCGTGATCTCGAGATAACGGATGCCCGGGGTAAACAGCGAACTTACTCGTGATCGATCAATTCCCTGGAGGAAGAAGATTTCATCGGTGACCTGCTTCAGGCGGCTCAGGAATTCCTCGTTGTAGATGTCTCCTTCCTTTTGAATGAGGGCGACGGAGATCAGGTTGGCACCTCCAAACGCCTCCTGATACTTCTTGAAGGTCTCCATGTAAGGGTGGTTCTTCGGAATTGATTTCTCGAATCCGGCATCCAATTCAATATGCAGGGCGTGCCAGCCAAAAAATAAAGTCGCCACGGCAACAAGCGACAACATGGCCGGTCGGTGGGAGAAAACCAGAGGAACAACAACTCGCAGGATTCGGTCAGTGAGAGTCACTTTTTATCAATTCCTGAATTAGTAGGTGGATACTCGCACTCGCCATGGCCCGCAGGACTTCACGCAGCCGTATGGCCGCGACTGAAGGGCATAATCAACAAGCCAGCGGGTTCAACGGGACTTTAGCAGGTCTCGTATCTCGGTCAGCAACACTTCCTCTCTTGATGGAGGAGTCGGCGTGCTGGGCTTTACTTCCTCTCGTTTTTTTAGGTTATTGAGTGTTTTTACCAGCAGGAATACCACAAACGCAATAATCACGAAGTCCATCATCGTCTGCAAGAAATTACCGTAGTTTACTGTCACCGCAGGATTTGCTCCGTCTGCGGCCTGTAAGGTCAGTGCAAGCTCAGTGAATTGAACCCCGCCGATGGCAAGACCGATTGGCGGCATGATGACATCGGCAACCAGGGACGCCACGATCTTGCCAAACGCTGCACCGATGATGATGCCAACTGCCATGTCCATGGCATTGCCCTTGATGGCGAAAGTCTTGAACTCATCCAGCATGCTCATAAGTATCGCTCCTGATTATCACAATGTTATATACGTGTTAAGCCAGGTAATGGAGTCCACAGCACTCGTTCATCCGCAAGATAGTCGTGGTCACGTGCGGGTAGCATCACCAGTGCCATGGCAGTTGCCAGGTTGCTGAGCATGTGGGAGTCCTGTTTTGGCAGTGGGTCGAGGTGCACAACGCCCTCTGCACTGATAGAAAGGTTCATGCGCACCAGCCTGTCGCGCGTTTGATCCGCCTTGGCGCCGTTCAGCAAGCGACCGGCTGACATGCGTGGGCCGGGCGTGCTGACACCCTCAAGGCAATCCAGTGCCCGCCGTACATGCATGACCAGCCCGATGAGGACGGCAGCAGGGTTGCCTGGCAGGCCGAGGAGGGCAGTCTTGCCTCGCAAGCCGTAATACAAAGGCTTACCAGGCTTTTGCGCCACTTTCCAGAAAATCTGTTTGACGCCACAAGTGGCGGCGGCTCCTGGAATGAAGTCATGGTCACCGACCGAAGCCCCGCCCGTGGTGATGACCAGATCGGCGCTGTCTAATGCTGACCCCAGCGCCGTGTTGACCTCTTTTCGGGTGTCCCTGACGTAGGTAATCGTCGGTGCAGGATAGCCCAAGGCAAGCATCCAACTTTGGATCAGGGGGCCATTGGCATCATAGACTTGGCCATCTCCGGGTTTTTGGTCCGCCGGCACAACCTCATCACCAGTGACCAGAACGGAGATTTTAGGGCGCCTATAGACCTGTACGCTGTGGGTGCCTGCCGCCATTAGTGCGGCGAGCATCCCCGGTGAGATGCGCTGACCAGCCGCAGCAATGCTGTCACCGGCACCCAGCTCTTCGGCTCGCTCGCGGATATTCTTCTTTTCGGGAACAGGGCGATCGAGCAGGATTGAGCCTACGCCCATCCTTACCAACTCCTGCGGTACGACAGTATCCACTCCCCGCGGGATGGCCGCTCCCGTGAGTATCCGATATGCCATCCGGTTGCCAAGGGGGGGCTGCTGCTTTGGCGGGCCGGCATGTATCTCACCGGCAATTTGCAGGCTGACAGGACTATCAGGGCTCGCCCATTGGCTTTCGAAAGACATCAATGCATAGCCATCAACGGCGCTCTGGGTGAAGCTGGGTAGATCCACAGATGCTTGCGGGGCGACTGCCAGGCAACGATTGAGTGCCTGCAGGGTGGCAACGGATTCCACCTCCAAGGCCTTTAACGTCTGGTTGTAACTACTAAGGGCTTTTGGGAGTGTGGTGAGCTGATGGCGGGTGTCGGGTGTTCGTGTCGGTAGCTCAAGTCCTCCAGGCGTAATGTCCTGGCTTGCTTGCGGGACTGCACTATTACCAAGGCTCTGTTCAAGCTCACTCTCGTCTGGTTTTGAGTCCCGACGCTTGAACATGGGTTCCGTAAAAGACTGCGGATGGCGCACCATGGCGAGTGTTCTCCTTGCTTCGCACGCTAGCCTCATACCCGCTCAAGGGCGGCTTTCCTGCAGTTTACGCCAGTTTTTAGGGCCTGCCTTAATCAGCGGCTATGGGTGTAGCGCAGGACCTCTAGCGTATGAATCAGGCCCGGCAGAAGGGCATCCAGGGTTTCCTGCGCGCCTCGCTTGCTGCCAGGGAAAGTGACGACTAAGGTCCGGCCAATCAGTCCGGCGACGCCACGCGAGATCATGGCATAAGGGGTGCGCTGCTGGCCAAAGTGACGCGCGGCCTCCATGATTCCTGGCATCTCACGCTCGAGCAGGGCACGCACTGACTCTACGGCACGATCACGCGGAGCGATGCCCGTGCCGCCCACTGTCACGATCAGATCCATGTCTTGCTCTACCCATCGTCGTAGGCGGATGAGCATGGGCTGCGGCTCATCATTGAGTATCTCGTAGCCACTGACGTGTATGCCAGCGGCCATGAGGCCATCATGAACAAGGCGGCCTGCCTGGTCGCGCTTTTTCCCACCTGAGACGGCGTCAGAAATGACTAGGATTGCGCATTTTGCGGGCGGGTCTATCTTGCGGGAGAACTCTGATTTTCCGCCTCTTTTTTCCAGCAGCCGGATATCCGTGATTGAAAGATCGAGTTCGGCATGTGGCTTGAGCATGTCATAGAGGGTGAGGGCGACGACACTGGCACCGGTCAGCGCTTCCATTTCCACGCCAGTGCCTGAGATCACCTGCACTTCACATTCGATACGTACCAGCGCCGACTCAAGCTCGTATTCAACGTGAATAGCCTGCAGGGGCAAGGGATGACAGAACGGCAGCAGTTCCCATGTGCGCTTGGCTGCAAGGATGCCTGCTGTGCGTGCGACTTCAAGCGCGTCTCCTTTTTCGGTTTTCCGCTCTCTTAGCAAGTCAATGCAGGCAGAAGGGGCATGCAACGTCGCGGTTGCTCTGGCCGTTCTCAGGGTTTCAGGCTTGTGGATGATGTCCTTCATTCTGGTGATGCGGCCAGGCTATTGCCTTCAAGGAAGCGGCTCTCACCGTCGCTGTAATACTCATTCTTCCATATGGCGACGCGCCGCTTCAGGGTGTCAATTGCATATTGTGCGGCTGTGAATGCCTCGTCACGATGGGCGGCACGCACGACGACCAGTACACTCAAATCGCCAACCTGGAGCTCGCCCAGCCTGTGCAAGATGCGGCATTGTTTTACCTTGAATTTATGCAAGGCCTCCCGCTCAATCTCTGCCAGGGTTTTCTCTGCCAGTGGCGCATGCGCTGTGTATTCAATGCCCGAGACAGCCTTTCCTTCATTCAGGTTGCGGACGGTCCCGCCGAATACGACCAATGCTCCGCAAGTGGGATCGTCTGTTTCGGCCAGAAGATTGGCAAGGTCCAGGGCCATGGGCTGTAGGTGTTTCATTGGGA
>JBFKCG010000047.1:0-13910 GCA_041620675.1 Nevskiales bacterium
CGAGAAAGGCAAAGGTACCGGTATGGGTGCCGCAGCAGGCGCGGTATTGGGTGCCGTCGCAGGCCGTGAAATCGTCAAGGGCAAGCGCTCACACCGTGATGCAGCGGCGGTGGCTGGTGCCATCGGCGGTGGTTACGCCGGGCACAAGATCGAGGAGACGGCCCGCAGCACAACCTACTACGTCGTCACTGTGCGCATGGATGACAACAGCACGAGGACCGTAAACCTTGAATCGACCGAGGGTCTGAGCGTCGGCCAGAAAGTACGCGTCGAAGGTGGGAACATCATCCTGCGCTGAGCAGGCGTGACTTAGTCTTTTTCGGTTACCTGCTTCACCTCGGTCACGACCATCGGGCGTGGCCCACTCAACAGGCGGCGGATGCGCTGTTGCGTCCCGCCTGACAGATGGCGCATGGACTGGTCAGCCATGCGCTGCAACTGTGGGTCAATGCGCAGGCAGCTGTCGCCACACTCTGCGTCCGGTTGCAGGAGGCCCAGCCGCTTCATGGTGTCGATGTAACTGCTGAACAGGGCCTTGTCAAAGAACTCCGGGGCGTTGCGTCCGGACAACACGGCCATGCGCTGTGCCATGAGGTGGCACTGCTGCTCGAAGTCCTTGCGTTCGATGTGTCCACGCGACAGATTCTCTGCCAGCAGCACCGTCGTCATGCAGTAGCGCTCCAGCGTTTCGCGCATGATATTGGCGAGTCCCATCAGGCTGCCAAATTCCGGACTGGTCACAGCCGGACTTCTCAGGCAACCGCTGCCCGCATCACGGCTGAGCAGGCCACGTGCCACCAGCGCATCAATCATGCCGCGAATGGCAGACTCGGCTTCCTTGTCTCGCCAGCGCAGGAACAACTCGCGCCGCAGTACCGGGTATAGCTCCAGGCAGCCCTCAACCAGGCCCGCCTCCTCGACCGCTTCACGTTGCTGGAAATAACTGGCGATGAGTGAGGGCAACGCCAGCAGGTGCAGCACGCTGTTGCGGTAGTAGGTCTGCAAGACCGCGTCACGCCCCTCGGTGGCAATCACGTCACCCCAGGGATGCTGGATGCGGGTCAAGCGCGCAACCTTCTCCGCGTAGGCAAGGATCGCGCTGCCGCTCATGTCGGGAATCCAGGCATCGTCGCTATAGGGCTGCTCACGCAGCAGCGCGGTCCAGCTGTCGATCTGCTCACAGAGCTCGTCTTCCGCCAGGGTCTTCTGTGGATTTGCCAACAATGCGGTTGTCACCAGTCCCACCGGGTTCAGTGCAGCGGCGCTATTGATTCGGGTCATGACCTCATAGGACAGTGTCGTGATGAACTCACTGAACCACTCGGGCCACTCCCCGCCTGCGACAACCCCGAGGTCATTGCGCCAGCCCGGCTGGCGCTCATCGAGGAAATGCGCGAGGTTCAGTGGCTCACCAAAGGAGATGTAGCTCTTGCCGAAGGCCATGCGCACCACGCGCGTGGCGCTGATGAGATCACCCACCGATTCATTCTTCTTGGTCTGGGTACCCTTCAGCTCCTTGAAGTAGCTGTTGACCTCCATGACCTTGTCATAGCCGGTATAGATCGGCACCAGAACGATTGGCTCGGTTGGATTCCTCAGGAAGCTTTGCACGGTCATGCTCAGCATGCCGGTCTTGGGCGTCAGCAGGCGGCCGGTCCTGCTGCGCCCGCCTTCCGGGAAAAACTGCATGGAGTAGCCACGCAGCATGAGCCAGTCGACATAGGCCCTGAACACCGTGGAATACAGCTTGTTGCCGCCGAACTTGCGGCGCAGGTAGAAACCACCCAGCCGCCGGATCAGGGTACCCACCGGCCAGAAGTTCAGGTTGATACCTGCCGCGACATGCGGCGGCACCAGGCCCTGCTGGTACAGCACATAGGACACCAGCAGGTAATCCATGTGGCTGCGATGAGCCGGCAGGTACACCACGCCATGGTGATGCGCGAACTCTCGCAGGCGCTCGGCGTGCTGGACCTCGATGCCATCGAAGATGCGGTTCCACAGCCAGGTCAACACGCGCACGGCGAAGCTGATGGCTGCGTTGTTGTAGTCAGCGGCAATTTCGTCCGCATAGTCCCAGGCGCGCTGTTCCGCCTGTTCAATGCTGATCTGCTCGGATTCGGCTTCCTGCCGGATCGCCTCGCGCACCTTCGGCAGCGCGATGACGTTGGACAGCACCTGCGACCGGTTGATCAGGTTGGGGCCCAGCGTGGCGGCACGCTGGCGGCGGAAGTGCACGCGCAGCACGCGAACCAGCTTTCGCGTCGCCGCCTGCGGCTCCGGATCGCGCGCCATGAAATCCTGGAATGAGATGGGGCGGCCAAAACTGACAAAGGTGTTACGGCCGTTGAACAGGATTATGAACAGCTTGCGCAGGGGGCCGGCGCGCAGGCTGTCGGAGAAGATGATCCTGAGCAGGGAGGTCTCAAGGTTGGGGTTGCGGCCCCAGAACACCGACACCGGCACCAGCTGCACGTCAAAATCGCGGTCAACAATCGCCTGCGTAACCAGTTGCCGGATCTCGGCCGGGTTGCCATAGCGGCTCTTCATGCCTCGACCTTCCAGCCGAGGCAAAGACACCAGCCCCGCACGGCCCGGCTTGGGCATGTCGCGGTAGCCGCCACGTGGCGGCGGCAGGCCCTGCTGGCGACAGGTCTCCTCGATCACGAAATGATCGGTGATGCTGCGCGCGGCCAATACATAGCAAACAGGACGGGACGGATCGAGGCCCAGCTCCTGTGGCAATCCGCTGGGCGCGACTCGGGTCTTGACCCAAGCCAGCAGCGGTCGTCGCAACAGGCTCGCCAGGAAGAACCATAACCCTGACAGTAAACGCATAATCGTTATTTTATTGAGATTCTCGTGAATTGTGTCACAAAGGACTGGGGTGTGGGGTATTCTGGCGTTGTTTCATAACAGGCGCGGCCATGAGCAGTGAATCCAGTGAATCGGCAGCGCATTATGCGCGGCTCGGGCCCAGCACCGTACTCAATGCCGTCGAGACGCTTGGGCTGCACTGCGACGGTCGCCTGCTGGCGCTCAACAGCTACGAAAATCGCGTCTATCAGCTTGGTCTTGAGGACGGAAGCCCCGTCATTGCAAAATTTTACCGACCCGGACGCTGGTCCGACGCCGCCATCCTCGAGGAACATGCGTATACGCAGGAGCTGGCCGACGCCGAGCTGCCCGTGGCAACCCCACTGGCTTTTGCTGGCCATACCCTGCTCGAGCACGAAGGCTACCGTTTTGCCCTCTATGCGCGCATCAGTGGCCGCGCGCCCGAGCTGGACCGACCGGAGCACCTGAAACAGTTCGGCCGCCTGGTGGCGCGCATCCACAACATTGGTGCCCTGCATTCTTTCGAACACAGGCCAAGCCTCAGTATCGAGGAATTTGGCGATGACGCAGTCAGCTACCTCTGCGCCAGTCCTTTTATACCCTCGCACCTGCAGGATGCCTACCAGACATTGTCCCGAGACCTGCTCAAGGAGGTCCGCGCCTGTTTCAGCCGTGCTGGCAGCCCGCGCACGCTCCGCTTGCAGGGTGATTGCCACCCCGGCAACGTCCTGTGGAACATGGACGGCCCCTGGCTGGTTGATTTCGATGATGCGCGGCAAGGCCCTGCCATTCAGGACCTATGGATGTTCCTGTCCGGTGATCGCGATTACATGCAGGCACGACTGGAGGAGTTACTGGAAGGCTATAGTGCGTTCCGTAAGCTTGACGGACGTGAACTGCAACTGATTGAAGCATTACGCAGCCTGCGCATGTTGCATCATGCGGCCTGGCTGGCCCGGCGCTGGGATGACCCGGCATTTCCGCTGGCCTTTCCCTGGTTCAATTCAAACCGGTACTGGGAGGAACACCTGCTGTCTCTGCGCGAGCAGTTTGCCCTCATGCAGGAACCCCCCTTACACATCTGACCCATACTCTTTGGGGCTGACAAGGCTCCACACAAAACCAGAAATCAGTCAGCGGCCCAACGCACGGCAAAGATGACGGTTTGCGACAGCAAGCCATTCGATGCTTGATGCCGGTATCCCAAAATGAAATCGCCCCTGACAGCTTGGCTGTCAGGGGCGATGATTGACTCAGGCTATTTGTCGTAGATCTTGCGGCTTATTTCTCAACCGCCAGCAGCTCGACTTCGAACACCAAGGTCGCGTTGGGGCCAATCTTCGGGCCAGCGCCACGCTCACCGTAGCCCAGCTCAGATGGGATGAACAGCTTGTACTTGCTGCCAACGGGCATCAACTGCAGGCCTTCGGTCCAACCCGGGATCACTGCGTTCAACGGGAAAGTCGCAGGCTGGCCACGCTCGTAGGAGCTGTCAAAAACGCTGCCATCGAGCAGGGTGCCCTTGTAGTGCACGCTGACGCGGTCGCTGGCCTTGGGCTTCTCACCCTTGCCTTCGGTAAGGACCTGGTATTGCAGGCCGCTCTTGGTGGTCTTCACGCCTTCCTTCTTGGCGTTTTCTTCGAGGAACTTCTTGCCCTCTTCGATATTGGTGGCAGCGGCAGTCTTCTGCTTCTCTTCCTGCTCTTGCTGGATCTTCTGCGAGAAGCTGGTCATGACTTCCACCACCTGCTCCTGCGTCAGCAGGGTTTCCTTGTCATCCAGCACGTCCTGCGCACCTTGGCGCAGCGCCACCAGATCAATTTCGGTATCAAGGCGCTTGAGCGACTTGCCGATGTCCATGCCAATGGCATAGCTGAATTTTTCTGTGTCGGTCTTGAGTTCGGACTTGCTGTCCTTGCCACAGGCAGCGAGCGACAGAACGAACCCCAAGCCAAGCACGGGGAGCAAAATCTTGTTCATGAATAAATATCCTCATTGGCGCCGGGAACCCGGATGGCGGGCGCCGATTCATTAAAGGTGGTTACCTGCAGGCCGGATACCGGGCACCAGTGCCACGATGCCAACCGCGTCCGGAGCTTAGCACGAATGTCCAGTAATGGGCGTTAGCGGATCATTCATAAGAGGGGGTCATGTCTCCACCCCCCTTGGCATCCCTGACCTTGGCCTCGCGCCGCTCCAGGTAGGCCCCACGTACAAACAGGTAAGGGTCAAAGGAGTCCTCAATAACCTGGTCAACCCCAAGGAATTGCGAACGCACATCCACCGCATAAACCACGGTCGCGGCAATCCTGACGTCCTCATCGACGTAACCCAGCGGGCTCAAATAGCTATCACCAACACGGCCCACGAAATCCCGGTTCGTCGTCGGCCCATACAAGGGCAACATCAGGTACCACCCCGGGCCAATACCCCAGACCCCAAACGTCTGGCCAAGATCCTCACGATGCCTGGGCATGCCCATCGGTGTCGCCACGTCAAAGATGCCGACGAGGCCAATCGTGGTGTTGACGAGGAAGCGGCCCGTATCCGAAACACCGTTGCGGAACTTGCCCTGCAGGAAGTTGCTTACGATGACGCGCGGGTAAAACAGGTTACTGAAAAAGTTGTTCACGCCTGTCCGCACGGGGTCGGGCACGACCTTGACGTAGCCTTTGGCAACCGGACGCAAGGCGTACTTGTCCACCGTGGTATTGAAGCTATAGACCACGCGGTTAACGGACTCCAGTGGATCCAGTGGATCATCCGGTGGGCTGTGTGCACAGCCCGTAGCCAAAAACACGGCAAGCAGAACAGCGGACAGTCGGGATTTCATAGCAGTCATCTCATGCGGCCAATCGGGATTTTTCACCCCGGTAGTATTTGAAGATTTCCTGCAAGCTGCGTTTTGGCTTGAAGCCAAATGTGCGGGAGAACAGCGAGCCGTCGATGATAACCGGGTACTTGAAGTAGTTCACCAGGTAACTGGGGAAGGGCATGCCGATCGCACGACTGAGCACCCCGGCCAATACGCGCGGCAACATGGGCGGGATAGAGGGCAGGAACAGGCGGCGGCAGCCCGCCAGCTCCAAGGCATCCTGATAGGCAATCCAGTCCTCTGGCGCAATATTGAACACGCCACGCTGGTTCTTGGTGAAGGCCAGCACAATAGCCTCCGCCAGGTCATCCACGTGAATGAACTGCATCATCGGCGAGAAGCCGGTCAGGCATGGCGCCAACCGTGACGCCAGGATTTTACTCAAGTTGTTTTGCACCCCCGGCCCGACGATGTTGCAGGGACGCAGGATTGTCATGGTCAGCTCAGGATGCTTGTACAGGTAGATGTTGCACAGGTTCTCCAGTTCCACCGAGTCCACCAGCTCGCTGGTGAGGTTGGCCGCCTTCATGGGCGTGCTCTCATCAAGCAGGGCCGGGTTATTGGCATCCGCGCCATACACGTAATGGCTCGACAACATCACGACCTGGCGCACACCGTACTGCAGGCTGTACTGCAACAGCCGCTCGGTGCCGATGACATTCGAGTTATAGCGACGCGCGCGGTTCAGCTGCGCTGAACCAATCCGTCCAAGGTGGATGACGCCGGCGAACTCGTGCTCGCGGAACACGTCCTGGAACTTGCGCTTGTCGAAATCCACTTCGTAATGGACAACATCAGGGTCCACATGCTTGCGCCATCGAAAATCCACGCCGACGATGTCGTAATCCACCTTTAGTCTTTCAATCACCCGACGCCCCAGTGCACCACCAGCCCCGGTGACGAGCACCTTGGGCTTGCCCGTCGTATCCGAAGGCCGCAATTCGGTTCGTTTGCGGGTCGCCATCAGAAAACGCTCCCACGCTCGGCCAGCCCCTTGTCGATCAGCCGGCGAATCTCGTCCTTGACTCGTTCCACGTTCTCCACGACTTGCTCCTCATTATCGATCCGGTTTTCAAAGCTCATTGGCTCGCCAAAATTGATGACCACGCGCGCCGGCAGTGGCAGCAAGGGCGCTATGGGCACATACGGGATGCCGAGCATCCTGGCCAGTGGCGTGATCGAGCCCAGTGACGGCATGGTCTCCTCACAGCCCACGACGCCGACCGGGATGATCGGCACCTGGTGCTCCATCGCCAGATGCATGAAACCGGCACCGAAACGCTGCAACTGATACCTCAGGCGATAGGGCTTGCCGGAACCACGAATGCCTTCCGGGAAGACGATCACAGCCTCCTCGCGCTTGAGCAGCTTCACGCAATTGGCGGGATCGCCAATGATGCCGCCGATCTGGTTCATGACATTGCCGAGCCAGGGCACGGTCGGAAAGAAACGCTCGATCATTGCACGCGCCATGCGTGGGCCGTGCGGATTGGTGGCCACGGCATAACCCGTCAGGATCCCGTCCATTGGCAACTGGCCACTGTGGTTGGGGATGATCAGCACCCGCCCTTCCTGCGGGATATTCTCCAGGCCATGCGCCTGCACGCGAAAATATTTCTCGTACAGGTAGCGCACCATTGTCATCGCGACCTTGGCCGCATCCGGGTTGAAACCCCAGGGGTCATAACCCAGCTCGCCGACGTTGACCGGCATACGGTCGAACGCCTCTGCCACTTCCGCTTGCACAAACCGCTGCTTGAGATATTTCTTGAATTTCATACCTTACCGGGATCGCACTGGCAGTGATTCAGACTACCGGAGTGGGGGCAGACACGCTACTCTTTGCGCCCCGCGAAAACAGACCCCAGATGTTCAAACAGGTACATAATCCCAGCATGCCGAAACACGCCTCCGCCGAATCCCGCAATGTGCAGTTGTTGCCCGTGGACCTGATTCACCCGGGTACATATCAGGCGCGCAAGCGTTTTGATTCCAGTGCACTGGAGGAACTGGCCAACTCCATTGCCGAATCGGGCGTGGTTCAACCCGTGGTGGTTCGCTCGCACAAGGGTGGTTATGAACTGCTGGCAGGAGAACGGCGCTGGCGCGCCTCGCAGCTGGCAGGCCTGCACGAGATTCCCGCCATCGTGCGCGATGACCTTGATGAGCGCGAAGCACTGGTACTGGGCCTGATCGAGAACCTGCAGCGTGAATCGCTCTCGCCGATGGAAACCGCACGCGGCCTGCGCCAGCTGGGCGACAGCTTCAACCTCACGCACGAGGTGATGTCTAAGCGCGTCGGCAAGTCACGCACTTACATCACCAACTTCCTGCGCCTGCTCACCCTGAATGACCGCGTGCAGGAAATGGTTGATGAGGGCCAGCTGTCGCTCGGACACGCCAAGGTACTGGCGGGCGTGCCACCGGAACGCCAGACGCCACTGGCACTGGCCACCATTCGCAAGAATTTATCCGTACGCGCACTGGAAAGCCTCTACAAGCGCAGCCATGTCGACCTCAGCCTGCCTGCAAGCCAGCGCCGCACCCAGCGCGATATGGCAAAACTGCAGGACGCGCTCAGCGGTTATCTTGGCAATCCCGTCACGCTCGAGTACGACAACAACCGCCAGCGCGGCGAAATTCGCATTCGGTTCAACTCACTGGATGAATTCGAGGGCATTCTCGACAAATGGGGGTTCCGCAAGGAGTGAACCACTAGCGGTAGTCTGACTGGCATATCAGTCAGTAAATATTTTATGTTCGGTAATTCACAGAAGCGCTGGATAAACCTGTGGATAAATCTGGGATGAACGCTGCGGAGCCAGAAAAAATATAGCGGTTCTGCGTTATGACGAAAAAATGATCAGCGCGTGAAATGTCTCACGAATCGGCATCGGAATTTCTTGACATTTCGTTCAAGCCAAGCGCGTCACGCGCCTGATCCTCCGGTAAACGCTCAACGTCCTTCAATTTACGTTCCATCTGGCGCGTGCGCACATCCGTCTGGTCGATAGTCTTGCGCGCCGTGTCCAGTTGTTTCTTCACGTTCTCGAGGACGCCGGCAAAGCTGGCAAACTCCGTCTTGACCGCGGCCAGCAGGCGCCATACCTCGCTTGAGCGCTGTTCGATGACGAGCGTGCGGAAGCCCATGCGCAGGCTGCTAAGCATCGCTGCCAGCGTGCTGGGGCCGCTGATCACAACACGGCACTCCTGTTGCAGTCTCTGGACGAGGCCTTCATTTCGAAGCACTTCCGCATACAGGCTTTCCGTCGGGACGAAGAGGATTGCAAAATCCGTGCTGTGCGGGGGATGGATGTATTTCGCCTGGATATCCTTCGCAGCCTTCAGGATGGCGCGCCCCAAAGCCTCCAATGCAGCCGTTTCCGCTTCCTTGTCGCCCGCCTGTGCCGCCGCCTGCAGGCGCAGGTAATCTTCCTGCGGGAATTTCGAGTCGATCGGCAGCCATACCGCCTGCTCATTGCCTGGCAGCCGAACGGCATATTCGACCATCTCACGGCTGTTGGGCTGGATGGCGACATTGCGTGCGTACTGGTCTGGCGTGAGCATTTGCTCCAGCAGGGCGCCCAACTGGACCTCGCCGAAAGTGCCACGCACCTTGACGTTGGTCAGGACGCGTTTGAGCCCGCCCACGTCAGCAGCCAGCGTCTGCATCTCGCCCAGTCCGCGATGCACCGCCTCCAGGCGATCACTGACAATCTTGAATGACTCACCCAGGCGCTTCTCGAGCGTGCCCTGCAGCTTCTCGTCCACCGTGGCACGCATCTGGTCCAGCTTTCTCTCATTGCCTTCCTGCAGCAGACGCAGCTGCTCGGCCAGTGTCACGCGCAGGCGTTCCAGGCGCGCCTCGTTCGATTCGGTGAGCTGGGTCACCCGGCTGGCTATGTCCTCGCGTAACTGGCGCGTGGTCTGTACGGATTCGTCGCGCCCCATGCGCAGCTCATCGCGAATGGCGCGCTCGAGCATTTCATGGCGTGCATGTGGGTTGCGCAGCAACAACACCAACAGCAGGACAAGGATCGCCACCAGCAAGAGCAGCCCGATAATCAGGAATGTTTCGTTCATGGTGCGCGAAGAATGGCATGGGCCGCGCAGGCTGTCATGCGCGCGCGCACTGCCCTCAACTCAGGCCTTTACGTGCGCCCAGGACAATGTCGCGCTGGTGCAGTCCCGCCAGCATTTCGCGACCACTGGCTACGACCTGCATCGGATTGGGGTGCTGCAGTTCGGTGGCGATTACTTCCAGCTGTGCCTGGCCGGTACGATTGGGCTCAAGCTCGATCAATTGCAGCAAACGCGCCGTGACCGCGTTCACTTCCAGGAAGCCAACCTCGTCATTGCGATCGCGATAGACCACGATGTAGGTGGGCTGCGCTGGCGGCCGCACCGGGCGGAATTCGGGTGATATTCGGTGAACGGGATACTGGTAAGCCAGACTCCATGCCAGGGGCGACACCACCGGCACGCCGGACACCAAATCACCTTCTGTATCGACATCCGTCATATCTGCTTCCAGCTCGCTGATGGCAAGCGCCATCTCGACCCATTCGTAATGAGCCAACTCCAGCATGAATGGCGGATCACCGGCCGGACGGCCGCGCTCTTCCTGCAGGAAATCCAGGAACTCCCTGCCGATGCCATGAAAGAAAGGGCTTTTTGAACGATGACGCGAATAGAAATCGCGCACCAGGCCGTGCCAGGCATGGTTGCTGAACAAGCTACGCAAGACTGGGAACCCCTTGGTAATGAAGTTCTCGACGTTGTTGTAGAAGAGCTCTCGGTAGATCTTCATGCGCCGGTCTTCGAGCCCAGCCGGTGCCGGGTTGCGCTGAGGCTCGCGCAGATGTGCGGCAAAGTCTTGCTGCAGTTGCATGAAGCGCGGCAGGCGCGTCGACTCAGACATGGGCCAAGGCCTCACCGGGTTTCGCATGCACTGCCTGCAACTTCCTGATGACTGCCACCTCCTTGAGCAACTCCGGCAGCGGCGGGATATTGAAATCTCGCTCGAGTAGCGTCGGGATCACACCAAACGTCGCATAAGCCTCACCAAGCAGCGCCCAAACCGGATCACAGACTGCCGACGCATGCGTGTCCACGCGCAGGTCCTCCGCTTCAGTGTAGTGACCGGCGACGTGCGCATAGAGGATGCGTTCGCCTGGCAATGCCTTAAGGAAGGCCGAGGCATCGTAACGGTGGTTAATGCTGTTGACGTAAATATTGTTGACGTCCAGCAGCAAGGCACAGTCCGCGCGCTCCAGTACCGCCCGCAGGAATTCCAGCTCGGTCATTTCAGCGCCTGGTGCGGCGTAGTAGGAAACATTCTCCACCGCAATACGGCGCTCCAGGATGTCCTGAACGCGGCGGATGCGCGCCGCAACATGCTCAACCGCCTCGGCGGTGAACGGGATCGGCATCAGGTCATACAGGTGACCATCGTCCGAGCAATAAGACAGGTGTTCGGTATAGGCGAGGATGCGGTGCGAATCCAGAAAAGTCCGGATATCACGCACGAAGTCTTCGTCCAGTGGCGCGGGACCACCCAGAGAAAGCGACAAGCCGTGCGAGACAAAGGCATGCTGCTCGGTAAGCGCACGAAACTGGCGCCCCCTTGCCCCCCCGATGTGCATCCAGTTTTCTGGTGCAACCTCGAGGAATGAAACTGAATCAGGAAACTGGCCTGACAGCGGGCCCAGCAGGGCCCGCCGCAGACCGAGGCCGGCCCCATGAACAGGACACGATCCCGTGATGCGGGAACGTTCGTTCATGAAGCCACGCCCACTGGGGGGTATTACTCTGCCGCTGGTGCGGCTTCTTCGGCCGGGGCAGCTTCCGTCGCGGCATCGTCAGCGGCTGGTGCCGCAGCGTCCGCTGCAGGTTCAGCGGCCGGGGCCGGTTCAGCCGCTGCGGCTACACTGCCCTCATCTGCCAGCGCCATCGTGCTCACGCCTGACAGGCTGACAAGCGCCGCCGTCAAGGTGATGGCCAATGTTTTCTTGTTCAAGATCGTCTCCATAAAATTGCACCTCTGTTGTTGTATGAAATGGGGTCCCAGTCCCCGTTTTGCCGGTCCACCCCGGCGTTTCCGTAATGCGAGACACGAACTACGGACATCTGCAGTACTGCAAATTGTATGCCACGGCCCACCATATTAGCCCTGATTCGCCGGGTCTTGTAGCAGGCGACGCAGCTGGCCGGGGTCCAGGGCAGGAGCCGAACACGTTTTATTCACGCACACGAAAGCCGCTGCCTGCCAACTGTGTGGATATTCAACATCCGCATTGGGCAATAACCCTTCGTCGCGATCCCACCATTCGATACGCTGGTAGCTGCCCGGATGAGCCAGTGCAGCCGCAAACAGGGCTGCAGCAGCCGGGTCCTTCTTGCTGCCCACCACGGTGACATGCAGCGGATCGCGGGCGAGTGCATTGTCCGCCAGCAGGATGCCGGATTCCTCGAATGCCGATTTCACCACCTCGGCCCGGCTCAGGTAACGCATGCCATGCAGGGCCTGCTTGAAGAACTCGCGGTCACCACTGTAATGGCCCAGCAGGTTCAGGAAACGTGTCATTCGGATATTCTCCTCCAGGCTGGGCCGAGCAGGCGCGATACCCCGTATCGGGGCGCTGCGGTTAAAGCCCGCCTCCCGATTGCGGAATCGGCCGATGATGAAATGGCCCGTCTGGGTCGCCTGCTGCAGCCAGCTGCGATCTGCCGTCACGTGATACAGGGACAGCAGTGCACTGCCCATGACCACATTGTCCGCCAGCAAGGGACCTCCACTGTCACGGTCTCCATGGCGGAAGCCTCCCCCCGGCAGACTGCGATTGGCCATGATCCAGCGTACCGCCCTCAACGCGGCCTGCAGATCTGACGGATTGTGCTCCGCTCGATACAAGCTGAGCAAAGCCTCAATGGCGAGGCCGTTCTCGACTGTGTAGCGATGTCTATCAATGACGGGCAGCCCAATGCCGCGGCGACCGACATCATCAAGGGCAAAATAAGCAGCGGCATCCATGCCCGCCGTGTTGGTCGCAGCCTGATGACTATAGAAAGCACCTTCCGGGCTGGTCAGGAAATCCCTGAGGTAGTCCCGCGTGCGCCGCGCAGCCTTGAGATGTTGCTCGTCCTGCGTTTGCAGGTACGCCAGCGCATAGAGGCGCATGGAGTCGGCCTGCACCCGCAGAGTTTTTTCAAAATTCGGTGCGTTCCAATCCCCCCCGGAGGAATAACGGTAGAACCCGCCCCAGGTCGGATCCAACAGGGACAGTGCCGACGCAAGGGTTTGTTTCACGCGCAAGGCCGCCGCTTCATCACCGACATGCGCACGTGACATGGCATATTCGACGCTGTCGCAATCAAGGTATTTTCGCTCGAGTTTAAGTCCACCCTTGTCCGCGTCGTAAGCATCAAAATACCGCTGCACGAGCAGGCGCCGGTAGGGTCCGGGCAACTGCTCGCTACCGGCGATGAGTTGTGCCGGCGAGGGGTCCGCCGGCCGAGGCTTTGCGGCCTGCGTGGGCAGGCTGATGCATGCCATCGCCAGCAAGACCAGCCCCCGCTTGAGCCGAAAGCGACTTTCCTCGCCTGGACAGGCCATGCCGTTGTCGGCTTGCTGCCCCATGTGGCAATTCATGCGACGGCAAGGGCCTGCCGATAGGCCCGGACAACGGCGTCACCCCGGCAACACAGGTACACGCGCTCGGGCAGCAGGCTGCGTTCGAGAAAACCGCGCACGCTGCTGACTGCGATTGATGCCGCCGCCTCGATTGGGTAGCCATAGACGCCACAGCTGATTGCAGGAAAGGCAATGGTTCGGCAGGCGTGTTCAACGGCACGATCCAGGCTGCGCATATAACAGGCTGCCAACAGCGCAGCCTCATCGTTGCCACCACCCTGCCAGACCGGCCCAACGGTATGAATCACGTAACGCGCGGATAACCGGAAGCCTGGTGTAATCACCGCGTCACCGGTCGCACAACCGCCAAGCCCCGAACAGTGGGCTTTCAACTCCGGGCCAGCCGCGCGATGGATGGCGCCGTCAACACCCCCACCACCCAATAAGCTGGAATTGGCCGCATTCACGATGGCATCCACCGCCAGCGTGGTGATGTCGGCCTGGATTAACTCGATCCTGCGATTGGTCATGACAGTCCAGTCCCTGGGCAACCCGCAACAGGCC
>JBFKCG010000048.1:0-13714 GCA_041620675.1 Nevskiales bacterium
CAGGCTTGCCAGCGCCGACGGCCTTGCCATCAAGTTGGGTCACAGGGTAAATCTCGCGCGTACTGCTGGTGATCCAGATCTCGTCCGCCTGCCGGAGCTCGGCTTCACTGAGATTTCGCTCATCGGTGGGGAGGTTTGCGTCACGCAGGGATTCCAACACGAGATCGCGGGTAATGCCTGCCAGTATCAGGTTGCTCTTGGGCGGGGTCAGGATAATGCCATCCTTGACGAGGAATACATTGCTGGAGCCGCCTTCGGTCAGGAAACCGTCGCGCAGCAGGATAATCTCATTGCAGCCAGCTTGTAGTGCTTCGTGCGTGAGAAGTACGCTGCCCAGCAGTGCAATCGACTTGATATGACAATTAAGCCAGCGGGTGTCGGCGCCTGTCACGGCGGCCACCCCTTGGGTTCTGATGGCTTCAGTGACCGGTGGCAAGGCTTGGCATAGAGCAAGCACGCTGGGAACGGGATTGTCTGGCAGGGTAAAGCTGCGCTTGGGTTGTACGCCGCGCGAAACTTGCAGATACAGCATCTGGTCGCCGCCGCCGTTGCGCTCGACCAGGCTGTTGAGCACCTGGTGCCATTCAGCGCGCGACAGCGGGCTGGGCAAGTGGATTGCGGCCATGCTCGCATCAAGCCTGTCCAGGTGCGCGTCGAGCGCAAAAATCCTGCCGGCATATACCGGCGTGACTTCATACACCCCATCAGCGAACAGGTAGCCACGGTCCAGTACCGGCACGCGGGCCTCCGCCAGCGGCAGGTAGTGACCGTTCAGGTAAGCCGTTTCCATATGGGTCAGCTTGGGCCAAGTCGCTCAGAATTGAAACTTCAGGCGTATCGCATCAATCAGGCGTCGCCACCAGCTTCCCAGTGGTGCGGCCTGCAATGCCACCAACGGTTCTTCTCGTATGGTCTCGCCTGACAGCTGCACCGTGATCGAGCCGAGCGTTTGCTTGGCGTCAACGGGGGCCATGACCTGATTCTGGATTTCAGCCTTAACGCTCAGGCCATTGCGATGGCCACGCGGTGTTGTCACGTAGAGAGGCTGGCTAACACCGATGGGGATCAGATGGGGCTTGCCTTTCCACACGCGTACCTGATCGACCGGCTGACTTGGGTCGTAGATCTTGTGGGTCTCGAAGAAGCGAAAACCATAGGTGAGCAAGGCCGCCGCCGCCTTCTCGCGTGCTTTCATGCTTTCGGTGCCGGTGACGACAGAGATCAATCGCATGGAACCATGCGGGGCCGAAGCCACCAGGCAGTAGCCCGCGCTGTCGGTGTGGCCTGTCTTGATGCCGTCCACGCCATCCTTGCCCAGCAGGCCATTGCGATTGTGCTGGGTGATGTTGTTGTAGGTGAACTCGCGTTCGCTGTAGAACTTGTAGTATTCAGGAAAATCGCGGATAACGGCGCGGCTGAGCAGGGCGATGTCATAGGCCGTTGAGTAATGATTGTCGTCATCCAGGCCATGAGAGTTGGTGAAGTTGCTGTTGGTCATGCCTAGCTTCTTGGCATACTGGTTCATGACCTCGGCGAAGGTGTCTTCGCTGCCGGCGACTGCTTCCGCCAGCGCCACCGTTGCGTCATTGCCGGATTGGATGATCACGCCGCGAATCAGGTCTTCGATGCTGACCTGGCTGCCGACCTTCACGAACATGCGCGACCCTTCGGTACGCCAGGCTTTCTCACTGATGGTCGTGGTGTCTTCAAGCTTGAGACCACCGCTTTTCAGCTCCGAAAAGACGATATAGGCCGTCATCAACTTGGTGATACTGGCCGGCTGGATCCGCAGGTTGGCATCCTGACCCGCCAGCAGCTGCCCGCTATGGAAGTCCATCAGCACGAAACTCTTGCCCTTGAAGCTGGGCGGTTCCGGTAGCGGCATGCCGGTTGCGTGAACTACGGTAGAAAGCGCCATCAACAGGACAGGCAGGCAGAATCGAAACAGGCTGGACATCGGGGTACTCACTAAGGTCTGGGAAAACGGGATGATTGTTCTCAAATCAACTGGGATTGCACGCCGCAAAAAGGCCTGCTGCTCACCATAAACAGCCATTATTCTAGCCCTTGGGCAGATTAAGTGCCTATTCCTCTATCACGTAGGCGCGTATGCCGATCGCGTCAAGGCGTTGCCTGTCTGGCTCAAGGGCGGCCGCGCTGGCATAAGGACCAATGCGAACCTTGAGCACGCCCTGGGTTGGATACACGCCAACGCTTTCAAATCCTGCCCTGCGAAGGCGGTCAACCATGGAGTCGGCATTCTTCCTCTCGGAAAAGGCCCCTGTCTGCAAGTAGTGGCCTGCCCGGGCAGTCGGGCTTGGTGCTGTCTTTGGTGAAGCCAGTGTGGTCTCGGTGGCCGCCGGACTATTGACAGCGGCTGCTGTGGGAGGTTCCGCGACGGGCAGTTCCTCAACGATTGGGCTGGTATCACCCAGCCCAGAACGGCGCTGAACTGATACCGGTATTTCGTCAGGTGCCAGGACTGAGCTGGCATCATTAAGCGGTGTGGTCTGCATCGGCGCTGGTGACGTCTTGGCAACAGATTCCTTGCGTGTGGTTGGTGGGGCTGGTGGTCGACTTGGTGTCGTGTCCGCAGCAGCCACCACCGGGTCTACCGCCGTTACTTCCACCTCGGCCGTGCCATTGCCGAGGATGCCCAGCTCTGATGCGGCTGCAAAAGAGAGGTCGATAATCCTGTCATCATGAAATGGGCCGCGGTCATTGACGCGAACGATGACTTCACGCCGGTTCTTCAGATTGGTAACACGAACATAAGTTGGCAATGGCAGCGTACGATGTGCGGCCGTCATTGCGTGCATGTTGTAGGGTTCCCCGCTGGACGTTCGCTTTCCGTGGAATTCCTCTCCGTACCAGGAGGCCATGCCGCGCTCCCTGAATCCGCGTGCAGTGGGTAACACGTGATAGGTCTTGCCATAGACCTCGTAGGAGGCTGGATTGCCGTACTTGCTGCGCGGCTGGTCGTCACCGGCAGCCACGGGTGCCGGCTTGTATGGATCTGGTTTGACACCGCCGCCGCAGGCGGACAGGGCTAGCAGGACGATGGTTAAAAATACTCCCGCAAGCTGGCGCATTGGCTTGGCTCCCGTGTTATCCCGCAATGAGCTTGGCCTTGACGGCCTGGCTGAGCTGAAAAACAGCCATGGCATACATTGGACTACGATTATAGGTAGTAATGACGAAGAAGTTCTTTAGGGCAACCCAGTACTCTTGGCCGTTGCTGCCTTCCAGCGCCAGAATGCCGGCTGGTGCCTCTGGGCTGGCCTGCAAGTCAGCCTGGATGCCTGCCGAGGTAATGTCGGCGAACCGATTGAGCGGCTCGAGTCGACTGAACTCAAAGTCCTTGCTCGCACTTATGCCGCTCTTGACCTGGGCAGAAATGGCTTCTCCCCGGCGCCAGCCTCGGCTGGCCAGGTAGTTGGCAACACTGCCGATGACATCTTCAGTTTCGTTCCAGAGGTCACGCCGGCCATTGCCATTGAAGTCCACCGCGTAATGGCGAAAACTGCTGGGCATGAATTGCGGCAGGCCCATGGCACCCGCATAGGAACCCACGGGCTTGCCAGGGTCCATTTTTTCCTCTCGCGACATCAGCAGGTACTGTTCCAGCTCCGAGCGGAAAAAGTCCTGGCGAGGCGGATAGTCGAACGCGAGCGTAGCCAAGGCATCCAGCACACGGAAGCTGCCGACATTGCGTCCATACCAGGTCTCCACGCCGATGATCGCCACGATGATCTCGGCAGGCACGCCATATTTGTCTTCAGCCGCTTTCAGGGTGGCTTGATTCTCCTGCATGAATTCCGCACCACGATTAATGCGCTCGTTGTTCATGAAGATGTTGCGGTACTTGTGCCACGGCAGAGCCTTCTCGGCAGGGCGCTTCATTGCCGCCAGGACTTTGTCCTGCTGCTCTGCCTCGTCAAGAATCTTGCGGACTTCTGCAGCCGTAAAGCCGTGCTGGCTGACCATGCGCTGGATAAAGGCAGGTGCATTGTCGTGGTCGGCATAGTCCGCTTGTGCCATCGGTGCGATTGCCATCCACATCAAGCCCAGCAGGGCGGACGAT
Organism: Nevskiales bacterium; assembly: GCA_041620675.1. Lineage (GTDB taxonomy): Bacteria > Pseudomonadota > Gammaproteobacteria > Nevskiales > DATLYR01 > DATLYR01. The sequence continues at coordinate 4,085 of JBFKCG010000048.1, forward strand.
TGATTGAAAATTCTCATTCGTGTCTCGTTACGTGTTAAGTCCTGGTCAGGACGATATCAGTTTTCGATGCGTGTGGAAGGACATCAGGATGCCAAAACTGGCAAGCATGATCACCAATGAGGTTCCACCGAAGCTGATAATGGGTAACGGCACGCCAACGACGGGCAGGATGCCGGCAACCATTCCCATGTTGATGAATACATATAAGAAGAACGTAAAACTAAGCCCACCTGCGACCAGGCGTTGGAACATGTCCTGGCCGCGAAGGGCTATGAAAAGACATCGTGCGACGATGCCGCAGTACAGGGCTAGCAGCAACAGTACCCCGAGCAGTCCCATTTCTTCGGCGTAGACAGCGAAAATAAAATCCGTATGACTTTCGGGCAGGAAGTCGAGCTTGGCCTGGCTTGAATTCAGCCAGCCCTTCCCCAAGAGTCCACCGGAGCCAATGGCGATCTTGGATTGCGTGATGTGATAGCCCGCACCTGAGGGGTCGCGCTCAGGATCCAGGAAGGTGAGCACGCGTTGTTGCTGGTAGTCATGCAGGTTTATCCATAACGTCGGGCCCGCTGCGGCAAAGGCCACGAGCATGACGATAATGAAGCGCCAGCGCAGGCCGGCCATGAACAAAACAAAGCCGCCTGCCGCGGCAATCAGCAGGGAGGTTCCCAGATCGGGTTGCTTGGCGACCAGCCCGACGGGAATGGCAATAAGGATGCCGACGACAATGATGTCCATCCAGCGCGGCGGCAATGGCCGCAGGTGCAAATAAGCGGCAATGGTCATTGGCACCGCCAATTTCATGATTTCGGAAGGCTGGAAACGCAGAATGCCAAAGTCAAGCCAGCGTTGCGCACCCTTGGCGGCATCTCCGAGGAACAGCACCAACACCAGCAGGATGCCGCCGATGATATAGAAGAATGGGGCAGCAACCCGGTACCACTCGGAAGGGACTTGCGCGACCAGGATCATCGCGGTGAGGCCAAGCAAGAGCCGCATGAACTGGCCCATCACCACGCTGAATTCATGGCCTGATGCGCTGTAAAGCGTGAAGAGCCCGATGATGCTGACCGACAGCAGCAGTAGCAGCAATGGCAAGTCAACGTGCCAGCGTGCCAGCACTTCGGTCAATGTCGGACCGTCTTGCTCAGTTCGCTTGGGTTTGGCTTTCGTGTTCATTCGGTCCAGGTTTTGGTTCGCTGGGGGGTGGCAACTGATCCAGCAGGTAGGCATCCATCACGATTCGCGCCAGCGGTGCGGCGTCGGAACCGCCATGTCCACCATGTTCCACCAGTACGGTCATGGCAATCTTGGGATCTTCCACTGGCGCAAAACTAATGAACCAGGCGTGGTCTCGATGAATCTTTTTCAAGTCTTCGCTGCGCACGTAATGAGACTGGCTCATGCCAATGACCTGCGCGGTGCCGGTCTTGCCAGCAATCTTGTACTTGACGCCTCGCGCGATGCGCTGTGCCGTACCACTGGAGGTGTGTACCACGTCAACCATGCCCTGGATTACATCATCCCAGTATTGATTGTTGCTGAGGCGGATGGGTTCCCGGACCTCAGGTACAAAGGGTGTACGCTGGCCGGTAATAGGGTCTCTGGTTTCCAGCAGTACATGGGGACGTGGTGTCTGGCCGCGATTGGCAATCTCAGCCGTTGCATAGGTCAACTGTATGGGTGTGACATTCATGTATCCCTGACCAATGGCCACGCTCAGGGTTTCACCGGCATACCACTTTTCCTTGAAATTGGCTTTCTTCCAGGCTTGTGACGGCACCAAGCCACTGCGCTCGCTGGGCAGGTCGACGCCAGTCTTGACGCCGAGGCTGAATCGAGTGAGGAAATCACGGATGCGGTCTACTCCCAGGTCTGCGCCGAGCATGTAGTAGTAGACGTCACAGGACACGACGATTGAATAACGCATGTCCACGGTGCCATGACCGCCTTTTTTCCAGTCACGGAACACACGACTGCTACCCGGCAGGGAATAGCCGCCTCGACAGGCGCGACTGTCGTGACTACCAATGACGCCGTACTCAAGCCCGGCCAGTGCCATGAAGGGCTTGACCGTGGAGCCGGGCGGGAAGCTGCCTTGCAGGGCGCGATTCAGCAGGGGGCGGTAGGGATTTGTTGTCAGCGCCTTGTAGTTGGCGTGGTCAATTCCTTCAACAAAAAGACCGGGGTCGTAACTGGGCTCGCTGACCAATGCCAGGATGCCGCCGGTCTTGGGGTCAATGGCGACGATGGCGCCTTCCTTGCCATGTAGTGCATCACGCGCCGCCTGCTGCACGCGTGCATCGACCGTGAGATAGACGTTCTGTCCGTCCTTCGGGGGTCGGTATTCGATCTGGCGTAACAATCTGCCTGCTGCGTTGGCTTCGGTCACCTTATGCCCAGGGTAGCCGTGCAGTACTGATTCATGGCTTTGTTCGACACCGGTCTTGCCGATGTAGCTGATTCCCTGGTAACGGCGCTGATCCAGTTCTGCCAGCTCGCGCTCGGTGACGCCGCCCACATATCCCACCAGGTGCGCGGCAGTTTCGCCGAGCGGGTAATGCCGGGTCAGGGTCGCGACAATGCTGACGCCGGGGAAGTTCTGGCGATTGAGCTCGAAACGGGCAACTTCCTCGGGGTTCAGCAGGCCGCGTACCGGCAGGCTGCGGAACTTCGGCTCGCGCTTCAGGCGACTGCGAAACCGCTCGAGGTCGACTGGCCTGATTTCAATCAAGCGAGCTAACCGATTCAGTGTGGCCTCGAGGTCACCTACCTGTTCCGGCACCAGTTCGAGGCGATAGGAGGGCAGGTTGTCCGCGAGCAACACGCCATTGCGATCGTAGATCAGGCCACGCACGGGCGGCACAATCTCGACGCGCATGCGGTTGTCATCGGATCGAATGGAAAAGTAATCGTGCTTGAAGAGTTGCAGGTAGGAGAGGCGGGCCACCAGCGCCAGCACCATCAGGAACATGATGAATACTGCCACGACAGTACGCGTCGCAAACATGCGACGTTCCAGCGAATAATCCCGAATATTGCCTTCGTTTGCCATGCCGTCAGATGCCGTAAGTGTAGCGGCTGGCGCGACGCAGTACGAAGGACAGAGGCGGCCACAGCAAGGTACTGCTGAGTACGGGCGCCCATCGCCACAATGGATCGACCGAACGGTTGGTCAGCCCATCCATCCAGAACAGGATGAATTCATAGGTGATGAAGATCGGCAGGAAAAGCAGGGCCTGTTGCCAGCCGCGATAACTGCGGATGAATTCATTCAACTTGATGACAATGAAGGAGCAGATGACAAGGGCCAGGGCATGCTGCCCAAGTGCGGTACCGTAAAGCACATCCATGATCAGCCCGACACACCAGCTGGCCAGAAGGCGGAAGCGGCCACTGACCATGAGCGTCCAGTAACACACCACCATGAGCACCAGTGCCGGACGGACTACCGCGAGCCAGTCCGGGAGCATCGTGATCGACAATGCGGCGGCCAGCAGCAGGCTTGCGGCCATGAGCCAGCCGTAATGCAGCTCGCGATCACTCATGGATTGGTGGGCGCTGGCTTTTGCGCGGGAGGATTGGCAGGTGCGGTTGCCGGCTTGGGCGTGTTGTCGGTGGCATGCCAGACCAGCAGCACCTCGCGACCGCGATCCATATGCGCTGCCGGGGTGGCTGAGATGTTGAGGAAGTGCTCACCGGCCTGATGCGAGATGGTGGTGACGGTGCCAACGGGATACCCGGCAGGGAAACGCCCGCCCAGGCCGGATGAAACCAATTGGTCGCCGCTACGAACATCGGCATTACTCGGCAGGTAAGGCAAGGACAGGCCGCCGCTGCCTTCGCCGTGCGCGATCGTGCGCAGGCCGTTGCGCGCTATCTCAACCGGAATGCCATGGTTGGGATCCGTGATCAGCAAGGCAACGGAAGTCAGGGGGTAAACCTCGGTGATCTGTCCCATGATGCCGTGTGCGTCAACCAGCGCCTGGCCGACGAAAACGTCATTGGTGCTGCCCTTGTTCAACTTCAGGTAATGTCGGTAGGGATCCGGGCTGGTGGCAACAATCTCCGCAATTAGCATGCGCTCCTCGAGCTTGCGCGAGGATTGCAGCAGGCTGCGGATGCGACGATTCTCGGCTTCGAGCGACACCAGTTTCTGCAGGCGCGCATTCAGCAGCAGGTGCTCGCGGCGCAAGGCTTCGTTTTCCTTTAGCGCGACGCTGCGTGAGGCGAGGTTGTGGGCCAGCTCATTCAGGCCGCTGGGTAGCTGGGCCAGTGCCTCCACCGGCCAGCTGAGGGTTTCGAGCGCGATGCGAACGTGGCGCAGCATGTTGAAACGCTGGTCCATGAACATGAGCGTCAATGACAGCAGGACGAACAGCCCAAGCTTGACTTGAATGGATAGCCCTTTGGGAAAAAGCGGGCTGATGTCTTTGCTGTCTAAACGGCCCACTGCTGCAGTATCCCCCTGCGAATGCGCATGATCCGGTGGGATTTGGACCAGGCTGCTCAATTTTTGTGCAGAATAGTGCTAAACCTGCCTATTCGCAATAATTATTTACCATCAGAGGCTTAGCGGTTTTATTGCGTAAACGACAAGGGCCGGATGAACCGGCCCTTGTCGGATACGTGCGCGTGTTCTTATTCGACTGCAAACATCTGGCCGGTCTTCTGATCCATCATTTCCAGCAGCATACCGCCGCCGCGTGCAACGCAGGTCAACGGGTCATCCGCAATAATGACGGGCAGGCCGGTTTCCTCGCTGATCAGCTTGTCGATGTCGCGCAGCAGGGCACCGCCGCCGCTGAGCACGATGCCTCGCTCGGCGACGTCCGAACCCAACTCGGGCGGGGTCTGTTCGAGGGCGGTCTTCACCGCGCTGACGATGCCGGACAGGGGTTCCTGCAGTGCGTCGAGTACTTCGTTGGAATTCAGGGTGAAGCTGCGCGGCACGCCTGCAGCCAGATGGCGTCCCACGACTTCGATTTCCTTGACCTCTGGGCCCGGGAAAGCGGTGCCGATGGTGTGCTTGATCTGCTCCGCGGTGGAGTCACCAATCAGCATGTTGTACTGGCGACGCACGTAGGCCATGATCGCCTCGTCAAAGCGATCGCCGCCGATGCGCGCGGATTCGGCATACACAATGCCGTTCAGCGAGATCACGGCCACTTCTGAAGTGCCACCACCGATATCCAGCACCATGGAGCCACGGGCCTCGCCGATGGGGATGCCGGCACCAATGGCGGCGGCTACGGGCTCTTCCACCAGGTAGACCTTGCGTGCGCCGGCGTTGAGGGCCGACTCACGGATGGCACGGCGTTCGACTTGGGTCGAACCGTAGGGAACCGAGACCAGCACGCGAGTGAAAGTGGGCAGCACGCTCTGCTTGAGCACCTTGCGGATGAAGTGCTGCAGCATCTTCTCGGTGACCGTGAAGTCAGCGATCACGCCATCTTTCAGCGGACGGATGGTGGTGATGTGGTGGGGCGTGCGTCCAAGCATGCGCTTGGCTTCCGCGCCGACCGCCTCGATGCGCTTGCCACCGCGGCCATCCGAACGGATGGAGACGACCGAGGGTTCGTTCAGGACGATACCGTCGCCACGGACATAGATCAGGGTATTGGCCGTACCCAGGTCGATCGAGATGTCGTTAAAGAAAAGGCCTCGGAAATTGTTGAACATCGCGGCTGAAACCTGCTTGTTCGCCTGTGCGGCGGTGGATGAAGTGGGGTAAGGAAAACAGCCGCAAACAATACCAATGGCGAGGGTTTAGGGCAAGCCAAGAGTGTGTTAATTTGTGCCGCTTTCCCGGGGGACGGGTCAAAAACCGACCCCGGCGTCATTGCCAAGCCGACTTTTAGTCGTTTTACCGGAAATTGCCCATGAGCCTGCAGCCCGATCAGGTCCGTACCGTGGCCCGACTCGCCCGCCTTGCCCTGCGCGAGGAGGACGTGCCGGCCTATTCCCGCAAGCTGTCCAGCATCCTGGACATGGTGGAACAGCTCAATGCGGCGCAAACCGCCGGCGTTACCCCCCTGGCACACCCCCTCGATGTGGTGCAGCGGCTGCGGCCCGACGAGGTCACCGAAGGCGACCAGCGCGATCGTTTCCAGTCCATTGCCCCGCAAGTGGAGAACGGCCTTTACCTCGTTCCCAAGGTCATTGAGTAGTACGCATGCATAACCAGAGTCTCAAGCAACTTGCCGCAAGCCTGCGTGAGCGCAAGTTTTCCAGCCGTGAGCTGACCCAGCACTACCTTGACCGGATCGCCAAGCTGGACCCCAAGGCCAGCGGCGGCATCAATAGCTTCATTACGGTTTGCGAATCACAGGCACTGGCACAGGCCGATGCCGCGGATGCACGCTTGGCAAAGGGGGATGCTGCGCCATTGCTGGGGATCCCGCTGGCGCAGAAAGACATCTTCTGCACGCAGGGTGTGAAAACCAGCTGTGGTTCGAAGATGCTCGACAACTTCATCGCGCCCTATGACGCCACGGCCGTGCAGAAACTCAATGCGGCTGGCATGCCGATGCTCGGCAAGACCAACATGGATGAGTTCGCCATGGGCTCGTCGAACGAAACCAGTTTCTATGGACCGGTGAAGAATCCCTGGGACCATGGCAGGGTGCCCGGCGGCTCCTCAGGCGGGTCGGCCGCAGCCGTGACGGCCGGATTGGCCCCTGTCGCGACCGGCACCGATACCGGCGGATCAATCCGGCAGCCAGCGGCCTTGTGCGGCATCAGCGGAATCAAGCCAACCTACGGCCGCGTTTCGCGTTACGGCATGATCGCGTTTGCCTCGAGCCTCGACCAAGGTGGCGTGTTTGCCCGTTCGGCCGAGGACTGCGCACTCGTGCTACAGGCGATGGCCGGGTTTGATACGCGTGACTCCACCAGCCTGGATGTGCCGGTGCCGGATTACGCTGCGGACCTTGGGCAATCACTCAAGGGCCAGCGCATTGGCCTGCCCAAGGAGTATTTTGCTGACGGCCTCGATCCGGGTGTACGGGCTGCCATAGAAGAAGCCGTTAAGGTCTATGAAAGCCTCGGCGCGCAAATCCGGGAAATCAGCCTGCCCAATACCCAGCTCGCGGTCCCGACTTACTACGTGGTTGCCCCAGCCGAGGCGTCCAGCAACCTGGCGCGCTTTGATGGCGTGCGTTACGGCCACCGTTGCGACAGCCCGAAAGACCTGATGGATCTTTACACCCGTTCGCGGGGCGAAGGATTTGGCAGCGAGGTGCAGCGTCGCATCATGGTGGGTACCTATGTGCTATCAGCGGGTTACTACGATGCCTACTACCTCAAGGCCCAGCAGGTGCGCCGGTTGATCGCGGATGATTTCAAGAAGGCCTTCGACTCCGTGGATCTGATCCTGGGCCCGACGACCACGACGCCCGCGTTTGGATTGGGCGAGAAGTTTGACGATCCGGTCGCGATGTACCTGAATGACATCTACACGATTTCCGCCAATCTGGCCGGCTTGCCCGGCATGTCCATCCCGGCGGGTTTCGTCGGCGGCTTGCCGGTTGGGCTGCAACTGCTCGGCAACCACTTCCAGGAAGCCAAGTTGCTGGCAGCTGCTCACCAGTACCAGCAGGCGACGGATTGGCATATACGCCGCCCGGAGGGCTACTGAGATGACCCACGATAACAACTGGGAAGTCGTCATTGGCCTGGAAGTCCATGTCCAGTTGCTGACGCGTAGCAAGATTTTCTCCGGTGCCTCGACCGCCTACGGCGCTGCCCCCAATACCCAGGCCTGCGCCGTGGATCTCGGCATGCCGGGGGTGTTGCCCGTGCTCAATGCCGAGGCAGTGAACATGGCGATCCGGCTGGGGCTGGCAACCGATGCGCAGATCGCCCCGCGCTCGGTCTTCGCCCGCAAGCACTACTTCTATCCGGATTTGCCCAAGGGCTACCAGATCAGCCAGTACGAGCTGCCGGTCGTCAGCCAGGGCAGGCTTGAGATCACGCTGGAAGATGGCACCGCCAAGACGATTGGCATCACGCGCGCGCATCTAGAAGAAGACGCCGGCAAGTCCATGCACGAAGACTTCGCCAATGCCTCGGGCATCGACCTCAACCGTGCCAGCACGCCACTGCTGGAAGTCGTGTCCGAGCCGGATATGCGTTCTGCGAAAGAGGCGGTGGCCTATCTCAAGAAGCTGCATGCGCTGGTGTGTTACCTGGAAATCTGCGACGGCAACATGCAGGAAGGTTCATTCCGCTGTGATGCCAACGTCTCGGTCCGTCGCCGCGGGGAAACGAAGTTCGGCACCCGCACCGAGACCAAGAACCTGAACTCCTTCCGTTATGTCGAGAAGGCGATCAATTACGAGATCGAGCGCCAGATTGACCTGATCGAGTCTGGCGGCACGGTGGTGCAGGAAACCCGCCTGTTCAATGTCGATACCGGCGAGACGCGCACCATGCGCAGCAAGGAAGAGGCCAACGACTATCGCTACTTCCCGGATCCGGACCTGCTGCCGCTGGTGATAGAACCTGCGCAGATCGAGGCCGTTCGCAAGCAGATGCCGGAGCTGCCGGATGCCAAGCGCGACCGCTTCGTCGCCGAGTATGGCCTCACTGCCTACGATGCCGACGTGCTGACCGCCACGCGAGAGCTTGCGAATTACTTCGAGGAACTCGTCAAGGAATTGGGTGGCAAGGAGGCCAAGCTGGCAGCCAACTGGGTAATGGGTGACCTTTCGGGGTTCCTGAACAAGGCCAACCTCGACATCACGCAGTCGCCCGTGTCCGCCAAGGCATTGGCCGGACTGCTCAGCCGCATCCTGGATAACACCATCTCGGGCAAGATCGCCAAGGAAGTGTTCGAGGCCATGTTCGCCGGCGAGGCTACTGGTGACAAGGCAGCCGACAGTCTCATCGAAAGCAAGGGCCTGAAGCAGATCACGGATACCGGCGCGCTGGAAAAGGCGATTGATCAGGTCCTCGCGGCGAACCCCAAGCAGCTGGAGCAGTACCGTGCCGGCAAGGATGCGTTACTGGGGTTCTTCGTGGGACAGGTCATGAAAGCCACTGGCGGCAAGGCCAATCCGGCCGAGGTCAATCGCCTGCTGGCCGCAAAACTGAAGGGATAAGCAATGACCCAACGTGTCAGTCTTGAAATCCGCGATCAGGTTGCCTACGTGACCATGGTGCGTGGCGAGAAGTACAACGGCCTGGACTGGGATATGTTCATTGGCCTGGTGGAGACCGCGCGCAAGATCCGCAAGGATCGCAGTATCCGCGCCGTGATCCTGCAAGGTGAAGGCAAGGCGTTCAGCACCGGCCTGGATGTCGCCTCATTCTTCGGCAAGCCGGGCAAGGCCCTGCGCATCTTCCTCAAGTACGGCATCAAGTCCACCAACATCGCGCAGGAAGCGGCCTGGTGCTGGCGGCGACTGCCGATACCGGTGATCGCGGTCACGCATGGCCGCTGTTACGGCGGGGCATTTCAGATCGCGCTGGCGGCCGATTATCGCTTCAGCACGCCCGACTGCGAATTCTCCATCATGGAAGTTAAGTGGGGCCTGATCCCGGACATGACCGGTAGCATCACCTTGCGTGAATTGCTGCCCATCGACCAGGCCAAGCAGCTGACCATGACCGGCGAGCTGTTCGACG
>JBFKCG010000049.1:0-13566 GCA_041620675.1 Nevskiales bacterium
CAGGCTGGATCCAGGCGCGTGGTGGCGGTCCCGGCGAGGCGCTGGCAGCCATCTACAATTTCCTGCTGGTCGCCTTGCCGCTGGCACTGCTGATCCTGCTGCGCCATGTGCCTGAACCAAAGGGGCTGGGCGTAACGCCGATGGATTGGCGCGGCGGGCTGCGCCTGCTGCTGGCCAACAGGCCGTTTCGCCGGCTGTTGTTTGCCTACCTCCTCAATGGCATGGCCAATGCACTGCCGGCCACCCTGTTTTTGTTCTTTGTCACGCACGTACTTCAGGCAGAGTCACTCAGCGGCCTGTTCCTGCTGATCTATTTCCTGTCTGCGGTATTAGCCTTGCCATTGTGGCTGCGGGCCAGCCGCGGCCGCGCCAAGCACAGGCTCTGGTGCCTCTCCATGTTGTGGGCCTGCCTGGTTTTCGTGTGGGTGCCGTTCTTGGGGCCGGGCGATGTCTGGGCCTTTGGCGCGATTTGTGTTCTCTCAGGTGTTTGCCTGGGCGTTGACGCGGCCATCCCGGCATCAATCCAGGCGGACGTGGTGGATGAAGACACGGCGGCTGGCGGCGGCTATCGGGCTGGTCTGTACTTTGGCCTCTGGGGCATGGCGACCAAGCTGGCATATGCGCTGGCGGTGGGGGTGTCGCTGCCAGTCCTCGAGTGGTCGGGATTTTCCGCACAGGCCGTGAACACGGACTCGGTGCTGCTGGTGCTGGGTCTGCTGTACGGCGGCCTGCCGGTCCTGATCAAATTGGCCATGATTCCCCTGGTGTGGCATTTCCCGCTTGAGCGCAGACGCCATGCCCAACTGCGCCGGATCATTGAAACGGGCGTTGCGGGGCGCGACTGAGCGCTTGCGGTGATTTATTGGCAAGTTGCCCGTAAAATGCCGGCATATCCAATCAGTTGCAGTTATGGCGCCAGCTGGCGCGGGGAAACCTTGTATGCGTGTCACCATTGTCGGCACCGGCTATGTCGGGCTCACGACCGGCCTTACCCTGGCCCATATTGGCCATCAGGTTAGCTGTGTCGATAGCAACCCGGCCAAGCTCAAGTTGTTGCACTCCGGCAAAAGCCCTATTCATGAGTTCGGCATGAATGAACTGCTGGGACATCTGCAGGGCCGCGTGGTTTTCACCGATGACCTGAAGGGATCTGTTGGCGATGCCGACGTCATCCTGATCGCCGTGGGCACGCCACCCAAGGCGGGCGGCGAGGCCGATGTGAGCCAGGTCGAATCCGCGGCGGCGACGATCGCCGAAGGCCTGGTCGAAGGGCGCCGCTATACGCTGGTGGTCAAGTCGACCGTGCCGATTGGAACCAACCGGCGCGTCGAACACATCGTGAATCGCGTATTGAAGGAAAGAAGCATCAAATCCGAGGTGTTCATGGCCTCCAACCCGGAGTTCCTGCGGGAAGGGCGCGCGTTGTCAGACAGCTTCTACCCCGATCGGGTGTTGGTCGGGGCGGCGAGCGAGCCGGCGCTGGAAACCATGCGCCTGTTGTACCAGCCGCTGCTGGACCAGAGCTTCACGCCACCAGAGTTCCTGCCGCGCACAAACGGCTACAGTTTGCCTAACTACATCACGACCGACGCGACCAGCGCCGAGGTCAGCAAATATGCCTGTAATGCCTTCCTTGCCACCAAGATCAGTTTCATCAATGAAATGGGCGGCTTATGTGAGCGCGTTGGCGCAGATGTCACGCAGGTTGCGCGCGTGATGGGTCTGGACCATCGCATCGGCGCGCCATTCCTCAATGCCGGCCTGGGCTGGGGCGGCAGCTGTTTTCCCAAGGACACCAAGGCACTGATGTCGATGGCGGGCGAATACAGTTATCGCATGCCGATCATTGAGGCCACCTGTGAGGTGAACCAGCGCCAGCGGCGTGCGGTAGTTGAGAAGTTGCAGTCGGCGCTGAAACTGCTGCGGGGCCAGACCATCGCGGTGCTAGGGCTGGCTTTCAAGCCGGATACGGATGACGTACGCGAGTCCGCCGCAATGGACATCGTGCGAATCCTGGTCGAGCGTGGTGCCGTGGTGCGGGCGCATGACCCGATCGCACTGGAGGCGGCAAAAGCCGAGCTGGCCGAACTTGCGGTGGAATCCGATGCCGATGTTTATGCGGTTGCCAGTGGTGCGGATGCAGTCCTGTTGGCCACTGAATGGCAGCAGTACGCCAGTCTCGACCTGACACGACTGGCAGAGGTGATGCGTGGCAACGTATTGGTAGATGCCCGCAACTTCCTTAACGCAGGCGATGTCACCGCGGCGGGCCTGAGCTATCTGGGCGTAGGCCGATAGCCTACGCCGGAGTCACTATTTCTTGGTTTTCTGCGTGGCCTTGCGCGTGAGCGGAAAGTAGAGCGAGTAGGGCAGCATCCGCATGAGCTTGAGCGGAACGGCCAGTGCCTTCGGGAAGGTCACTTCGAAACTGCCGGACATGATGCCTTCATACATCTGCTTGGCGGCATCCTTCGGATCCATCAGGAAAGGCATGGGGAAAGTGTTCTGCTCGGTCAGTGGGGTCCTGACGAAGCCGGGACACACCAGCGTGACCGTGATGCCCCTGGGTTCCAGGTCCAGGCGCAGGCTTTCCGCCATGTTGATCAATGCCGCCTTGCTGGAGCCATAGGCGGCAGCGACAGGCAAGCCACTGTAACCGGCAACGCTGGCAACAATCACGATCTGGCCGCCTTTACGGGCATAGAAGCCCGGCAATACCGCATCAATGCCGTGGACGACGCCCATCACGTTGGTGTCATAGACCTGGCGGAACAGTTCTACCGAGAAGCGTTGCTCCTTCTCGCCAGCGTAGGTGCCTGCATTGAGTACCACCATGTCGAGCTCGCCCATCGCAGCCTCAATGTCCCCGATGGCCTTGAGCATGTCGTCATGATCCGTCACATCGCAGGGGAAGCACTCGATTTCGCCAAGTGCATCGGAGGCCAGTGACTGGGTCTCTCGCAGTGGCTCCTCACGACGCCCCGAGATCGCAACCTGCCAGCCCTTGCGGGCCATATGGAGGGCAAGGGCGCGACCGATGCCGGTGCCTCCCCCGGTGATCCAGACGCGACCCGGCTTTGTGCTTGGTGAGGTCATGGCAATTCTCCTGTCATTCAGTCCGAGCGGGCCCGCATCTCGGCATGCATTTCATCAATGAGCGCGTCCTTGCGATCCCATAGCTGGCTGATCCAGCGCTGGAAATTCTGTTTGAAGACGGGGTCTTCCTGGTAGTTGCCATGCACCAGCTCCAGTGGCACGGGCAGCTTCTCGACCCGCATGGATATTGCAGGCACTCTTCCACACAGGCAATTCCAGAAATTATTGTCCACGTCTGGTGAGTAGGCGATGGTCATGTTGATGATGGCATCGAACTGGTCGCCCATGGCATTCAGCACGAATGCCACGCCCGCGGATTTTGGACGAAGCAGGTTTTTGTAGGGTGAGTTCCGCGCGACGCGTTTTTCTTCGTTGAATCGCGTGCCCTCGACGTAATTCAGTACGGTTACGGGCAGGTGTCGGAATTTCTCACAGGAACGACGCGTGGTTTCCAGGTCACGGCCACGCCACTCGGGGTGCTTCTCCAACTCTTCCCTGGTGTGGCGGCGCATGAAGGGGCAGTCGATTGCCCAGGCGGAAAAGCCAATGATGGGTAACCAGATCAGTTGCTGCTTGATGAAGGGGCGCGGGAAGGGGAGGTTGCCGGGGAAAACGCGGAACAGCACCGGAATGTCCATCCAGCTACTGTGATTACTCAGCAATAGGTACTTGCCCTCGGGGCTGAATTCCTCAAGCCCCTGCAAGTCCCAGCGCGGCTGTGGTCCCTGGTTCAGGCTGAAGCGCATCGCGCGTGCCCAGAATGTGGTCGCCTTGACCAGTTGGCGCGTGCACCAGGTGCGCCAGCCTTCGTGCGGGATGATGAGCTTGGCGATGGCCAAGGGCAATACGCTCACGACAAAGATCAGCGCAGTGAGGCTGCAACCCAGGATCAGGACCAGAACGGCGGCTACGGGGCCAGGTAACAACCGGAACATGCGGCGGCGTTCCTCTTAGCGGGTGTTGCGGGAAATCATAACAGCCCCACTATACCGGGGCTGCCATCGCAGACCTAGCGTTGGTGATAGGCAGGGCTGAGTTCCTGCACGGCGGTAATCATGGCACCGGCATGCTCTGGGTCCACACTGGGCAGGATGCCGTGTCCCAGGTTGAAGACATGGCCATCGTGCGAACCGAAGTCGGCCAAAAGCGCGGCGACATGCTGGCGAATGCTGGCCGGGCTGGAAAACAGCACGCAGGGATCCAGGTTGCCTTGCAGCGCGACACGATCCCCCACGCGCAGGCGCGCGTCATCCAGATCAGTAGTCCAGTCCAGGCCGAGCGCATCACAGCCGGTGCCGACCATCGCTTCGAGCCACTGGCCCCCGCCCTTGGTGAAGACAATCACGGGCACACGACGGCCCTCATGCTCGCGAATCAGGCCCTCGACGATCTGGCGGATATAGGACAGCGAGAACAGGGCATAACAGTCAGGTGATAAAACACCACCCCAGGTGTCAAAAATCTGCACGGCTTGTGCGCCCGCCTTGATCTGGGCATTCAGGTAGTCACGCACCGCGGTTGCCAGCTTGCCCAGCAAGGCGTGCAGGACGTTAGGGCTGTCGTACATCATTTTCTTGATGATGGCGAAGTCGTGGCCACCGCCACCTTCGACCATGTAACTGGCCAGTGTCCACGGACTGCCTGAAAAACCAATGAGCGGGACTGCTCCATCCAGTTCGCGGCGGATCACGCGCACGGCATTCATCACGTAGCCGAGCTCTGTTTCTGGGTCAGGCACGCCGAGCTTCTCGACCGCGGATGCACTACGAAGCGGGTGATGAAACTTGGGGCCCTCGCCCTCGACAAAATGCAGGCCCAGCCCCATCGCATCCGGGATGGTGAGGATGTCAGAGAACAGGATTGCTGCATCCAGCGGGTAACGGCGCAGCGGCTGCAAGGTCACCTCGCAGGCCAGCTCAGGCGTCTTGCACAGAGTCAGGAAGTCGCCGGCCTTTTCACGCGTGGCGCGATACTCGGGCAGGTAACGGCCGGCCTGGCGCATCATCCATACCGGTGTGCGATCGACCGGCTCACGCAGCAAGGCTCGCAGCAGGCGGTCATTTCGAAGTGGCGTCTTCACGCTCATGCCAGTGCCCTTTCGATCTCGGCCTGAATGGCCTCGGCGGCGCTACAGGGATCGGCCGCATCGCGGATGGGACGACCAATGACAAGATAGTCGGCACCAGCCTTGATGGCCGCCGAGGGTGTCATGATGCGTTTCTGGTCACCCTCCGTGCGGTTATCCACCGGACGAATGCCGGGTGTCACCACGACCAGTTCTCTGGGTGCCTCGCGGCGCAATCGCTCGACCTCAAGACCGGATGACACCACGCCGTCGCAACCGGCGGCCAGTGCACGTCGCGCGCGCGACAATACCAGCTCGCCCACATCACATTGAAAGCCGAGGTCATCCAGGTCGCCGCGATCGAGGCTGGTCAGCGCGGTGACTGCAAGCACCTTGAGCTGGCCGGATTTGGCGCGGGCGGCAGATTCCATGATGGCCTGGTTGCCGTGGATGGTGCAGAAGTCCGCACCCCGCTCGGCAAGATTGCTGACGGCACGGGCGACGGTTTCCGGGATATCGAAGAACTTGAGGTCAACAAAGACTTTCTTGTTTTCTGCCTTGAGCCAGTCCAGCAGGTCAAAAAAGCCGGTGGACATGCACAGCTCAAGGCCGATCTTGTAGAAGTCCACGGTGTCGCCCAAGCGACTGACGAACTGCCGTGCTGCGATTGCATCCGGCACGTCGAGCGCGAAAATGAGGCGCTCGCGTGCGGGGATGCTGTGGGTGGGCTTAGGCATGCGCAAACTCTACCTCAAGCCGCGCGGTGTGGCGGCCAACGCCAGTCCTAGGGCAGGTCCGTATGACCCATGAGGTAGCGGTCGCACTCGCGTGCGGCGCCACGACCCTCGTTGATGGCCCACACGATCAGGCTCTGGCCGCGACGGCAATCACCGGCCGCAAACACGCCCTTCACGCTGGTCTCGAAGCGACCGTGCTCAGCCTTGATGTTACTGCGGGCATCCTGCTCGACCTGCAGACCCTGGATGAGGTCTGCCTCAGGCCCGGTGAAGCCCATGGCCAGCAGGACCAGCTGTGCGGGATGTGTGGTTTCGCTGCCGGCACGCTCAACTGGAATGAACTGGCCCTTGTCATTCTTCTCCCAGCGGATATCGACGGTGACGACGGACTGCAGGTTGCCGTCCTTGTCCCCCACCAGCTGCTTGACGGTCTTGAGGTAGGCGCGTGGGTCATCGCCGAACTTGGCCGCGGCTTCTTCCTGGCCGTAGTCCAGCTTGTAGACCTTGGGCCACTCCGGCCAGGGATTGTCGGCTGCACGATCGACGGGCGGCTTGGGCATGATCTCGAGTTGTGTCAGGCTGCGGCAGCCCTGACGCATGGCGGTGCCGACGCAATCGGTACCGGTATCACCACCGCCGAGCACAACCACATCCTTGTCCTTGGCGTGGATCGGCGCATTTTGCGGGCCACCGTCAAGCAAGGCTTGCGTGCTGCCGCGCAGGTAATCCATGGCGAAATGCACGCCCTTGAGCTGACGTCCGTCAACCTGCAGATCGCGCGCCTGGGTGGCACCGGTGCAGATCACGGTGGCGTCGAAATCCTTCAGGAGTTTGGCCGCATTGCCGCTGTTGATGTCGGTGTTGCAGACAAAGTGGATGCCTTCTTGTTCCATTAACTTGAGGCGGCGCTCGACCACCTCGCGCTTGTCCAGCTTCATGTTGGGGATGCCGTACATCAGCAGGCCGCCCGGACGATCATCACGCTCGAAGACGGTGACGGTATGGCCCGCCTTGTTCAATTGGGCGGCGGCTGCCAGGCCGGCAGGGCCTGAACCGATCACGGCGACGTTCTTGCCGGTACGGGAAGCGGGTGGCTCGGGCTTGACCCAGCCTTCCTCGAAACCCTTGTCGATGATCGAGACCTCGACGTTCTTGATCGTGACTGGCGGTGCGGAAATGCCGAGCACACAGGAGCCTTCGCAGGGGGCAGGGCAGACACGGCCGGTAAATTCCGGGAAGTTATTGGTCTTGTGCAGGCGCACCAGCGCCTCCTGCCACAGGCCACGGTAGACCAGATCGTTCCATTCCGGGATCAGGTTGTTGATCGGGCAGCCGGAAGCCATGCCGCTGACCAGCTTGCCGGTATGGCAGAACGGTACGCCGCAATCCATGCAGCGCGCGCCTTGCTCGCGCAGCTTGGATTCTTCCATGTGGAAATGGAATTCCTTCCAGTCGCCGACACGCTCGGCAGGACTGCGGTCCGCCGGCAGTTCGCGCAGGTATTCGATAAATCCAGTTGGCTTACCCATGATTAGTTTCCACCCACACGCGACAGGTCACGTGCGTTTTCTTCAAAAGCTTCCATGATGGCTTCGTCGCCGGCCAGGCCGCGATCGTGCGCCCGCTTGATGCAGGCCAGCATGCGCTGGTAATCCTTGGGGATAACCTTGACGAAGCGAGCCACGTTGGCTTCCCAGTCCGCCAGCACCTCGCGCGCGCGCGCGCTGTCGGTGTACTGCGCATGCTTTTCGATCATGCCGCGCAGGCGTGCGATCTCCTCCGGCTCGGTGACCGATTCGATGCCGACCATCTGCATGTTGACGTTGGGAATGAAGTGGTCACGGTCATCCAGCACGTAGGCGATACCGCCCGACATGCCGGCACCGAAGTTGCGACCGGTTGGTCCCAGCACCACGACATGACCGCCGGTCATGTATTCGCAGCCATGGTCACCGACGGACTCGACCACGGTGTCCACGCCACTGTTGCGTACCGCAAAGCGCTCACCGGCCATGCCGCCGAAGTAGGCCTCGCCGGAGGTGGCGCCATACAGCGCGACGTTCCCCACGATGATGTTCTCGGCGGGCACGAAGGTGGCCTTCGGCGATGGACGCACGATGATCTTGCCGCCGGATAACCCCTTGCCGCAGTAATCGTTGACGTCACCCTCGACCAGGAAGCTCATGCCCTTGGGCATGAAGGCACCAAAACTCTGGCCGGCAGAGCCGGTGAACTTGATCTGGATGGTGTCCTCGGGCAGGCCTTCCGCACCCCATTTCTTGGTGACTTCGCTGCCGGTGATGGTGCCTACCACGCGATTGATGTTGCGAATCGGCAGTTCGGCCTGGACCTTTTCACCATGCTCTATGGCGGGCTTGCACAGGTTGAGCAGGGTGGTCAGGTCCAGCGACTTGTCGAGGCCGTGATCCTGGCTGATCTGGCAGAAACGGCCCACTTCCGCACCGACATCGGGGCGGTACAGAATATTACTGAGGTCGAAGCCCTTGGTCTTCCAGTGCTCAATGGCCTTGCGTGACTCAAGACGGTCCACGCGGCCAATCATCTCCTCGACGGTACGGAAGCCCAGCTTGGCCATGTACTCGCGCATATCCTGCGCGACGAAGCGCATGAAGTTGACGGCATGCTCGGGCTTGCCGGTGAAGCGCTCGCGCAGCTTCGGGTTCTGGGTGGCAATACCGACCGGGCAGGTGTTGAGGTGGCAGACGCGCATCATGATGCAGCCGACTGCGACCAGCGGCGCGGTGGCAAAGCCGAACTCCTCGGCACCGAGCAGGGCAGCGATGATCACGTCACGTCCGGTCTTGAGCTGACCGTCGGTTTCCACCGCGATGCGGCTGCGCAGGTTGTTCAGCACCAGGGTCTGGTGGGTTTCGGCCAGGCCCAGCTCCCATGGCAGGCCGGCATGCGCCAGCGAGGTCATGGGTGAGGCGCCGGTGCCACCGTCATAACCACTGATCAGCACCACGTCGGCATGCGCCTTGGCCACGCCGGCAGCGATGGTGCCAACGCCGACTTCGGCCACCAGCTTCACGCAGACACGCGCGTCACGGTTGGCGTTCTTGAGGTCGTGGATGAGCTCGGCCAGGTCCTCGATTGAGTAGATGTCGTGATGTGGTGGCGGCGAGATCAGGCCGACACCGGCGGTGGTGCCGCGGGTCTTGGCAATCCACGGGTACACCTTGGTGCCAGGCAGCTGGCCGCCTTCGCCGGGCTTGGCGCCCTGCGCCATCTTGATCTGGATTTCCTTGGCATTCACCAGGTAATGGCTGGTCACGCCAAAGCGGCCCGAGGCGACCTGCTTGATCGCGGAGTTCTTGGAGTCACCATTGGGCATGGGCACGAAGCGCTCAGCATCTTCGCCGCCTTCACCGGTGTTGCTCTTGCCGCCGACGCGGTTCATGGCAATCGCCAGGGTTTCGTGGGCTTCCTTGCTGATCGAGCCATAGGACATGGCACCGGTCTTGAAGCGGCGCATGATGCTCTCGATCGGCTCGACTTCCTCGATCGGGATGGACTTGCCGGGCTTGAAGTCGAGCAGGCCGCGCAGTGTGCACAGCTTGCTTGACTGGTTGTCGATCAGCTCAGCATAGGACTTGTAGGTCTCGTAATTCTCGGTGCGCACCGCCTTCTGCAGGCGGTGAATGGACTCCGGGTTGAACAGGTGATGTTCGCCGTCTGATCGCCACTGGTAGAGGCCGCCGGCGGGCAGAGACTGCCCGTCCACCGGACGATCCGGGAATGCCCCCTTGTGGCGCATCAGCACTTCCTTGGCCACGGTATCGAGGCCAATGCCGCCGATGCGTGAGGCAGTGGCGGTGAAGTGCTTGTCGATGAAGTCCTGGCGCAGGCCCACGGCTTCGAACAGCTGTGCGCCGTGGTAACTCTGTACGGCCGACACGCCCATCTTGGACATGACCTTGATCACGCCCTTGGTCGCGGCTTTTGCGAAGTTCTTGCACGCCTTCTTGTGGTCCACGTTCGGCAGCAGGCCGTCGCGAATCATGCCATCCAGGGTTTCAAAGGCCAGATAGGGGTTGATCGCGCTGGCACCGTAGCCGATCAGCAGCGAGAAGTGATGCACTTCACGCGGGTCGCCGGATTCCAGCACCAGGCTCACGCGCATGCGCAGACCTTCGCGAATCAGGTAGTGGTGCAGGCTGGACACGGCGAGCAGCGAGGGAATCGGGGCATTGTCACGATCCACGCCTCGGTCACTGAGGATCAGGATGTTGACGCCCTCGTCCTCGATCAGCTTGCGCGCACCGGCCCACAGGCCTTCGATGGCCTTGTTCAGGCCCTTCTCGCCCTGGGCGGCCGGGAACAGGCTTGAGAGCATGCCCACGCGCAGGCCGGGGACATTGAGATTGCGGATCTGCGCGAACTCTTCATTGGTCAGGATCGGCCCCTTGAGCTCCAGGCGCCGGCAATCCTCGGGCCGCGGGTCAAGCAGGTCGCCTTCGGCGCCCAGCCAGACTTCCGAGGCAGTGATCAGTTCCTCGCGGATGCAATCGATCGGCGGATTGGTGACCTGCGCGAACAACTGCTTGAAGTAGTCGAATAGCAGACGTGACTTGCTGGACAGCGCCGCCAGCGGGGTGTCATTGCCCATCGAGCCGATGGCCTCAACGCCATCACGCGCCATCGGTGTCATCAGCAGGCGCTGGTCTTCGAAGGTATAGCCAAAGGCGGACTGGCGCTGCAGCAGGGTATCGTGGTCGGGCACGGGCAGCTCAGGCGCCGCAGGCAGGCTCTCTATATTGACCAGGTACTTGTCCAGCCACTGCTTGTAGGGCTTTTCGCTGATGATCTGCTGCTTGATCTCTTCGTCTTCGATGATGCGACCCTGCTCGGTATCGACCAGGAACATGCGTCCTGGTTGCAGGCGGCCTTTGCGCACTACATCTTCCGGCGGGATATCACTGAGCACGCCCGCTTCGGAGGCCATCACCACTAGGCCGTCCTTGGTGACGTAATAGCGGGAGGGGCGCAGGCCATTGCGATCCAGGATCGCGCCCATCTTCACGCCATCGGTGAAAGCGACACAGGCGGGACCGTCCCAAGGTTCCATCAGGCTGGAGTGGTACTGATAGAAGGCGCGACGGCTCTCGTCCATCGCGGCATGGCCAGACCATGGCTCGGGGATCATCATCATGATGGCGTGGGGCAGCGAACGGCCGCCCAGCACCAGCAATTCCATGACGTTGTCGAAGATTGCCGAGTCGCTGCCATTGGGATTGGCGACCGGCAGGATCTTGCTGATGTCATCGCCGAACACGTCGGACTTGAACAGTGCCTCGCGCGCGTTCATCCAGTTCTGGTTGCCGCGCAGGGTATTGATCTCGCCGTTATGGGCTACATAACGGTAGGGGTGTGCACGATCCCAGCTGGGGAAGGTGTTGGTGGAGAAGCGCGAGTGCACCAGTCCCAGCGCGGTCTCCATGTTCTCGTTGCGCAGGTCGGGAAAATACTGGTCGAGCTGCAGGGTCAGCAGCATGCCCTTGTAGACCAGGGTCTTGTAGGAGAGGCTGCACAGGTACCAGTAGTCCGCGCCATCCAGGGTTGAGGCACGGATGTCGTTGTAGGCATGCTTGCGAATCACATACAGCTTGCGCTCGAACTCAAGGTCGCTGGTGATGTCCGGGCCGCGGCCAATGAAAACCTGGCGCATGAACGGTTCGCTGGCACGTGCGGTCTCGCCCAGCATGGAGTGGTCGGTGGGCACGGTACGCCAGCCGAGCAATACCTGACCCTCCGACTCGACGATGTCGCCAAAGCGCTCCTCGATTCGGCGACGCAAGGTGGCATCGCGGGGCATGAACACCAGGCCGCTGCCGTACTCGCCGGGCGCTGGCAGGTTGATGCCTTCCTTCTCGCACTCGATCTGGAAGAACTTGTGCGGCATCTGCAGCAGTATGCCGGCACCGTCACCGGTGTTGGTTTCGGCCCCACAGGCACCGCGGTGGTCAAGGTTGACCAGGACCTGGATGGCCTGGCGCAGGATCTTGTGCGATTTGCGGCCGTGCATGTCCACGACAAAGCCGACGCCGCAGGCATCGTGCTCGAACTGCGGGTCATAGAGACCCTGCTTCGGAGGCAGGCCGAGTGCGAGGGGCTGGCCGCTGCCAGGGTTGCGTGATCTGCTGTGCATACTGGGAATACCGAGTTTCTGCGCTTATTCAGGATGCTTTCTGGCCGTGGTCGCGCACCGAACCAACGGCCGCATCCGTCCACCCCGGCGCTCACAGGGGTGAGTCCGGGACGAGCCGTACGTGGCAGGCAAGCTCGCCAGTATAAAGCCGGAGTCCTTGTTGATTCAATTCAGGAAAGTCCCGGGTGACCGGTCAGATTGGTGGGATTGTCCTGATTTTTGGCAATTATTGGCCAAATCTCCCCAGAGAAGGAGCGAATCAGGCCTGATTGGCCAAGAGGGTGGCTGCTAGCCGACGCGCCTTGGGTTGAAAATGCGCTCATATTCGTCGATGGCATAACGATCCGTCATGCCAGCGACATAGTCCGCAATGGCGCGTGCCAGACCCGCCTCGCCGGCCTTGGCCTTGAGTCTTGCGACCTCGGCTTGGGCCCTGGCCGGCAAGAGTTGGGAGTCCAAGAAAAAGGCCTCAAACAATGCCTTGACCACCCGTTGCGCCTTGGTGGTCATACGATGGACGCGGGAATGCCGGTACAGGTGTTTGTGCAGAAAACGCTTGAGTTCGGTGTTCTCCTCACGCACGGCGGGACTGAAACCCAGCACGGGCCGCCCGGCGGTCCGGACGGCATCGACATCGGCCGGCCCCAGCTTTTCCAGCTGCTGACGACTGTGGTCGACCAGATCGGAAACGAGGTGGTTGATCATGCGCCGGATCACCTCATGGCGCAGCCTGCGGGAGGGCAGGCTGGGGTATTGGCTCTCGACTTCATCGGCGTAACGGCTGAACAAGGGAACCTGGCGAAGCTGGTCGATGCTGATGAGCCCGGCACGCAGGCCGTCATCCACGTCGTGATTGTTATAGGCGATCTCATCTGCGAGGTTGGCCAGTTGCGCCTCAAGACTGGCCTGGGTTCCCTGCAGGAAGCGCTCGCCGACATCGCCGAGCTCACGGGCCTTGGCTTTGGTGCAGTGCTTGAGAATGCCCTCGCGTGTCTCGAAGGTCAGGTTCAGGCCGTCAAATTCCGCGTATTTTTCCTCGAGCTTGTCGACCACGCGCAAGGACTGGATGTTGTGCTCGAAGCCGCCGAAAGGCTTCATGCACTCGTTGAGCGCATCCTGGCCGGCATGGCCGAAGGGTGTGTGGCCGAGGTCGTGTGCAAGTGCGATGGCTTCAGAGAGGTCTTCATTGAGGTGCAGCACGCGCGCGATGGTACGGGCAATCTGTGCAACTTCGATGGAATGCGTCAGCCGGGTGCGAAAAAGATCGCCTTCATGATTGACGAAGACTTGGGTCTTGTATTCAAGCCGACGAAAGGCCGCGGAATGGACGATGCGGTCACGATCCCGCTGGTATTCGTTGCGATGACTGGAACTGGACTCGGCATGTCGGCGTCCGCGCGAGTGTTCAGGGCGGGCAGCGTAGGCGGCCAGGCTCATGCGGCGTAGGGTGGAGCGCAATAGCTTGCGATCGTTTCATCAAGCTTGCTTGGCTCGAAATC
>JBFKCG010000050.1:0-13543 GCA_041620675.1 Nevskiales bacterium
GGCGGCGCACCCGCATACAGTTTTTTCAGGTTGTCCGCCGTCAGGTCCAGTGACAGCGTGGAGGTCGCCACAAACTTCGTCGCGGTGATTTTCCAGTTGCCCTCGACTTTCCGGTACTCATCCTCGTAGTAGCCCGCGAGTTGCGTGGCCTGGTTCGTCTGGGTGTTGATCAGGAAATAATGCAGGCTCCAGGTACCCCGGGCATTCTCAGCATCCACGATCTCGATCTGCGGGTTCATGCCGTGGTGCATCTCCACCATATGCGGATGACAGGCAATATCAATGTAGATCTTGACGAGGGCGTCAGCCCTGTCAAAACGGCCAACGACGCCAAAATCAATATGGACCTTCCCGTCCGCAAAACAGGCACGCATGCCGGCGGGATCCTTGCGGTCACAGCTGAACAGGTAACGAGCCTTCAGGGCACGAATCGCCTCGATATCCTCTAGGCGCTGCAGGCGTTGCTCGATTGAATGGGAGTTCATGGACAGGTCCTGTTTTGACTTTCGTTCCTTCAGTACAACCTAGCTGCGCCGCCTCTGAATCCCCCATACGGCTGAGTACAGTCCCCCGGGAGCGGCAGGCACCTGATCTGACCTACCGCAAACAGGTGAAGCCAGCCCCCACGAGCCGCCGTAGTGTGCGAAAGTGACAAAAGAGGGCGAGCATACGCCCTATAAGACAAAATCAAGTCGAGAAGGGGGAGCCTGACTCATGAAATTACGCATGCTGATTCCGGCATTGCTGGCGGGCGTAGCGATTGCCGTACTGATTTTCCTGCTGCGCATGACGCAGACCGTCGATAACAACCTTCACCTTGAGCGCCTGCGACTGATTCGTGCAGTGGACGCCCTCGACGTGCGACTCAACCGCGCGGTCACCCAATCGGGCGTCAGTTCCATGACCAACCTCACGGCGGAAAGAGCCAACACCACCCGTGACCTCGGTGCAGTGCTCGATCAGATTGACGGCGGCCCCAAGTCGCTGCGCGGGCTGACAGCCGACCTCGACAAGAAGGTGGACGCCTTCCTCGATACCATCCAGGACAAGTCCGAGCTGGCCTTCGACTTCGAGGCGCGCAACGTGCTGCTCAACCAGCGCCTGATCAGTGGCATGGACGGCACCTCGATCCAGGCTGATAACGTGCTGTCTGCCGCCGCACCTGAGATCGTGGAACAGGTTCGTGCGCTGACAGGGCAAGTCAAGAGCGAGATCACCACGCTTGGCGTCACGCAGTCTGCATATGACACCAGCTTCCTGACCACGGCGCTGGACGAACTGGATACGTTGGCCGCAAGCCAACCCGTTGAATTCCAGGAGCAGGTCACCGGCCTGCGCCTGAATGCCGAGGCAGTGATTGCCGACAAGGCGGAGCTGGTCGACAAGGTCGGGGGCTTCCTCGGTCGCCCCACTGGCCCGCAACTGGACGCGATGGAGCACGCATATATGGCATGGCACGGCGCGCAGGTGGCCGAGGCCAATCGCTACCGTTTGCTGCTGGCTGGCTATGCCGCCTTCCTGTTGCTGGTGCTTGGCTTGCTCGGTATCCGGCTACGTAACAGCTACCGCGACCTTGACCGCGCCAATGACAAGCTGATTGATGCCAACGAACACCTGGAAGACCAGGTGCAGGAGCGCACCAAGGACCTGAGCAAGGCGTTGAAGGAGTTGCAGGAGTCCGAGGCCCAGCTGATCCAGTCGGAAAAAATGGCATCGCTCGGCCAGATGGTGGCTGGCGTGGCACACGAGATCAATACGCCTCTTGGCTATGCCCGTAGTAATGCGCGCATGGTGAGAAGCTCACTGGACGAGCTGCGTGACCTGATGACAGCGCAGGACAAGGCCGTAACCCTGCTCACCACTGAGCAGGCCACCGAGCAGGAAGTTGCGCAGGCACTGGCTGAGGCACAGGCGCGACGCGAAGCCGTCAACCCAACCGAACTGGTGTCCGATCTGGATACACTGCTGGATGATACGAACCATGGCCTGACGCAGATTGCCGAGCTGGTGTCGAGCCTGAAGGACTTCTCGCGCGTGGATCGTTCGCGTGCAGACCTGTTCAATGTCAATCACGGCATCGACGCTGCGCTCAAGATCGTCAACAACCTGCTGAAGGACCGCATTGAAGTGGTCAAGCACTACGGCAATGTACCCGAGATCGAATGCGCGCCTTCACAGCTCAATCAGGTCTTCCTCAATCTGCTTACCAATGCCGGCCAGGCCATCGAGGGTGAGGGCAAGATCACGATCCGCACCGAGGCCGATGCCCAAGGCGTGTCCATCCGCATCCAGGACAGCGGCATCGGCATGACTGATGAGGTACGCGCCAAGATCTTCGAGCCCTTCTTCACCACCAAGGCCGTGGGCAGTGGCACCGGACTGGGGTTATCAATCGTATTCCGCATTATTGAAGACCACGGCGGCCAGATCGCGGCTCACTCCAAGCCGGGACAGGGCAGTGAATTCATCATCCGGCTGCCGCTCAAGCAGGCTTCTGCCGCAGCAGAACCCGCGTTGCAGGAAGCACGACTTGCCGCCGTTTGAGCCAAGGCCAGACACAAAGCAGGGGAACAAAGAGCAAGGACACAACGATGAACAAGACCACATCCAAACCCCGCGTACTGTTCGTGGATGACGAACCCCGCATCCTGACGACGATGCGCATGATGTTTCGCGGTCATTATGACGTCCTGATCGCAGACAGCGGGGCCCAGGCACTTGAACTGCTCAAGTCCAACCCCATTGACGTGATTGTCAGTGACCAGCGCATGCCCGGGATGACGGGTATCGAGTTGCTGCGCCAGGCCCGCGAGCTCAACCCGAACACCATGCGCATCCTGCTGACGGGCTATTCGGACCTCAATGCCATCATCGGCTCCATCAACGAAGGCGAGATTTTCCGCTTCGTCAACAAGCCCTGGTTTGACGAGGAACTGACCACCACCGTCGCCAGCGCAGTCGACGCGGCCAAGGCAACGCAAACCGTTGCCCTCGAGGAAGCGACCAGCCCGGCATCACCGCAGCCCGATCAATCGGCAGGCATCCTGGTGCTCGATGACAATCCCATGATTCCCGAGAAGATTCGGGCCATCCTCGGCGACCGCTACCAGGTGTTTGGTGCAACCAGCCAGCAGGAGGCCGTGGAGTTGCTCGAGAAGGAAAACATCGGCGTGATGATCTCGGATACCCGTATTCAGGACAACCCTGTCATCACCCTGATCAGTGCGCTCAAGCAACAGCGGCCAGAACTGGTTTCGATCATCCTGACCGATCGCGCCGACGCCGATGCAGCCATCGGCATGATCAACCAGGGCCAGATCTACCGCTTCATCACCAAGCCCATCCAGGATGGGCAGTGCAAGATCATGGTCAGCTCAGCCTTGCGCCAGCATGATCGCCTGGCGGATAACCCGATACTGCACCGGCGCTATGAGGTACAGGCACCACCCCCGCCGGCTGAACCCGAGATCGCGGCAGCTTCGGCAGCCCTCGTCGATCGCGTGCGGACCCTGCGCACCTGGGCCAAGCGTTGGGTGTAAGACAGAGCTAAGTGTGTTCCATTCAAACCCGCGGCTCATAGCCGCCAGCCTGCTCCTGTGCGCCGAGATTGCGCTTGCCAAGGCCACACCAGAAGAACTCGCACAGCTGGGCGGCGAAACCCTGACCTGCCTGGGTGCAGAGCGTGCCGGCAGCGCGGGCGGCGTGGCCGCCTACAGTGGCCAGTGGCTGGATGAATGGCCCGGGCTCAAGAACAAGCAGGGCTATGACCCAGGCCCTTATGCCAATGAGAAACCCCTCTTCACCATCAGCGCCGACAATCTCGCACAGCACCAAGACCAGCTGACCGAGGGGCAAAAAGCCCTGTTGAAGAAATATGAGAATAACTTCCGCATGCTTGTTTATCCCAGCCACCGGGACTTTCGCCACGCGGACTGGGTATGCGAAGTTGCCAGGAAGAATGCCGAGAGCGCCGAGATCGTGGACAACGGACTGGGTGCCAGGCAAATCCTGGGGGCGATTGGTTTCCCTTTCCCCAAGAACGGCCTGGAAGCGCTTTACAACATCAAGAAGGGATCCCTCCCAGGCAGCATCCGGGTGGTCCATAGCACTGCTTATGTCTATGGGAACAACACCATCGCCTGGGCCAAGGCCGGCCTCAAACTGCTGTTCCCATGGGCAATGCCTGGCGTGAGTCGCAGGCCTACTACGGATGAGGAGCCCATAGAGGCTTACTTCCTGCATGAGCCACTGATGCCCGAGCGCGACCGTGGCAAGAATGCCATTGGTACCTCGCCCAACCACTACGGAAAGGACAAGCTCAGGGCGTGGGTGTATTTCCCGGGACTGCGTCGCGTCAAGCAGGCTGTGGAAGTCACGCCAGACTTTCCAGTGCCGCCTGCCGGTCTGCACACTGTGGATGACGAACACCTGTTTAACGGAACACCCGACTTATACAGCTGGAAGCTGGTGGGCAAGAAAGAAATCTATGTGCCCTACAATAATTTCCGCATCAATGATCCCGCACTGAGCCATGAGCAGTTGATCAAACCAAACACCCTCAATCCGGATTATGTTCGCTACGAACTGCATCGGGTATGGGTCGTTGAGGGCACCCTCAAGCCCGGTGTGCGCCATGTTTACAGCCGCAGGGTGCTATATGCCGATGAAGATACCTGGCTCCCGCTCTGGGCGGACAACTACGATCTGCGCGGCCTGTTGTGGCGAGCCAACTTCATCAACTACTTCTACTCGCCGGCCGCCCAGGTGTATTACAGCGGCGTGACGGTCTACCACGACCTCACCGCCGGCAGCTATGAGGCGGCCTATCTGGTCAATGAATCAGGCGACGGCTGGTGGAAATTCAACGAGCCCTACACGCCTGACATGTTCACGCCATCGACACTCATGCGCATCAGCCACTGATGCGTTTCCCCCAACTACTGTAAACAGGGTATGCGGGGCCCTTGCCGTCACGACTACTGTCTAGTCATGCCCAGTTTCGGGCTCGCCCGCCAGACCTGAGGACTGTCCCTTGGCAGCACGAGACAGCGCACAAGACAAAGTTATCTCCGGCAAAGCCTGGGATGAATTCTGTGACGCCCTCAAGCGTGCAGGACAGCAGGTCCTGCGGCCCGAGGCACCCACCAGCGAACTGGATCGGGCCGAAGGCTGGCGCTACCTGACGCGTCTGTTGCGGATTGGCCTGGAAATGCACCTGGAATTCGCTGACCCGGACTTCCCTGGCTTCTTCGCGCCCTCGCATGAGACCGCCAAGATCGGCGCGGACAATCCCGACAACCTCTACCTCATGGCGCGCATCAATGGTCATAATGACTATGTGATCCGCGGTGCCCGCGGCAGCGTGCCTTATCTTTCCTTCGGTACGCAGAAAGGGGGCTACGAGAGCAACGGCAAGATGGAGCAGACCGGCTTCCTGGATGCCAGCCAGCTCCAGCTCGATGATGAAGACCGCTTTGAGATTGTACTGAGCCAGACCCAACAACCTGGCAACTGGCTCAAGATCGAGGCCGACAGCAACGCCGTGATCGTGCGCCAGACCTTCCTTGACCGGCAGGCTGAACGCCCCGCACACATGACTATCGAGCGCCGTGGCAGTGACGCCAGACCGGCGCCGCTTTCCGCTGAACGCCTGCAGCGTGGACTAGCCAATGCCAGCGGCTTTGTTGAGGGAACCGCCACGCTGTTTGCCAACTGGGCACAGGGCTACCTGCAGCATGCCAACCAACTGCCACCGGCGGACCAGGCCTTGTGCCAGAGCGTTGGCGGCGACCCGAACATTTTCTACTACCACAGCTACTGGCAATTGAAGCCGGATGAAGTGCTGGTGATCCACCTGCCGCGCATCCCGCAATGCCGCTTCTGGAACCTGCAGGTCAACAACTGGTGGATGGAATCGCTGGACTATCGCCACCACCGCATCCATCACAACCAGCATTCTGCCAACGTAAACGCCGATGGCAGCGTCACCCTTGTGCTTGCACACGAAGATCCCGGTCACCCCAACTGGCTGGAAACGGCCGGCCACGACAAGGGCACGCTCTGCCTGCGCTGGGTTGGCGCGAATTCACCCATCCACCCTGAAACCCAAGTGCTATCGAGGGCTGCATACATCAAGGATATGTCGAAATGACCAAAGCACCCAGCTTCAAGCCTGAGCTGCTCATGGCACAGGCCAGCCAGCAGGCCAACAATCTCACGGATTTTGGTGATCCGAGCTTCCGTCTCCCGCTCGAGAAGCTGTGTCATGCGCTGGAAACCGAAGCCAAGCTTTCCATCGCAGGACGACACTTGATGTACAGCAAGCTCACAGAGCTGCTGGTGAATCGGCTGCGAATCGAACAGCACTTCAAGCAGCACCCTGAAGTCGAGCAGGAAACCATTGCACCACCGCTTGTCATCGTTGGCCTGCCCAGGACCGGCACTACCCTGTTGCATCGCCTGCTGGCCTGCGACCCCCTGTTTTATTCGATGGCCTGGTGGGAAACCCGCTACCCGGTGCCCTTTGCCGGAGAAAAGCTGGAAGCGCCATTGCAGCGCATTGAGCGCGCCCGCCAAGACGTCAAGCTCATGGTGGAGTTTGTACCGAAGCTGATGACAATCCACCCGATCGATGCCGAACAGGCTGATGAGGAAGTGATGCTCATGGAGCACTCCTTCATGTCGGCCTTCAACTCCTACGCCCATGTTCCATCCTATATGGACTGGCTCTACAGCATCAGCGAGAAGCCCGCCTACGATTACCTGAAGCGAGCCATGAAGTACCTGCAGTGGCAAAAGCGCGCGCGCGGCATTGAGGCCGAGCGCTGGGTACTCAAGTCGCCGCATCACCTGCTGCGAATGAAGCTGCTATTGGCCGAGTTCCCGGACGCCAGGATCATCCAGACCCATCGCGACCCGGTCGAAACGATTCCCTCCATCGCCAGCTTCATCGACACGCTCTGGCACTTGCACAGCGATGACGTAG
Organism: Nevskiales bacterium; assembly: GCA_041620675.1. Taxonomy (GTDB): domain Bacteria; phylum Pseudomonadota; class Gammaproteobacteria; order Nevskiales; family DATLYR01; genus DATLYR01. Next base: position 6,986 of record JBFKCG010000050.1, read on the forward strand.
ATTCCGCCGCCGCGGGCCAGGAGTGGAATGCCCTGATGGCACGCGCCTTCAAGGCGACTCAGGCTGTCCGTGAAACAATGCCTGAGAATTTCTTCGATGTGCGTTTCGAGGACACGGTCAAGCGTCCCATGGAAGTAGTTCGCGAGATTTATGCCTGGGCGGGGATGACACTGTCGCCCGCAGCCGCCACTGCGATGCAGCAATGGCTCGATGATAACCAGCGCAGCGCACGCGGTACCCATGAATACGCCAGCGAACATTTCGGCCTGAGTCCAGATCAGATCAAGCGAGATTTTTCCGAGTATCGCGCGCGGCATTTTGGAGCCTAGGACTCTGCCATTCTGAGGCCGGCGGAGAACCGGGCATCAGTTGGCTCGCACACCATGCCCCTCGCTTCGCGAAACGAGGGGTGACGTCAACAAACATTCAAGAGGACCGAATTATGCTGCTCAAAGACAAGATCGTGATCGTTTCCGGCATTGGCCCAGGCCTGGGCGTCAAGCTCGCGATCGAGGCCGCACGCGAAGGCGCCGCCGGCGTGGTTTGCGCCGCGCGCAGCATCGGCAAGCTGGATGACGCCGAGGCACGCATCAAGGCGTTGGGGACAGACACCAAGGTCCTGAAGCAGGTAACCGACATCACCGACCGTGAGCAGTGCGAGGCACTGGCCGCGGCGGCCATCAAGGCATTCGGGCGAATCGACGCGCTGGTGAATAGCGCCTTTTATCACGGCGACATGGACTACGCCTCCAGCGCTGACCTGGATGCCTGGATGAGCGGGCCGATTGCCACCAACCTGATTGGGACACTCAAGCTGACACAGGCCGTGATCCCGCAGATGAAGCAGCAGAAGTCCGGTGCCATCGTCATGATCAACACCATGGCCGTGCGCCAGATCCCGCCCCTGGGCGAGGCCGGCTATGCCGCCTCCAAGGCCGCACTGGCCAATTCCACCAAATGGCTGGCCAAGGAACTGGGGCCCGAAGGTATTCGTGTGAATACCGTGCATATGGGCTGGATGTGGGGAGCGCCGGTGCAGGGTTACATGGAATGGCAGGCCCAGCAGAACAAGGTGCCCGTGGGTTCGCTCATCGCTCAGGTGGCCTCACAGATACCCATTGGCCGTATTCCGCCCGATGAGGAATGCGCACGCGCGGCATTGTTCATGGTGTCGGATTACGCCAGCGTGGTGACCGGCGCATCACTGGACGTGAATGGCGGCCACTACATGGCTTAGTCATGCACTACGCGCAGGTATACGATCGCATCCGCGATCGTACCCACATCAAGCAAAGGCAAAGACAGGAGCGTATTGCTACTTGCGGCGGTTACGGTCTTCCCACAGGACTGCGGCCGCGGGGTCAATCACTGACAACAAGCGGTTCAACAGTGACTTGAGTACCGGCGCATCGGCCTCGCCCATGGCTTCGAGCACATGTGACTCTACCGCTTTTGACGCCGAGATCAGCTTTAGTGCACAGGCACGACCTTCCTCGGTCAGCTGGTACTCGGGGCTTTGCGCTTCCGCCACCACTGCGACCTCGTAGGCAAGGCCGCGCTTGACCAGCGCATCAATAGACTTGCGGCAGCTGTCATCCAGCACGCCATCCATGCCGGCAGTGAGCTCACCGATGGTCATGCTGCGCTTGAGTGTCAGCGCGGATAACACGTAGAACTCCTCGTCGCTCAACTGCATCTCGGCCAGATGCGGCCGTATCTGCGCGAAGAAGCGAAAGTGACTGCGCCCCAACAGGTAACCGAGGAAATCCTCGCCAAAGCTGCCCGCCAGGTAGGCACTGCGTGGCTTGGTGTCCGGCGCATCACGGCGCGTGGCATGGGCGTATTTGCCACCATGGAAAACCAGCGGTGGCCTTTCGCTGCTGTCGAATGACAACACTTCGCCGACGAAAATGGTGTGGTCCCCGCCATCGTACTGGAACGCGGTACGGCACTGGAAGCGGGCGGTACAGCCCGTCAGCAACGGCACATCACCGACCCCGGTCTCGAGATCCAGGCCGCTGAACTTGTCCTCGCCGCGCCGCGCAAAGCGCGTGGACAAGGCTTCCTGGTCTGAGGCCAGCACATGGACTGCCCAGTTCGGTTTCTTGAGGAAGACAGGCAGGCTCTTGGCGTTGTTCTCGAGGCTCCACAACACCAGCGGGGGATTGAGTGATACCGAGTTGAAACTGCTGCAGGTCAGGCCGATCTCGCTGCCATCCTCGGCACGCGTGGTGATGATAGTGACCCCGGTAGCGAAGTTGCCCAAGGCACGACGGAATTCCTGGGGATTGATGGCGGCGGTACTACTCATTGCGGCCAGAATCCTAGATTGGAAAACGCGGCCTGCCGTCTGGTCCGGCAGGCCGCGTACGGTTACAGGTTGTACTTGATATTGAGCGACATGTAGTCACGATCCACGAACGGGTTCTGTGGAACCACATAGCTGTCATGCATTCGTGCCTCGCCGTCGCCCATGAACCAAGTGTAGCCCAGGCCGACCTCGAAGTTCTGCAGGTACTGCACGCCCACGTTCAGGCTGACACGACGATCGCCTTCGCCAAACAGCGCGCCAAAGGCGCCCGTGATTGGCGGGTTACCCTTGTAGATCTCGCCATAGGTGAAGGTGGTGAGCAGGTCCCAGCCCGGGAAGGCATTGCGCTTCTTGCCCAGCGCAAGCATCTGCAGGCCGGTGGACTTGTCATCGGTGAACAGGACATCGCCATTGCCTTCGGGCTCAATGCCGGGCTCGCCCTGGATGTGCTCAAAGTCCTGTACCCGGAAATGCGCGATTTCGCCAATCACCGCAATTTCATCAAGGATGAATTTCGGATTCGCCACATACAGGCTCGACAAGAGTAGCTGGTTGACCTTGCCCGGGGTGAAGATCGGTGAGCTGACGCCCGAGATAATGGCCGCCGCTTGCACGTCGATGCCATCACGATGTGACAGCTCGGCGGTATAGCTGATGCCACCCAGCACGGTGCTGACACTGACGGTGGTCATCTTGATGTCACCGTAGTACAGGACGTTATAGCTCGTCGGTACTGGCTGGTTGAAGGCTTCGGTGGTGACATCCACGTTGGGGCCCGGTGGCTGGCCCAGTACTGCCGGTGGCGTGCTGCCAACAAAGGCAAAGCCCATGTTCAGCTTCACCGTTGGGTTGGGGCTGTGGTAGCGGATGTGGTACAGACCAACGCCTGTGCTTGGCGTGAGCTGGTAGTTGCCACCAATGCCCCACTGGCCGTCCTTGTCCGGATTGATGTCAGCCTCGCGGTAAACCAGAATTCTGGGCGGCGCATTCAGCAACGGACCACCGGAACCCGGCGGCAGACCGGGCGGGCTGCAGACGGCATCAAAGGGAGGCGGGAACAGGCCCACGCAGCCATCGGCAAACGCCGGGTTTTGCGAGCCATACACAAATTCCGCACCGGGGCCGACGACGTCGGTTGGCGAGAAGAAATGGCCGACCGGGAAGATTTCCGTGGGATCGAACTCGAACTTGTAATAGGACATCAGGCTCAGCTCTGGCGTCAAAGCCAAGGTCGCCGAGATCTGGTTATGCGGCAGCAGGATTTCCTTGATCTCCGCACCTGGCACGAACGCACGCGTGGCATCCGCATGACCCATGGCCAGCATCAGGCCGGAGTTGAACAGGCTCTCACCCCAGGCCACCACATGTTCGCCTACGCGCACGTTGAGGAACATGGAGTCATCAAACAGACCCCAGTCGCCGGTTACGTAGGCCTCGAGCAGGCGCGCGCGCTGGCCGCTGAACTCAACCGCATCGTCTGTGAACTTGTTGACCGGGTTTTCAGTCTTGTTGACCCTCCTCTCGTTACCCTCAGGCGTGTTGTTGGCGTTCGGGTCCAGATAGGACTCGTCGCGGAAGGCATCCCCGCTGATGACAAAGCCATAGTTTTTGCGGCGCAGTTGCAACTCGGTGAAGATGCTCATGCGATTGTTGACCAGATCGCCTTTCTCGAAGTTGCGGTTGCCGTCATCGTAGTTGATGGACTTGGGCAGGCCCGAGTTGGTGAAGCCGGGGTATGGATTAGTTGGTGGATTCGGGTTCACCGTCCTGAACGGATCGACTTCGTCCGTGATCAGCGCCGGATCCGGGTCTTCCATGCGCATGGCGCCAGCGTAACCGAGCGTGGCCTTGTAACTGCCATCTATGCCCCAGAAATCGAAGGTGCCGGCGGTCGCCGTGCTGCTCATGCCGATGGCGGTCACCAAACCCAGCGCGATGCGTACACCACGAGCCCTATCCCATGCCGAGATATGCCTCCCAAACTGACTCATGATCACTCCCCCTAGCACACTAAAATTATTGGAATATCCCGAGAACCATACCCTAGTGGCGCGGGGGGTGACTAGCCTCACCCGAATTGACTAGGGAGGCTAGATCCTAGGGGAGTCTGGCCTGCAAGAAGGCCCGAATTGCCATCACCTGCGCCCGCGCGCGAGTGGTGCCACCTCTCGTAAAACAACGGAATACGCGACCACCGATAGCCGTCACGCGCAAAATCAGGCACCTTATGAAAAACCGATCTCACGGCATTGCCCCGATTTGGTCTGCAGACAGGCCCGGCAGAGGATGATTCATGGCCAAGAAAAATTACCTGAGCCCCATTGACGCAGCCTTCCTGCGCATGGAATCCAAGCGCACGCCGATGCATGTCGGCGCGTTGATGACCTTCCAGCTGCCCAAGGATGCACCCCCCGATTTCCTGCGCGTGCTGCTGGAGAGGATGCGCGAGTATCCCTTCATGCCGCCTCCGTTTGGCTGTCGCCTGGCCAAGGGACGCTTGTCACGCCTGGCGCCGGCGTGGGAGGAAGTCGAGCTGGAGATGGACTATCACCTGCGCCACTCCGCCCTGCCCTATCCGGGCGGCGAGCGTGAACTGGGCCAGCTGGTGGCACGACTGCATTCGCATCCGCTCGACCTGAGCCGTCCCTTGTGGGAGTGCCACTTGATTGAAGGCTTGGAGAACCGGCGTTTCGCGCTCTACTTCAAGGCGCATCATTGCGCGATCGACGGCATGGGTGCCATGCGCATGGTGCAGAAATGGCTCTCGACTGATCCCCATGAGGAAAAATCGGAAGGTCCCTGGGTGCTGGCATCAAAGCCGGAACCCACACTCGAGGCGGATGAGCCGCCTTCCCTGCTCGACCGGCTCAGGAAACCGGCACGCAGCGCGGCGGAGCAGGCGCGCGGCATCAAGGACCTGCTCAAGGGCCTGTCCAAGATGGCAAGAGGCGAGGACAGCGGCGCACGCATGGCCTTGTCAACACCACGCAGCCTGTTCAACGTGGCGGTTTCCCAGCAACGTCGCCTGGGCACACAGATCCTCAACCTCTCGCGCATCAAGGCCATTGCGGTTGCCACCAACACCACGGTGAACGACGTCTGCCTGGCGATCTGCGGTGGCGCCATTCGCCGCTACCTGATCGAGCAGGATGCCTTGCCGGACAAGTCGCTGCTCGCCTCCGTACCCATGGGACTGTCGCGGCCCGATGGCAAGTCTGGTAACGCCGTTGCCGGGTTTGTCGTGCCGCTGGGCACGGATGTCAGCAGTCCGCGTGAACGGCTTGAGCTGATCAACCGCGTCACCACGCGCAGCAAGGATGAGCTGCAGGAAATGACGCCGGTGTCGCTGATGCAGTTCGCGATGCTGGGCCTGTCCCCCCTGATCCTGGGCCAGATGACAGGGGTACTGCCCAAGCTGCCACCGTTCTTCAACACGGTGGTATCCAATGTGGTTTTGTCACGGCAACCGCTGTACCTGATGGGTGCCGAGCTGGAGGCCATGTATCCAGTCTCTTTCCTGTTCGATGGCTATGCCATCAACATCACGCTGGTCGGCTACAAGGACCGCATTGCGCTGGGCTTCCTGGGCGACCGCGATGCCATCCCCAGCCTGCAGCGACTGGCGGTGTACAGCTCGGATGCGCTGGTTGAACTGGAAAAGGCCTGCGGCATCAAGTCAAACGCCACCACAGCCAGTCCGCGCAAGGCACCCCGCAAAAAAGCCGCCAAGCGGTCGAGCAGGAAGAAGGCAGCGGCCGGCTGAGCGCGCAGGCCATGCGCCGCCTGAAAAGTGAACCGGGCCTGGCGCGCAATATCGCCGGACTAATCTTCCTGTTCGCCATGGCAGCGGCAAGCAGCGCGTTCCTGATGCCCGACGCCGGGCGCGGCCTGACGCTGCAGGCCGTACTCGGCATCAGCGGGATACTGGTGGCGCCCGTTGCCTTTGTATTCACAATCATCAAGGCCGTTGACGCCTGGCAATATGACCGGCTTGCGCGCGGCGAAGATGTCATCGCCCGCTGGCGAGTTGATGCCGCAAGCTGGCAGGCTTTCGTGCAGAACGAGGAGCGACTCGACCAGCAACCGGATCGGCGACCCAACCTGCTGTCCTATCGCCTGCTGCCCACTGGCAATGGCATCGAGGTCATCTTCGGCAAGAATGCCGTGATCGTTGGCGGGGAATTCCACGTACTGCGCAAGCGCGGCTTTGCCAACCTGTACGGTCCACACTGGCTGCCCGGTTCACC
>JBFKCG010000051.1:0-13494 GCA_041620675.1 Nevskiales bacterium
ACTCTGCTGGCAATCCTGCTATTCGTGGCCGTCATTGCTTCGACATCTGGCATCGGAGCAACGGAGCCCGAGCGACAATCCAGCCAACATGAAGTCTATGGCGGCCTGCCCACGCAACTGGGCTTTTCATTGAAAACATGGACACGCACTCTCGAAAACGAGGGCTTCTGGGTGGGCTACTCTGAGCTTAGGCGCAACCCCTTATGGGTTTGTTACCAGGCCCGACCCATCACCAATCGACGTGCATATCGCCGCCCAAGGGATTTTGCTGTTGATTACCGTACATGGGTTCGCGTCGACACGCGCGACTACTCACGCAGTGGCTACCAACGCGGCCATTTGGCACCCAGTTGGCTGATTGCACAGGTTTATGGCCAAAGCGCGCAACGCCAGACATTCCTCATGAGCAATATCTCGCCACAGACACCGGCGCTCAACCAGAAGCTATGGCAGCGGATAGAGGAAATAGAGGCCGATCGCTTTGCTGAATGGTTCGAGGGAGTCTGGGTCTTCGCTGGGCCAATCTTTGACGAGGATATCCAGCACCTGCGCAGTGGCGTCGAAATCCCGGATGCCTTCTACCGGATTCTGGTGGACGAAGGGATTGAGGAACCCAAAGTCCTGGCGTTTATCATGCCGCAGGCGGTGCGAGGAGACGAGCCACTGGATCAGTTCATCGTCAGTGTTGACGAGATTGAGGCGCGCACCGGGCTGGATTTTCTCTCGGCGTTCGATGACACGCTGGAAGATCGCATTGAGTCTATGCCAGCTGACGCCGGGTATTGGAGGCTGGCTGAGATCAGTCGCTTACCCGGCCGTTACTAGGATCGAGCTCTCAGGCGCGGTTGTTGGTGGCTGCGCGCTGATCCAGGTCGCGGCTGCGCAAGCGTTTCTGGATGCTGCGCTGGATGCCACTGGCATCTAACCCGAGGTCTGCCAGCAGCTCCTCACGGCCGCCATGTTCGATAAACTGGTCGGGAAGTCCAAGGTTCAGTACGGCGACGTTGTCATGCTGTGTCAGCAGGACTTCATTCACGGCACTTCCCGCGCCACCCATGAGCACGTTGTCCTCAAGCGTGACGATGAGGTCATTTTCATTCGCCATGTCCAGGATCATCGCCTCATCCAGGGGCTTGATGAAGCGCATGTCTACCACACTGGCATCGAGGATTTCGGCGGCTTCCAGGGCAGGATGCACCATGGTGCCAAAGGCAAGGATGGCCACGCGCGGCTGGCGACGTCCTATGGCCTGGCGCACGATTCGCGCTTTGCCAACGGCCAGTGGCTTGCTGTTGGATTCGATTTCTTGCCCGATGCCGCTGCCCCGCGGATAGCGCACGGCGCTGGGCTGCTTGATGTTGAGGCCGGTACTCAACATCCGACGGCATTCATTCTCGTCTGACGGTGCCATGACCACCATGTTGGGCAAGCAGCGCAGGTAACTCAGGTCAAAAGCCCCATGATGGGTTGCACCATCCGGTCCAACCAGCCCGCCCCGGTCGAGTGCGAACAGGACGGGCAGGTTCTGCACGGCGACGTCATGAATGACCTGGTCATAGCCGCGTTGCAGGAAGGTCGAGTAAATGGCGACGACCGGCTTCATTCCCTCGGCGGCCATTCCTGCTGCGAGCGTGACGGCATGCTGTTCAGCGATGGCAACATCAAAGTAACGGTCGGGGAAACGACGCGAGAATTCGACGAGTCCCGAGCCTTCACGCATGGCCGGCGTGATGCCGACAACGAGTGGGTCGCTGGCTGCCGCATCACATAACCAGTCGCCAAAAACCTCGGTATAGGTTTGGTGTCCACCCGATTTCTTCGGCATTTCCCCAGTAACCGGGTCAAAGCTGGTTACGCCGTGGTACTTGATGGGTTCACGCTCTGCCGGCTCAAATCCCTTGCCCTTGACGGTCGCAACATGCAACAAGCAGGGCCCTTGGTGATCTTTCAGGGAATTGATCGCCTCGATCAGGCTATTGAGGTCATGGCCATCAAATGGCCCGTAGTAGGTGATGCCGAGGGTTTCGAAGATCGCGCCATTGGCTTCAGTCAGTGCCGGTGTATCACCGATGGCACGTTTTTCCAGCTTCCAGTGGGCCGGGCGAGCTTGGGTCCCGGTCTCTTTTGCGGTTGGTGAGCGGTAGTCTCCGCGTGCAATGACCCGTGCGGAATGGTCGCGAAGGGCGCCGACGTTCTCTGATATGGACATGTCATTGTCGTTGTAGATGATCATGACATCGAGGCCGAGCTGACCAATGTGATTCAACGCCTCGAATGCCATGCCAGCCGTCATGCCGCCGTCACCGATGATGGCAACCACGCGACGCTTCTCGTTTTTTAGCCGACCTGCCAGCGCAATGCCCGCTGCCGCTGACAATGAGGTGCTGGAGTGGCCTGCACCGAAGATATCGTGAGGGCTTTCCTGGCGTGCAGTGAACGGGGCCAGTCCACCTTTGCGCCGGATAGTTTCCAACTGTGCCCGGCGGCCCGTGAGGATCTTGTGTGGGTAGCTTTGGTGTCCGACATCCCAGATCAGGCGATCATGTGGGGTGTCCAGAGCGTAGTGCAGCGCAAGTGTCAGCTCAACCGTGCCCAGATTGGCCGCAAAATGTCCCCCCACGCGTGCAAGGGTCTCGATCAGGTAACGACGCAGTTCCGCAGCAAGTGGCTCCAGCTTGTCCTGTGGCAGTTTGCGCAGGACAGCAGGCTGGTTGATGCTGCCGAGCAGCTCATAACTAGGGGACAGGGTCATTCGCGGCGTTCCATTCGCGGCAATACGAGTGCGATTTTACGGGATTATCCGCCGCAGGGGACGTCGCAGCAAGCCGAATTTCCTGGCGGGCTCTGAATGCAGGCAAGTAAAACGACTCAAGAATTGCGCTGGACAACGTAATTGGCCAACCAGCGCAAGGGGTCCGCGGCATCGCCAAAGGGGGCAAGGCTGTGTATCGCGCTGTCAGCGAGCTCACGACTTCTAGCCTTGGCCTCTGGCAAGCCCGCGATCGTGGGGTAATTGGGCTTATCATGCAGGCGATCCTTGCCTTGGGTCTTGCCCAGGGTGTCGGTAGCCCCTTCTTCGTCAAGGATGTCATCCTGGATCTGGAAGGCCAGTCCAACCGCCTGGCCATAGGCATCGAGTGCCTGTAGCTGGCTGTCCGTTGTTTCGGGTGCCGCCAGCGCTGCCAGCATGACGCTGGCGTGAATCAATGCGCCGGTCTTGAGCCGGTGCATTTCTTCAACCTCGTCAACACTCAACTTTTGCCCGATGGCATCAAGGTCTATTGCTTGACCGCCCGCCATCCCGAGTGAGCCACAGGCATCTGCCAGCAGACGGAGCATGCTGACACGCCGGCTGTCCGGGGTTTTCAGCGCGCTATCCCATGCCAGCACGCGAAATGCCAATGCCTGCAGGGCATCGCCGGCGAGTATGGCCGTCGCCTCGCCAAATGCCTTGTGGCAGGTGGGACGCCCACGTCGCAGCTCGTCGTCATCCATCGCGGGCAGGTCATCATGGACCAGCGAATACCCATGGATCATTTCAATCGCGGCGGCGGCAGCATCCAGCTGGTCAGGGGCCAGTCCCAGGGTTTCGCCTGTGGCATAGAGCAGGGTGGGGCGAAGGCGCTTGCCACCATCCAGCACGGCATATCGCATGGCCTTGTGCAGGGATGCGGGCTTCTGGCCGGCAGGGGGGAGCCAGCGATCAAGCACCTGTTCGACGCGCGCGATGTACGCGGGGAGGCGATCGGGGAATGACACGTGCTTAGTCGCTGTTAGAGTCGTCTGCGAAGTCTTCGAGTTTCGCATTGCCGCTCTTCTGGACCAGCTGCTGGACCTTCAGCTCGGCCTGCTTGAGCTGCTGTTGGCAGGCGCGGGTCAGCTGGATGCCGCGCTCAAACTGTTTCATGGACTCTTCCAGCGATAATTCTCCAGACTCCATGCGTTCGACAAGGGCCTCGAGTTCGGCCAGTGATTTCTCGAATTCGCTGACGCGGCTTTTTTTATCGCTCATGATCATGCCGAGGCGGGTAACGGTACATCAGGACGCCAGTTTAGCGTGAAGCGCCGGATTGCGGCAGCCTGCAGGCCATGGCCTTGCTTCCGGGGGGGCGCATCCAGTACCGTGCCGCAGTTCCGAAAAGTTTTTGTCTTACCCGCAGGAGCCCGATGGCCAAGACCTACGACGCCGCCGCAATTGAAGTCCTTAGCGGCCTCGACCCGGTGCGCAAGCGACCGGGCATGTACACCGATACGCAACGTCCCAACCACCTTGCACATGAAGTCATCGACAACAGCGTCGATGAGGCATTAGCGGGATTTGCCAAGAACATTAGCGTCATCCTTTACAAGGACGGCTCCATGAGTATTGAGGATGACGGCCGTGGAATGCCGGTTGACCTGCATCCCAAGCTCAAGAAACCCGGCGTTGAAGTCATCCTTTGCACGCTGCACGCGGGGGGTAAGTTCTCGGACGAGAACTACCAATTCTCCGGTGGCCTGCATGGGGTCGGCGTGTCGGTGGTAAACGCCTTGTCCAAGAACCTTGAGGTATGGGTAAGGCGCGGGGGTAAGGAATACAACATGTCCTTTGCCCATGGCGAGCCAAAATCCAAGCTTGAGGTGGTGGGTGAGGTTGGTCAGCGAAATACCGGCACAACCCTGCGTTTCTGGCCCGATCCCAAGTATTTCGACAGCCCGAAATTCTCCGTGGCCAAGATCCAGCATGTACTACGGGCCAAGGCGGTGCTGTGTCCCGGCCTACGCGTGCAGTTTCGTGACGAAGCGAGCGGAGAAAAGGGCGACTGGTGTTATCAGGATGGGCTAAGGGACTACCTGATGGAGGCTTTACAGGGCTTTGACCTGTTGCCGGCCGAACCATTCATTGGCCGCATGAAGGCGGAGCGTGAGGGTGTTGAGTGGGCTTTGGCCTGGCTGCCAGAGGGTGGCGACCTGGTCATGGAAAGCTACGTCAACCTGATCCCCACCGAGCAGGGTGGCACTCACGTCAATGGACTGCGCTCGGGCCTGACTGATGCGCTGCGTGACTACTGCGAGTTCCGTAACCTGTTACCGCGCGGCGTGAAACTGGCACCGGAAGATGTCTGGGATCGCCTGTCCTATGTGCTGTCCTTCAAGATGCATGACCCCCAGTTCGCAGGACAGACCAAGGAACGATTGGGCTCGCGCGAGGCGGCGGCCTTCGTCTCCGGCGTGGTCAAGGATGCCTTCAGCCTATGGCTGAACCAGCATGCCCAGATTGGCGATGCCATCGCCCAGTTCACCATTAACAACGCCCAGAAACGACTGCGTGCCGGCAAGAAAGTTGTGCGCAAGAAGGTGACGAGTGGTCCGGCATTGCCTGGCAAGTTGGCAGACTGCAGCTCACAGGACCTCAAGCGCACGGAATTATTCCTGGTTGAAGGCGATTCTGCTGGTGGCTCCGCCAAGCAGGCCCGTGATCGCGAATTCCAGGCCATCCTGCCGCTGCGCGGCAAGATCCTGAATTCCTGGGAAGTGGCACACGATGAGGTATTGGGATCACAGGAAATCCACGATATCTCAGTGGCCATTGGCGCCGAGCCGGGCAGCGCCGACCTCAACGGATTGCGTTACGGCAAGATCTGCATCCTGGCTGACGCGGATTCCGATGGTGCCCATATCGCCACGCTGATCTGCGCGCTGTTCGTACGTCATTTCCCCACGCTGGTGCACAAAGGGCACGTCTTTGTGGCGATGCCGCCCTTGTTCCGAATTGATGTGGGCAAGGACGTCTATTACGCGCTGGATGAGGACGAAAAGAAGGGCGTGCTAGACCGCATCAGTGCCGAAGGCAAGCGCGGCAAGGTCAGCGTCACGCGCTTCAAGGGGTTGGGCGAGATGAATCCGATCCAGTTGCGTGAGACCACCATGGCGCCGGATACACGGCGACTGGTCCAGCTCACGCTCGAATCAGGCGATGACACGCACAAGCTGATGGACATGCTGCTGGCCAAGAAGCGCGCAAGCGACCGCAAGCAGTGGCTGGAAACCAAGGGCGACCTGGCTGAGGTATAGACCATGTTGGATACGACCATCGAGCGTCTACCGCTCAAAACTTTTACCGAGAAGGCCTACCTCGATTATTCGATGTACGTCATTCTGGACCGCGCCCTGCCGCATATTGGTGATGGGCTCAAGCCTGTGCAGCGTCGCATTGTCTATGCGATGAGCGAACTGGGACTGTCGGCTGCTTCCAAGCACAAAAAGTCGGCCCGCACAGTCGGTGACGTCCTCGGTAAATACCATCCCCACGGTGATTCGGCCTGCTATGAGGCCATGGTGCTGATGGCGCAGCCTTTCAGCTATCGATACCCCTTGGTGGATGGCCAGGGCAACTGGGGTTCACAAGACGATCCCAAATCATTCGCCGCCATGCGTTATACCGAGGCACGTCTTACGGCTTATGCCCAGGTGCTGCTGAGCGAACTCGGGCAGGGCACTGCGGACTGGGTGCCCAATTTCGACGGCACCCTGGATGAACCCAAGGTTATGCCTGCGCGTCTGCCAAACGTGCTGCTCAATGGCACTACCGGCATAGCCGTCGGCATGGCGACGGACATCCCCCCGCACAACCTACGTGAGGTCGCCGAAGCCTGTATCCACCTGCTGGATAATCCGGATGCCACCGTTCACAACCTGATGAAGTACGTCAAGGGGCCGGATTTCCCGACGGATGCCGAGATCATTACGCCGCGTTCGGAGATCCTGGCCATGTACAAGGCCGGCAATGGTTCGCTACGCATGCGTGCCAAGTGGGAAAAGGAAGACGACGATATCGTCGTCATCGCCTTGCCGTACCAGGTATCTGGCGCCAAGGTCCTGGAGCAGATCGCGGCACAAATGCAGGCCAAGAAGCTGCCCATGGTGGAAGACCTGCGCGATGAATCAGATCATGAGAATCCCACTCGCCTGGTCATCACGCCACGATCCAACAGGGTCGATGTCGATGAATTGATGAAACATCTGTTCGCGACCACAGACCTGGAACGCACCTATCGCATCAACATCAACCTGATTGGCCTGAATGGGCGTCCGCAGGTCAAGAACCTGAAGGAATTACTTGCCGAGTGGCTGGAATTTCGCAAGGCCACGGTCAAGAAACGCCTGCAGTGGCGCTTGGACAAGGTGGATGCGCGCCTGCATATCCTCGAGGGCCTGCTGGCGGCTTACCTGAACATTGACGAGGTGATCAAGATCATCCGCAGGGAGGAAGAGCCCAAGCCGGTCCTGATGAAGCGCTTTAAGCTCAGTGACTTGCAGGCGGAATCCATACTCGAACTCAAACTGCGCCATCTGGCCAAGCTCGAGGAAATGAAAATTCGTGGTGAGCAGGACGAGCTTTCGCAGGAGAAGCAGCAACTGGAAAAGATACTGGGTTCCAGTGCCAAGCTAAAGAAGCTGATTGGCGAGGAAATCCGAGCGGACGCCGAGAAATTTGGCGACAAGCGTCGCTCGCCAATCGTCGAGCGTGAAGCTGCAGAAGCCATGGATGAGACAGTACTGATCCCAACCGAACCGGTAACAGTCGTCCTGTCGAAAATGGGCTGGATTCGTGCAGCCAAGGGCCACGACATTGACCCCGTCAGCCTGTCCTACAAGGCTGGCGACGAATTCCTGCAGGCCGGCAAGGGCCGCAGTAACCAGCAGGTACTCCTGATTGATTCGACGGGGCGCAGTTATACACTGCCGGCCCACAACTTGCCGTCCGCCCGTGGGCAAGGTGAACCGTTGACAGGCAGGCTGTCCCCTCCGCCAGGCGCAAGCTTTGCCGGCGTCCTGCTGAGTGCGGGCAGTGGCGAGCGCTGTGTGCTGGCAAGCCGGGCGGGGTACGGGTTCGTCTGCAAGGTCGAAGAAATGCTCTCCAACAAGAAGGCTGGCAAGAGCCTCTTGAATGTGCCCAAGGGGGCTGGTGTATTGCCACCCCTCGCATTGCCAGAGGGGCCCAACCCGCACCTGGTGGCAGTCACCGCCGAGGGCCGCATGCTGATCTTCCCGGTGTCTGAACTGCCGGAACTGGCGCGTGGCAAGGGCAACAAGATCATTCAGTTACGCGGGGACGACGTCATTACGGCCTGGGGAATCCTGCCAGAGGGCGCTGCCTTGAAGCTGTATAGTGGCCAGCGCTTCATGACGACTAAATGGGCTGATCTCGAGCACTATCGCGGGACTCGTGCCCAGCGTGGACATGTCCTGCCCCAGGGTTATCGCCGGGTTCAGCAGCTTGAGATCGTCCTGGCGTAGTATCAGCACTTGAAACTTAGGTCCGTTGCCCGCATCTAAGGCATAGAACGAAACACAGGGGTCTAACTAGTATATGAAACGCGTATTTCTGCTGATCGCCACCAATATCGCGATATTGGTCGTCCTGAGCATCGTGCTGCGCCTGCTGGGTGTGGATCGCATCCTGGACGAGGGTGGGTATGGGCTGAATTATGAAGCCTTGCTGATCATGTCCGCAGTGGTCGGGTTTGGCGGTGCCTTCATCTCACTGGCTATTTCCAAGTGGGTGGCCAAGCGCACCACGGGTGCGCAGGTCATCGAGAAGCCGCGTAACTCGGCCGAGGCTTGGCTATTGCAAACCGTCCAGCGTCAGGCCCGACAGGCAGGGATTGATATGCCGGAGGTAGCGGTTTACGACTCGCCCGATGTCAACGCCTTTGCCACTGGCATGAATCGCAATAACGCACTGGTGGCGGTTAGCACCGGCCTGCTCCAGAGAATGAGCCAGGATGAAGTCGAGGCGGTGCTTGGCCATGAGATCAGCCATGTCGCCAACGGCGACATGGTGACATTGACCCTGATCCAGGGTGTTGTGAACACCTTTGTATTCTTCCTGGCGCGTGTCATTGGTCATGTCATCGACCGAGTTGTCCTCAAGAACGAGCGAGGCCATGGCATCGGCTATTTCGTGTCGGTTATCGTGGCCCAGATTGTGCTCGGAATACTGGCCAGCATCATCGTGTGCTGGTTCTCACGCCAGCGTGAATACCGCGCCGATGCCGGTGGCGCCAAGCTTGCGGGCGTCAACAAGATGATTGGTGCGCTTGAGCGTCTCAAGTCCGCGCACACGCCATCGCAACTGCCGGAGCAGATGCAGGCCTTCGGCATCAATGGGGGGCTGGCCCAGGGCATGCGTGCCCTGTTCATGACTCACCCGCCGCTTGATGTACGCATCGAGGCCCTGAAGAGCGCGACCTATACACGCAATTAATTGCTGAGAAATTGTTAAAGCCGGTGGAAGCTGCTTCCTCCGGCTTTTTTCATGCCTGCTGTATCAGGGAGGCAGGGTCGCCTCAAAATCAGGCTTGATCACGTAATCACCTTCAATGAAGTGAACACCGAGCGTCCATAACATGGCCATGGTCTGTGCGTCGGTCACTTGCTTGGCAATGATGCGCACACCCTTCTGTCGTGCCTGGCGCAGCGTGTCACTCACTTTCTCGCCCGCCTTGGGGTTGATCAAAGCCTTGATGACCGCGGCATCAAGACGTACAAAATCCACCGGAAGTTGTTCCAGCAGCTGCACGGACTGGGGTGAGACACCGAAGTGACTGATGGCCGTACGTATTTTGAGTTTCTTGAGGTCAGCAAACAATTGCTTGGCCTGAGCCAGATTGTCCAGCAGATTGGTCTCGGTGAAGGTCAGGTACAGGGCATCTGCCCGCACCGGATACCCCTTGATCTGCTTTAGCAGCCAGGGTAAAAACTTGTCAGCTGCGACCAGCGTATTCTCGGACAGGCGCAAGAACAATCCATCATCCTGCTCGGTCTTGCGTCGCGAGCTGATGCTCAGCAGGGCCTGTAAAACCACCCACTGGTCAATCATGAGCATGAGGCCGTTGCGCTCGGCAATCGATACGAATTCAACCGCCTGGATTTCCTCGCCCTTGTCGCCCAGCATTCGAACTAGTGCATCTTGCAGGTGGCTGGACTCACCCTCCAGATTGACGATGTTCTTGTAGATCAGGCGGAACAGATTGTTGTCCAGCGCGTGTTTGATCCTGAGTACCCAGGCTTTTTCCTGTTGTTGTGGCGAGCCGGTGTGGTCACGCTGCTCTTCCAGGTAAATGCCAGTGCCCTGGCGACCCTGGAGGTTGGTGACCTGCTGGCGAGCCTCACGCAGGATTTCCTGGGTGTCGGAGTGCCAGACCAGGGGCAGGACGGCAATGCTGATGGTCAATGAGGTAGGGTGCTCCTCTCCCCCAAGAACCTGGGAACTGACAGCGTTCTGCAAGGTTTTGGCAGATGCCGCCAGTTTTTGCATATCTGCCTGGTTGGTGAGCAGGACAAATTCGCTGCTGGAGAAGCGGAAGCTATGGTCGTCTGGCTTGCATGAGCCGAGGATGAAGGCCGCCAGCTCATTAAACACCCGGTCAGCCTGATCAAATCCAAGGCGTTGCTCGACACGCTCCATGTTGTCGACCCGGATGAACATCAGCGCCGGCATGCCCGGTTGTGTCTCAGCCGACTTCAACGCCGCCTCGAGTGCCGTATAAAGCGACTGACGGCCATGCCCGCCGGTAAAGCTGGTCGCGGGTTTTTCCTCAGTGGCCTCCGTAGCCGATGCCGGCTCAGTCTCGGGCTGTTCCAGGATCGCGAGGACTTCAATGCAGTCCTCATCATCAATCTGGGTTGGCGTGAAACGCATGCTGATTGGGAAATGCGAGCCATCCAGCCCAAGGCCTTGGAAAGTCTGTGGTGGCTTGTCCGGCTGGCCACGCTTGACGTATCGCAAGTGCTGTTTGAGTTGCGGTCGATCTTCAATCGCGATCAGGTCCATCAAGGGCAGGCCTTCAACCGACTTTAGGTCTGAAAAGCCGAACATCTTTGCATAGGCGGGGTTAACCCGGATGTGGATGCCTTCCTGGATATAGGCAAGTGCCTCGGTACTGTCCTGAAGCAGGCTTTCGTGTCGTGTTTCTGCTTGCTGCAAGCGGCTGTTGACCTCATGAAGCTTGCGCACTACCCGGGTATGCTCAATTTCACGAACGAGGACGGCCTGAAGGTGCTCCATCTGCTGGAGCGATACCAGGTCGCGAGCGCCAGCGCGCATGGCCTGTGTGGTACGACCGACGTCGATGGCATCGCTCATCCCCACGACTGGTACCAGGTGCGACGCGGTCTTGCAGCGATCCACGACCTCCTTTAGCTTGGCCTTGGGCAGATTCATGGTGCTGCACAACACGAGGTCGGTTTGTACAAGGTGGGCGTCTAGTTCATCAATGTCAGAGACCCAATCGGTACGCACGACTAGCCCGGCATTGCGCAGGTGACTTTCGATTCGCTCGGCATCATTCTGGGATGCCGTGATTACGATAAGCCGTATTGGAGCAGTTGCCGTCAAGCGATGCCTCCTGGCATAAACAAGGCGCTTCTAATTGACATTACCACGCGACTGGGAGTTTGTAGGGTTTGCCTGCCGTTTCTCTTACAAGGCGAGGGACCAGGTAGCCAGATAAACGAGATGCGAGGTTCTGCATGATCTGGGCTGCATCCCGTTCATTGACCTCGAAATGCGCAGCACCCCGTACACGATCCAGAAGGTGCAGATAGTAGGGCATTACCCCGCACTCGAAAAGACGCTCACTCAGATTGGCAAGAGTCGCTGCATCGTCATTGATATTACGTAATAAAACTGATTGGTTCAGCAGGGTAACCCCGCAATCCGAAAGGGCAAGGCAGGCTTGATGCACGGCATCGTCCAGTTCTTGCGCATGATTGGCGTGAAGGACCATTACGCGCTGCAGGCGACCCTGGCCCAGCCAGGCGAGCAAGCCGTCATCAACACGCTCGGGCAGCACAATCGGCAGGCGGGTGTGTATGCGCAAGCGCTTGAGATGGGGAATGTCGTCCAGTGCTGTGGCCAGTTCAGCCAGTCGCCGGTCTGACAAGGACAGGGGGTCGCCGCCTGACAGGATCACTTCCTCCAGGCTGTCATCCGCTGCCAGAGTGTCCACAGCCTCACGCCAGGCCTTGCGTGAGGCATTCTGTTCCTCATAAGGAAAGTGCCGGCGAAAACAGTAGCGGCAATGCACGGCACAGGCGCCCGTGGTGATGAGTAGCGCACGGCCCTGATATTTATGCAGTATGCCGCCAGGCCGAACATGGTCCAGGTCTCCGACCGCATCCTCATGGAATCCGGGCGTGTCTTCCAGCTCCAGCCCCCGTGACAAGACCTGCAACAGCAGGGGGTCATTCGGGTCGCCCTTGCGCATGCGAGAGACAAATCCGAGCGGAACGCGCAGGGGGAAGTCCCGGGTCGCGGAAAGATGATCGACCGTAGGTTCAAGTTCCAGCATCTTCAGCAGCTCTGTCGGATCGCTGAGGGCATCGCGTAGCGCCGATTGCCAGGCCGGAGGCTGCAGTTTGGTAAGCGTCTGGGGTATCATTACGCGCCTTTAACGGGCCAGTAGACCTATTGGCCGCCCTTAAATTGTATCGCAGTAGGGATTATGCCCCCGGAAATCCTCGGGTAATGTCCCACGCTGACCACCTGTCAGGTAGAGCATGTCGAATTACAGCACCAACCAGTTCAAAGTCGGCCTCAAGATCATCCTTGATGGCGACCCCTATAACATCCTTGAGAACGAGAGCGTGAAGCCCGGAAAGGGCCAGGCGTTCAACCGCGTGAAGGTGCGCAACCTGAAGACGGGACGCGTTACGGAACGGACCTTCAAGTCAGGTGACAGTGTCGAGGGTGCCGACGTCGTGGATACCGAGATGCAGTATCTCTACAGCGATGGCGAGTTCTGGCACTTCATGGATCCCGTGACCTTCGAGCAGCTGCAGGCTGACAAGAACGTGGTTGGCGATGTTGCCATCTGGATGAAAGAAGAAAGCATTTGCACGGTTACCCTGTGGAACGGCGTGCCCTTGCAGGTAACCCCGCCAAACTTTGTGGAACTCAAGATTGTCGAGACCGACCCTGGCGTTCGTGGCGACACCTCCGGCGGTGGCGGCAAGCCCGCCAAGCTGGAAACCGGCGCAGTGGTCCGTGTCCCGCTGTTCATTGCACAGGGTGAGGTCATCAAGGTCGACACCCGCAGCGGTGAATACCTCTCCCGCGCCTCCAAGTAAGCACATCACACCGGCGTGGGTCGCGATTATCGCGATCCATGCCGGCATTCATGCAGGCGCGTTGTCATGAGTGATGCCATCTGGCGTCCTCGCGCCACGCATGACGCGCTCAGGGCTCGCGCCCAGCTGAATGCCAGGCTTCGTGAATTCTTCGCTCAGCGCGGCGTGCTCGAAGTCAGTACCCCGATACTGTCGTCGGCGGCCACGGTTGATCCACACATCCACAGCTGGGTAGCCCAATCCAGTATTCTTGGCCAGCGCTGGCTGCAGACTTCGCCCGAATTCGCCATGAAACGGCTGTTGGCTGCCGGTAGCGGGCCAATCTACCAAGTCTGTCCCGTATTCCGCGAGGATGAGCTAGGTCGCCTGCATAATCCC
>JBFKCG010000052.1:0-13431 GCA_041620675.1 Nevskiales bacterium
GTCCTACTCACGCGATCCGTCCATCGCCGCAGTCAATGTAAAGGCCGCTGTCAACCTGCCGCTCTATGCAGTTCGCCCCACTGGCGGCCAGCCGGACTACGCTACCAGCGCGGCAAATGCAGTAGCGCCGCTGCCGCTGGCTGGTGTGTCCTGCAATGAAGTGGATGGTACCAGCCTGGATCCGCAGTGCCTGGGCGAGAGTACCGCCGGCCATGCCGTGCGTATGCTCTGCGACTACCAGTGGTTGCCGGGTGTCTGCGAGCAGTTCGGGTTTGCTGACCCGCAGTACAAGAGCAACACCGACCCGAGCGCCGGCAAACCATTCTTCCTCGCCGCCGGCGCGGTGCACGAGCACAGCGGCTATTCGGACGGCGATCCTAATACCAGCCCGCGTGACTATTTCACGGCTGGCAGGATCGGCCACAACCTCAAGGATGGCTGCACCAACAGTTCGGCGCCCGGTTGTGACACGGGCGTCAAGCTCGACTTCATGATGTCCTCCGAGCACTCCGAGAACGAGAAGTACGCATTGACCACGGCGGCGGTCTGCGTGTCTTACTTCGAAAACCTGCTTGCAGCAAGCCAGGCTTCGTTCACTAGCCAGAGCCCCGGTCCATTCCAGAATGCACTGGCGGACTCGGATTCGCTGGTGAAGTTCTTGAGCTGTAACAATCTGGACAATCCGGACCATTATCTGAAGTGGGTTGCAACGCTTGAGCAGGCAATGGCGG
The DNA here is from genome assembly GCA_041620675.1 of Nevskiales bacterium. GTDB lineage: Bacteria > Pseudomonadota > Gammaproteobacteria > Nevskiales > DATLYR01 > DATLYR01. The sequence continues at coordinate 732 of JBFKCG010000052.1, forward strand.
CCACCGAGCGTGACGGCAACGGCGACTACGTGGGGTTCACCGGCCTGCGCGGATTTGAGTGGACCAACGACTACTACAATCACATGAACGTCTATTTCTCGACGAATGTGATGAACGCCAAGGTGGATGGCAGCTATGCCTCCATGGAGTTCATGTGGAACTGGTTGCGACGTCCAGTGGAAGAGGGTGGTGGCGCCGACGCACTGGTGGCCTTCAACCATCCCGGCGGAGACCCTTCACTGACGCCTTTTGACGGCAGCCAGCCGCATAACCAGTTACTCGGCCAAGTGCCGGGTGGCAGCAACTGGAATGACGTCGCTTATGTGTCGGACGACATAGACGCACGCGTCGTCGGCATGGAAATCCGTGGCGGTGATGACATCGAGTGGTACACCAAGGCGCTGACCAAGGGCTGGCACATCAGCCCGCTCGGCTCCGAGGACGAGCACCAACGCGAATGGGCGACATCCAGGACGGATGGCAAGACCCTGATCCTGACGCGTGGACGCAGCCCGCGTGATTACTACTATGCGATGCAGAACCGGCGCACCAGCGTTGTGCTGCCCGCGCTAATCAACGGCACTCCCGGCAACAAAGTCCTATTCCCGCAGATCCGTTACTTCGCGGACAATGATGAGAATGCCTTCCCGCTGGGCTCGATCATCAAGACCAGTGGCACGTCCCATACGCTGAATATCGATATCAGAGGCCTGCGCGTGTTTAACGCGCAGGTCGCATTGATCAGCAACACCGGCGGCGGTCAGGCCAACCCAATCTATCTGGGGCAGGCCAGCGGCGGAGTACTAAACACAACGCACACCATCGTCGCACCGGAGAGCGGGGAAGACTGGTACTACGTGGTGATCTGCCCGGCCAACGCCGGTACGAACTGCGGCAAGGACCGCAACTACATCGGTGCTACCGCGCCCATATGGTTTGGTCCCGGCAATCTGCAGCGTGCCGCTTTTGATTTGTGTGCGCCGAGTGGCTCCCCCTGCCTGTCGGACATTCCTGTCATAGGGCCAGCCATCCTGACCGCGCTACGCGGCACCGATTCCGTGCTGAACAATGTCGCATCGATCTGCCGCAAAAACTTGGGCAGTACCCCGATCAGTGGTGTCTGCGCAGCGACCGACGCACTAGCTGGCTTGATTGATGACGGCAGTGCAGGCGGAACGGCTTCGGATGTTGTGTACGCGGCTTATAACGCCATCAGGGGCAACGGCCAGACTCCAGAACCATCCCCCCCCGATGTGTTTTATGTGGGCACCGGTGAAGCAGATCACAATCCAAAGGGCCGTGTGTGCTTTGGCAGCGGGTCGATGTGCAGCCGCTCAGCTGATCCAAGCACGGATCCGCTTGCAATCCGAGATCCGCTGATTGCAAAAGCGACCGCGATAACCGGTACCAACAATGAGACCTTCATCTTGGTCACCACGACCAATATTGGTTATTTCCTCGCCTACAAGGCCGAACAAAGCGGGATGAACGGCATCTACGACGTGCGCCTGCGCATTGCACAGGCAACCGGCGTGCCTTCGACCAATATCGTTGTCGTCAGCGACCATTCGCACAACGGGCCTGACACGATTGGTATCTGGGGTGGCGTCAGCGCGGAATACATGAAGATCACTGCTGATTCCGTGGTCAAGGCCGCCGTAGCAGCTTTTGATTCGCGCGTGCCAGCCGTAATCAAGGTTGCGTCCGTCAACCAGAACGATGATCCGGTGCGATACCAGGATGGGACAGCAGTCCGAAGGCTGGATAGTTCGTACAACTTGCCGCCTGGCTATGACCCTGATCAAGGCAACCCCTATAACGAGTTCCGCATGCTGGTTGCGGATGATGCGGATACTGGCGAACGCATCCTGACCTTCGTCAACTACGCGCCGCATGCGACTGTCACAAACGGCGACAAGTTCGGCGACAAATATCGCTTAACCGGCGACTGGGCAGCATGGGCAACACAGGAAGCGGCTGCGAAGTATGGCGGCATGGGGCTGGCTACCATCGGGACGGTGGGATCGACGGACTGGAACAAGAGCGGAAACATCACTCAAAGAGAAGATGAAGCACGAAAGCGTCTTGTCGCCCTGATGGCGGCTGCCACTGCGAAACTGCAGCCCGTCACGGGTGCCATGGTGCAGGTGGAGTCGACCTTTATTCGCGAGCAGATGACGCAGCCGATCCTTCTGCTCAATTACAAGCCAGGCGCAGATTACAACAATCCTAACGTCGCAACGGATGGCCGGGACATTCGCATTGATCGTTCGGTTCTGCCCCCATTCCTGACCGGTACGGTGGTGGGCACTTATGTCAGCGCGATCCGTATTGGCGATGTGTTTATATCGACATTCCCTGGCGAGCCATTTGGCGAGCTGGATTATGCGATCAAGGATGAGGGTCGCGTATTGGGCGCTAAGGCCTATTTCCTGCTCGGTGGCGCAAATGACTTCTTTGGTTACATGACCAAGAAGCAGGAGACCTACGAACAAACCTTGCGTACGGGCGCATTGTGGCTACCAGGTTGTCCTGAAAAAGATTTTGCCAAACAGATCGGCCTGCGCGAGGAAGGTGAAAACGCTTGCTCGGATCACTGGACCTTGATGGTGTCGCCAACCATCGGTTCGCACATTGTCTGCACATTGCAGGACGCCGCAGATCGCCTAGGCTTCAAGACGGCCAATCGTGACCGCGAGTGTCCCGCCTTGACGGCACTGGACGGCATGGCGCCACCGCTGGAGTCTGACACACCGATCCCGGCGCATTCGCAGGAGGCGCGCAATATCGCCGTTCAGAAAGCACAGGCACTGGCAGCGCAATGTCGCAGCACGGCCGCCCCTGCGCAGCTGTGCGATGCACTGAAGACCGGCGCGGACAAGGCCGAGGCCCATCTGGGCGCAGCACCCGGCAATCCCTGGCTGAACCGCGGCTTCCTGAACATCTCGCATCGTGGCGGCGCGAAGGAATATCCGGAGAACACGCTGTTTGCCTATGCCAAGTCGCTGACGGATGCCGGCTCGGACATGATCGAGGCCGATGTCTACCAGACTGCGGATGGCGAGATTGTGGTCATTCACGATGCAAGCGTGGATCGCACCACCGACGGCACGGGTAGCGTTAGCAGCAAGACCCTTGCGCAGCTAAAGGCACTGGATGCGGCTTATTGGTTTGTCCCCGGCAGCGAAGCCAGGCGCAATTCGTTGGGACCGCACCCGTACCGCGGTTATGCCACGGGTGCGCGGACAATTCCGCCAGAATTGAGCAGCTTTAGCCCGAATGATTTCAAGATTCCAACGCTAAGAGAGTTGCTCGAGCGCTTTCCCAACACGCTGATCAACCTCGAGTTGAAACCAGACCCTCAGGCAACAGGGAGTTATGAAGACAAGGTGGCCGCGATCCTGGCCGAATTTGGCCGCACTGATGATGTGATTGTCGCGTCCTTTCTCGATTCCGCATCAGCAGCATTCAAGGCCCAGGCACCGCAGGTCTCAACCTCCGTACCTACCGCCCAGGTTGCGGCATCGATCGCCACCGGACAGGGACCGTCTCCCGGCATCACGATCGGACACAAGGCCTTCCAGGTGCCGATCACATTCAGTGGTGTGCCAGTAACTGACAAGGCGTTCGTGGAGGATGCCCAAGCGCAGGGCCTTGCCGTGCAGGTATGGACTATTGATGACGAAAAAACCATGCGCGAGCTGCTGTGCATGGGCGTGAACGGCATCATGACCGACCGGCCGTCGGTGCTGCGTGATGTGCTTGCAAGCAATTGGCAGGCGAGCTGCCCGACTACACCAACAGCTGAACCGGCGCGCAGCGCAGGTCTTCTCGGCGTGCTCGGTGATTATGTGAGCGGCCTGGGCCGCGCCGTGCTGCTGGGCCTGTCCGGTAATATGCCGGGCGCGCAAGCGCAGTTCGTGGCTTCGGTGGAAGATCTAGCGGACGGCCTATCAGCGTTGGTCGCGGGTGATCCCGACCATAGCCTGCTGGCGAGCCTGCAGCGCCTGGGTGCAAATCTGGGTGCGGTCGTGTCAGGCCTTGCCGCCAATCCCCAGTCAGGGCCGACCGCGGTCGTGGCACTCGCGGGTACGACTCGTGAGGATGCCGCCCATCTGGCCGGCATGTCGCGTGTGGTGCCGGATGCAGAGGCTGCATGCGCACCGGACAATACGCAGTGGGATACTTATGGGGCATACCAAGGCTCTTTGCATGAGCACAGCGGTTACTCCGATGGCGCGGTCAACACCAGCCCGGCCAGTTATTTTACGCAAGCGAAGGACCTGGGCCTGGACTTCATCGGCTCGAGTGAGCATTCCGATAATGCGCTGATTCCCGTCACTGCCAATGCCGCCTGCCTGTCTCCAAATCTGGCGCAATGCATCACGCCGCTGCCCTCGCAGGACAGTCCCGCGGCACCCGTCACCAAATGGGACTTGACGCTGCAACAGGCACGCGCTGCCAGCACGACGGGGTTTACGGCTTTCCGCGGTTTTGAGTGGACCTCGGATCGCTTCGGCCATATCAACGTCTTTTTTTCAAAGAACGATTTCAACGCCAAGTCCACAGAGGGCTACAGCTTATCCATGGAGTCTTTCTGGGGCTGGTTTACCACGCGTGCGGAATTTGGTGGCGGTAGCGACGGTATTGCGGTATTCAACCACCCCGGTCGCGAGGACCAGATTGAAAGCAATGGCGTGGTGCATGACCCAGCTTATGCCTACAACGATTTCGAATATCGCCCAGAGGCCGACCTGCGCGTGGTGGGCATCGAGCTATTCGGCAAGGGTGGTGATGCTTATGAGTTAGGCAATGGCGCACCCGTGAAAGGCTGGTACGCCCATGCCCTCGACAAGGGCTGGCACGTCGGCGCGGTTGGCGCCGAGGACGAGCATGGTACCGAGTGGGGCAAACCCAATCGCGCCAAGACCATCTTGCTGGCGCGTGATCGTTCAGAAGGCGCACTGCGCGAGGCGATGTTTGCACGGCGAATGTACGCCGTGGCACAAGGCAATAACAACATACGCCTGTCCTTCACTATCGATAATTTGCCAATGGGTGCTCGCCTTGCGCGCGCCGAAGACGCGTTGCTGCCAGTCGAGGCTGTGGTCACCAATATGCCGGTCGGCGGCAAGCTGGAGCTGGTCACGAATGGTGGGCTTGTTGTGACGTCGTCGCCGATGAATACCCTGACGCATAACGTGGTCACTGTAATGGGCGAGCGCTGGTATTTCTTGCGCGTGCTCAATTCAGCTGGCAAGCCGGTCGCTTACTCGAGCCCGATCTGGATCAAGGGCGGTGGTGGCGATTACCCCGTCTGTGGGGAGTGGCTTGCAGGTGACCTGCACGTGCACAGCACCTACTCGCATGACTCCTATGGCGGTCCCAATGAAGTGCATCAGAACGCGGGTCCTCTGGCGCCTGTTACCGGAGAATTCCTGCCGGGTGACGACAACACCACCGGGGTTGATACACAACGACCTGACAAGAGTGAGTTTTATGTCTTGGGCCTGAGTGTTCGCAGCCAGTTCCGAATTGCAGCCGCACGCGGCTTGGATTATTTGGCCATCACAGATCACAACGACGTGCGCTCCCAATCAGATCCGGGGTTTGGTGCCTTCGGTGTAGTGCCGGTCCGCAGCTATGAGAACTCCCTGAGTGGGCATGCGCAGATGCATGGTGCGGGTCGTATCTACGACAAGGGGAATAATTCTGCTGCTGCAGTCAATGCGATGGCAGATGCCTTACGTGGAGAGGGAGGCGTCTTCCAGATCAATCATCCAGCCGACAAGGGCGGCGCGTTCCCTGATAGCTTGGGCTGGAGCTATGCATATAGCGTGGTGCCGGATACGGTTGAAATCTGGAACATTGGTGCACGTGTCTATCAGGCACCTTTGCCGTCATATACCAATAACGATGATTCCACCCGTTACTGGGAAGGCTGGTTGAACTTGGGTAAAAAGGTTGCCGCTACCGGGGGTAGTGACAGTCACTGGGCGTCGCTGGCGGCCATACAGGGCGCAGGCATGCCGAGTACATGGATCTTTTCGACAGAGCGAAGCGAGCGTGGCTTGCTGGATGGTCTGCGCAAGGGACGCACCTTTATCTCCCACCAGCCACCCGTGGCGCAATCACCCCGCCTGTTCCTTGAGGCGGACCGCGATGGTGACGGTATTTACGAGTCGCGAGTCGGCGACACGGTTCCGACCAATGCGCGCTTGAGGGTGCGTGTATCGGGCGCACAAGGGGGAGTCTTGCGCATAATTAGCAACGGGAGCGCAGGTGGGGAATACGGTTACCGGCAGTCTATAGGGCCAGTCCCGATGGTCACCCCAGTTTTTGAGCATCGCTTCGTAGCACCCGCTGGCGCTAGCTGGTTGCGTGCGGAAATCCTGGAGCCTGACCTGCATGAGCAGCGTCGTCAGGCTGAGCCACAGTGCGCGCAAACACAGCAATTAAGAGATAACGGATTTCCGGCCGATAGTCGTACGACGTACTGTCGGAACCAGTTGGCAGTGCTTGCCGTGAGTTCGCCGCTATATCTGCAGTAGGCGAGATCTTCCGGTATTAGATGGCCCTGAATATGCGCCTGCGCGGTTGCTAGAGAGGGGCGGCCTGTATGTTGTGACGAGAAGCTCGGCAATAACTGCGCAATCGACGGACGTTATTTGTGCAGCGCACCATGATTTTGTGGGTAGGGATGCCGCCTCTCCTGAATAATTACTATTGGCTGCAGCCGGCTTGCTGCCTATGATGCAGTGACCCTTTTTAGGTGATGCTGAGAAATCCACGCCGTTTTAAATTGGTGCCATTGTCAAGCAGTGGCGTCCTAACGTTACAGAATCCAAGTGGGCGGGTGGCTCGGGGGCGAGGTGGAGAGGGGGAGCAGGCGGCACCGGAAAAACTTGCGGAACAGCGGTTTCCGGTGCCACCTATATTCATGCTGTGAGCTATGGTCCTTTCAACCAAGGGCTCTCCCGCAGGGTTCCTGCCAAGTCTTGTGTGCGCCTGAGGCCCGAGATTGATAGAGGCAAACCAGGCCACAGTCCGGTGATGTATCAATCGAGCAGTGAAGAAGCCTGCCTCATCAGGGCGCGATCACTCCAGTGACATTTAAATAAATCAAGAAGTAATGACGATTGACAGAATCTCATTAGAAAGATCGAGATCCAAACAGGATACACAGAGACCAACATGAACAACACAAAGCGCCTTGGCTTCTTATTGTTGCTGGCAAGCATTTTTCTGGCCGGCTGCAACCCTTTCGGGTCCAGCAGTAGCAGTGATCGTAGCAGTGGTTCCAGCTCCAATAGCAGTGGCGGTGGCGGCGATGGTGGTGGCAGCAGTAGTAGCAGTTGTAGCGCCACGGGCGGCAAATATAACGCCTGCGTGACACGTACCAAGCTCGGTATCCCGCATATCAAGGCCGATGATTTCGGCAGTGCTGGCTATGGCTATGGTTATGCCTTTGCCGAGGATAATCTCTGCGTGCTGATGAATGACCTCGTCACCATCCGCGGCGAACGTTCCAAATACTTCGGGCCCGAAGGCCGACATATCATCATCCCCAACGGTTCAATCGCCAATAACGTCGATTCGGACTTTTTCTGGAAGTTCATCAACAGGCCTTCCGGCGAAGACCCTCGCGAGCCTTGGAAGAAACTAAAGGACTCCGCGGTGCCCGATCTGCAGGCAGTGACCACGGGTTTTGTCGCCGGCTTCAACCGCTACGTACGCGAGATCAAAGCAGGTCAACACACCGGGCGGCATGCCAGCTGCCGATCTGAGCTTTGGCTGGATGAAATTGGCGAGGAAGATATGTACCGCCGCTATTACCGGCTGTCGCTGATTGCCAGCTCCTCGGTGTTCGTGGAAGGCATTGCCACCGCACAACCACCACCGGTACCGCCAGCTTCAAGCGGTGGATCTGGTGGCGGTGGTGGCGGCGGGACGCTGTGTGCGCCAAGTTCGTTCCCTGCCATCGGTGGCCAATGTTCGCCCGTAGACCCGACGGCCAGTGCGGCCAGCAAAACACAAAAGCAGCCGTCCAAGGCAGAGCTGGTAGCGGCCCTGCAGAAAGATACCGGCCCGCTGGCGGCATTCCAGGAAGCCAACAAGGACAAGTTCGGCAGCAATATGTATGCACTGGGGGCAGAAGCCACTTCCAATGGTGTGCCGCAGGTCTTCGGCAACCCGCATTTCCCCTGGAGCGATACCGAGCGCCTGTACATCTCGCACATCACCGTGCCCGGCAAGATCGACATGATGGGCTCCTCCCTGTATGGCGTGCCCGCCATCCTGATTGGCTTTAACCGGCACTTCGCCTGGAGCCACACCGTATCCACGGCCTACCGCTTTACCTTCTATGAGCTGACACTCAATCCGAGTAACCCGCGGCAGTACGTTTACAATGGCGCGCTGCGTGACATGGTGCCGTATGACATCGAGGTGGAGGTCAAGGGCGAAACCGAAAAGCGTAAGCGCACCCTGTATCGCAGCCACTTTGGTCCTATCGTGGGACTGAAAGCCAGCGGTGTTAACGTGCTGCCATGGACCTCGGCCAAGGCCTACACCTTGCGTGACGCCAATGCCGAGAATGATCGCCTGATCAACCAGTTCGCCAAGTGGAACCAGGCCAAGAGCCTCGATGAGTTCATCAGCCTGCACAAGACCGTGCTGGGCATTCCCTGGGTCAATACGGTGGCCTCCGGCCCCGGTGGCAAGGCTTATTACGGCGATGTCAGTGTGGTGCCGCATGTGACCGATGCGCAGATCCAGACCTGCGCCGCCCGCCCGCTGCACGATGCGATACAACAAGTCGCGCGCGGACTCCCTGTGCTGGACGGTTCACGTTCGGCCTGTGAGTGGGGCGACGACACCACTAACCCGGATGCCAACGGCCTGAGTGCGCCGGTGAAGGGAATCTTCGGACCTAAGAACCTGCCAACCCTGCAGCGCAATGACTGGGTACATAACTGTAATGACAGCTACTGGCTGACCAACCCGGCCGAGCCCATCACCGGCTACAACAGCATCATTGGTGCCGAGAGAACCGAGCGCAGCCTGCGCACTCGCCTATGCATCCTGCACGTGCAGCGGCATTTGGACGAGAACAAGGACAACGATTGGGATGCCAACGACGACCGCAAGTTCAGCGCGGACCTCAAGGAGCTGCAGGACACCGTACTGTCGAGCCATATCCTGAGCGCTGAGCTGGGGCGGGACGCCATTGTCTCCAATATCTGCCAGTCCCCGCAGGTGATGACCGAGAGTGGGCCGGTGGACATCACCAAGGCCTGCGCGGTGCTGCGTGACTGGGATCAATCCGGGAACCTGGATGCCAAGGGCGCACACCTGTGGCGTGAATTCTGGCGTGAAGTGCGCGCCAATAACCCACAGCCTTGGACAACGCCATTCTCGGCCACGGATCCTGTCAACACACCGCGTGGCTTGAACCCTGTGCTTCCGCAGGTTCAGCGTGCACTGGGCTTGGCGATTCAGCGCGTGCAGGCCTCGGGTCATGCGCTAGATACGCCGATGCGCGATATCCAGAAGTCCGGCGTGATCGGTGACATTGTCATCCCGATCCCCGGCGGAGAAGGCAACGAAGGCGCCTTCACCATTGTCAGTGCCGGTATTCTGCCAAAGAAAAATGCAGAGACGAATGCCAAGGGCAGTTATAACGTGATGTACGGCAACAGCTACATCCAGACCGTGACCTGGGAATCGAACAACCCGGCCGGCGCGAATCCGATAGCGCACGGTTTCGTGACCTACTCACAATCGACCGACCCGGCCAATCCGCATTTCAAGGATTTCACCGAGGCCTACTCGAAGAAGGAATGGAAGCGTTTCCCGTACACCGATGCAGAGGTGCAGGCTGACCAGATCAGTACGCTGCAGTTGTCGGGGTCCTGAGGCATGAGGTTAGCGGTGGTGGCTCTTGTCCTGGCGTGTTTGCCAGGATGGGCCATGGCCGCGGACTGCCACATGGCCCAGGAGGCTTACTTGCAAGGGGATTACACGGAGGCTCTGACGCATTGGCAGGAGCTGTCGGGCAAGGGGCACGCGCACTCACAATTGATGATCGGCAGCCTCTACTTCAATGGCGAGGGCGTTGCGCAGGATTATTCGGAGGCAGAGCGTTGGTTCGAGAAAGCGGCCAGCAATGGTAGCGCTGATGCTGCGTTGCAGCTGGCCGAGATGTATGCGAACGGTGCGGGAGTGAGCCAGGATGCACGCAAGTCCAAGCGCTGGAGTGCCCTGGCCGGAGAGTTGTCAGTCAAAGACGGCATTGAATGCCACAGTAAACCGAGAGTCCCTGTGGAATAACGCAGGGGCTGGCGCGGATGAAGGAGAACAGGGCCCGCGCAAGCGGGCCTTGTTTTTCAAGCTGCAGGTGGGTATTAAATTTCCATCATGGCCCGGCCGATGAACGGCAGCGGGGTCGCAAACTAACAGCCGCAATGAACTTGGTTGCGAGCGGGGGAATGTGATGACAAGCAACTCATTCGTCATCCGGGGGAAGTCCGGCCATCTTATTGTGCCGATCCTTGCCATCCCGACACTGGTAATACTGGCATTTGGTTATTACCGGGAACACTTGCCGGAGTTCTGCCTCGAAAACGCTGAAAAGGTGATGGGCGTCGCCGGCCTGTTTACGTTGCTTTTGATCCTTGCCGCGATGTTCCTGAAGAACCGTCGGGTCGAGGTTCAGGGGGATCGTTTGCGCTACCGGTCCTGGTGGTCAGATCGTACGATCCAGTCGCATACGGTGACTGCCGTGTCATTTGAGACGGAGACTACCGAGGATGATGACGGCTCGCATACTGAGCATTACCTGAGCCTATGGCGAGAAAAGGAGCCTGTGCTCAGGTTCAATACGCGCTTGTGGGCAAGCTCCGACCTGATTCAGGTGCTCAATTGGCTTAAGAAGAATAACCCCGCGATCCGCCTCGACCTGGCAGTGGAGCGTTACCTGGCGCGCACCCCGCCGGCCCCTTGAGCAAACGGCCCTTATCAGGTTTTGATTGGGCAAGGGGCCGCGCGTAAAATACGCCTCACGTGTCCCCCACGGCTGTCGCGCATGTCCCGCCCAATCCCTGTTCATCCCGGCCCATCAAGCCCCAAGGTGGGCTTTGTCAGCCTTGGCTGCCCCAAGGCCCTGGTGGATTCCGAGCGTATCCTGACGCAGCTCAAGGTCGAGGGTTACGATGTCGTCCCGACCTACGAAGACGCTGACCTGGTGGTCGTGAACACCTGTGGCTTCATTGATGCCGCCATCCACGAGTCGCTGGACGCCATTGGCGAGGCAGTCGCCAAGAACGGCAAGGTCATCGTCACGGGCTGCCTGGGTGCCAGCAAGGCGGACCAGATTCGTGAACAGCATCCACAGGTGCTGAAGATTACCGGCCCGGCGCGCTATGAAGAGGTGGTGGCCGCCGTGCATGAGCACCTGCCACCCTCACATGATCCTTACCTCGACTTGGTGCCGCCGCAGGGTATCAAGCTGACGCCGCGCCATTACGCCTATCTCAAGATTTCAGAGGGCTGTAATCACAAGTGCAGCTTCTGCATCATTCCATCGATGCGCGGCAAGTTGGCCAGCCGCAAGCTGGGCGACGTCATGCGTGAATCCGAGCGACTGGTGGCTGCAGGAGTCAAGGAACTGCTGGTCATCTCGCAGGACACCAGTGCCTACGGGGCCGACCTGCACTACGAGAACGATGCCTGGAAAGGCCAGGTCATGCGCACGGACATGCAGTCCTTGTGTGAATCACTGGGAACACTGGGGGCATGGGTGCGTTTGCACTATGTATATCCCTACCCGCACGTGGACAAGATTATCCCGCTGATGGCAGACGGGAAAATCCTGCCGTACCTCGACATTCCGTTCCAGCACGGCAGCCCGAGCGTGCTCAAGCGCATGCGCCGGCCGGCGCATGCCGAGAATACACTCGAACGCATCCGCCGCTGGCGCGAGATCTGCCCGGACATCACGCTGCGCAGTACCTTCATCGTCGGCTTCCCCGGCGAGACTGAACAGGACTTCCAGCTGCTGCTGGACTGGATGCAGGAGGCCCAGCTGGATCGCGTGGGCTGCTTCCAGTATTCACCGGTCGAGGGCGCGGCCGCCAACCAGCTGCCGGACGCGGTGCCTGACGAGCTCAAGCAGGAACGCTGGGAGCGTTTCATGGAAGCGCAGGCAAAGATCAGCGCACAGCGCCTGAAGCGCAAGGTCGGCAAGACCCTGCAGGTGCTGGTAGACGCAGTGGAGGGCAAGCAGGCAATTGCGCGCAGCCACGCCGACGCGCCGGAGATAGATGGCAGCGTGATCATTGAAAATGGGGCAAGCCTGCGTGCCGGCCAGCTGGTACAGGTCAAGATCAAGTCCGCGGACGACTACGATCTCTACGCCCGCTTGGCCTGAATCGTCCATGCACAGCCCAAGCAGGCTGTGCGAGAATCGGGGCGACGTTTAGCCGGCAGTTCGCGCATGCCCCAGATACACAGCAACGGCATCCACCTCGAATACGAGACCTTTGGTGATCCCGAGCACCCACCCATCCTGCTGATCATGGGGCTGGGTGCGCAACTGCTGCTGTGGCCGGAGGAGTTCTGCCGCGAGCTGGCTGATGCGGGCCATTACGTGATTCGCTTCGACAATCGTGACGTCGGCCTGTCGAGCAAGATCACTCAC
>JBFKCG010000053.1:0-13400 GCA_041620675.1 Nevskiales bacterium
CGTACTCGAACCTCCGCGCCCTGTTCTGTCAGCGTCCAGAAGGAATAGGAGGTGCCGCGCGTATGCGCCTGCGTGACCAGGCTGAACAGGCACAGGAGCAGGAACAGCCCCAGCTGACACCACGATTTAAAGCAGGTCATGCCGGCTTATCTTTTATTACCACCATGTTGTTCTCGCGCAGCTCTTGCAGGAGACCGCGTACTGCTGCCTCATCGGCACGACGCAGCATCTCGTTGCGAACTTGCTCACGCACCAGCTCAAAGACCAGGGGAGTTCCAGCCTCGCGTGCCAGAATTTCCAACACAACCTGGCCGTCGCCCTGCGGGATCGGCTCACTGGCCTCACCGGGGCGCAAGCCCATCGCAACTTCTGTCAGCACAGGCCCGAGATACGTGCGCAATTTTGCAGGGGGCAACAGCACATCCGGCACGGGCGGTGAGAACGCCATGCGGCGGCCATCCGCAGCAATACGAATCGCGGAAACTCGCAGGCGAGCGGGCGGCGTGAAGAAATCTTTGTTCGCTTCATAAAACCCGCGCAGTTGGGCATCACGGAGCTCAGCTTGATCAGACGCGGCACTGGCTGTCTGCAGGACCTGTGCCACCAGTTGCCCACGCAGCCTGCGATCCTGCTCAACCAAACCCAGCGCCAGCCCATGCTGGGCCAACAGCTCTTCATCTATCAGGCGGTCCAGGATGTGGCGTTTGTCAGCCTCAGTCAGCGGCGTCCGCCGCTCGGAGGCAACTGCCGCCACAGCTCGCAACCAGGCATCGCGCAGGATCAGCCGGTCATTGACTCGAGCCACGGCCTGTTCAGGCAGATCAGTCGGGCGCCCCTGCATGACGCCACTGGCTGCCAACAGCATGCCTGTGAACAAGCCAACGAGTAGCAGGGCACGCGGTTTCGGAGATAGGGGCATGCTCGTCACGCTAGCGGTGTCCTTCACGGCAGGCAAGCACTCTCAGGAATGAACCTGTGATCGAGGTTCTTGGCCCACCAGCACCACATTCATTCCGTGTCGCTCCATTGCTGGCAGCTGCATTTCGAGCAGACGTTCAGCCCCAATGGAACTGAGCCACGCCTTCGCATGCTGTTGATCCGTCGCTTGCAAGCCCTGATATACCCGCTGCATGCGCTGGAGCATCCACAGGCTGTATGGCAGTGCCATGCGCCTGAAGCGACCCTGGCCCATCGGGAACTCAATGAAACCGAGTCCACGCGGCAGACGCGAGCGCTCCGGCTTGGCGACCATGAACTTGCGGACTTCCGAGAGGATGCCTTCCAGCATAGGCAGAAATTCGCTGGCGATGGCTTTGAACACCGGTGTCAGGCTGGTGGGGATTTGGTCATTCGCCAGCCAGTCACCCGAATTTGCTCGGGAGGGTTGCGCCATGCGATCTATCCATCCACGCAAGTGCGGACGCGGCGCGATCAGGTGTTGTTTCGGCCAGGGATCGCGGCCCAAATGACCATACATACTGCCGACAAGTCCGAAATCAGCGAGCGAAGGCTTCGAACCCAAGAGGAAAGGCAATTGAGAAAAATGCCGTTCCAGATGGTCCAGCATGGCTTCAGTCCATTGGTCCATAACCGAGTGTTGCTCGGGGACAAAACCCACCGTCTCCTGGTAACTGCGCATCTGGTTGGCAATCTTGGCGGCCAGCCGATTCTTGATGAATCGCGGCGCCCCGGGCAACAAATTATCGCCGGCCTCACGCTCAAACAGCGGGTAGTTTTCCGGATGGCTCCAGCGCGTATGCATTGCTATTGGAACCCACCACTCGTCGCCCCAAAACTCGAGCAGGTAAGCAGCCATTCGTTGTACAGGCGTGCCGGGAACGACCGGTATGGAAGGGAAATCGGCTTCCAGTCGATCAATGATCACGCTGGTGTCCTGCACCCACTCTCCCTCGGGCGTGACCAGGATAGGCATCACCGACGCACCAGTCTTGCGTGGCGCTGTCACCATCAGGGTGTAGAGATTTATCGGCTTCTCTTTGTAAGGAATCCCCTTGTACTCAAGGTAACAACGCGTCTTGCCACTGAAATAGGACAAGTGCCAGCCATAGTGGATATAGGGTTTGCTCATGTGGCCCGCAGTAATCGTCGGAACGAAAGAACTTATTGACTGTAGCCAACTTAACGGCAGCCAGTCTGATAATCTTTGCTTTGCAGGACAAGATACGGGTCGAGGAAGGACAGCTCAAGCGCATGGCACGAGAGGCAAGTACGCTGAATACTTGGGCGATTGCTGTTGCGCGCGCGCTCGATGCGCGTGGCATCAATAGCAGCGCGCTCTTCACCGAAGTCGGGCTTGATCCTGCCATCATGCGCGACCCCAATGGGCGCTACCCGGTTAGCCGCATGACCCACTTGTGGAAGCTGGCAGTCAAAGCCAGCCAGGATCCCTGTATAGGTTTGCGAGCGGCAGAGTTCGTGCAGCCGACGACCTTCCATAGCCTCGGCCTTGCCATCCTGGCCAGCCAGTCGCTCGGGGATGCATTTCAACGCGGTGCGCGATTCTCCCGCATTGTCAGTAATGCCGTTGATGTCTATGTCGAGAGCGTTACCGACGGTTTGAAACAGGTCATCCGTTTTCGTGACGACGTGCCTCAGGTTGATGAGGCGATTGACCTGTATATGGCCTCGGCCCTGAAGATGGGGCACATACTGTCTGGCGGCAAGGCGCAGCCGACACAGATCAAGTTCCGCCGTAGCGTTACACCAGAGATGGAGGCCTTGTTTCTCGAGCATTTCAGGGCCGACATTATGTTTGAAGCCGACGAGAACTCTTTCCTGATCCCACACGAGGTCGCCAATCAGCCCTTGCCGATGGCCAACCCGGCGCTTGCGCGCCAGAACGACCAGGTAGTGATGGAATACCTGGCGCAATTCGAAGGTGCCCGAATCTCGGAAAAAGTTCGCGCAGAACTGATCACGCGCCTGCCCGCAGGCGAACCCAGTCGCGCAGAAGTGGCAGCCACACTTAACTTCAGCGAAAAAACCCTGCAACGGCGATTACGTGATGAAGACACCAGCTACCAAGCCATCCTTGATGAGACCCGCCGTGAGCTGGCGCAGCAGTATCTGCGTGAAGGCAGGGTATCTGTCTGCGAGATTACATTCAGGCTCGGTTTTTCCGACCAAAGCAGTTTCACCCGCGCTTTCAAGCGCTGGACCGGGCGCGCGCCCGGTGAGTACCGTGCACAGACCTCGTCGTGAAACATCGCAGCCCGTATTTTCTGTCCCTCGCAGAACAGCATTTGCCCTGCAAAGACAAGCCAGCCCTTCTCCAGCAGCCTAGGCTGATTCCATGAACAAGCCCTATACGCTTTATCTGATGTGGATCTCCTACTTCAGCGGCAAGATGCAGGCCTATCTGCGTTACAAGGAAGTCCCCCATGTCTGTGTGGCGCCCAAATGGGGCGAGATTCTCAACCTGCTCTACCCCAACACAGGGCTGATGAAGGTACCGGTGGTGCAAACGCCCGAGGGGGACTGGTTGGCGGATACCACGCCGATGATTGACTGGTTTGAGAACAAGTATCCGCAGGGGAGCGTCATCCCGAATGACCCATTGCAGCAATTCTTTTCGCGATTGCTTGAGGATTACGCGGATGAATGGCTCTGGCGCCCAGCGCTGCACTATCGCTGGAGCTATCGAGAGGATGCCCAGGCCTTGAGCCACCGCTTCGCCGAGACCTTCCTGTCAGACCAGCCAATGCCCAAGGCCATGACCGCCTGGATGGCACGCTCGCGACAGAAACGGATATTTGTTGACGGGGATGGCGTAACTGCAAAGTCTCGCGCACATGTTGAAGGCATTTACCTGGACACGCTCGAGAGGCTGGAGGCCATTCTGCGCTTGCAACCCTATCTGCTGGGCGGCAAGCCATCATTGGCTGACTTCGGCTTCTTTGCCTCCATGTTTCGCCACTTCAGCCAGGATCCCACGCCATCACGCATCATGCTGGAACGCGCACCCGCGGTCTTCGAATGGGTGGCACGTCTGTGGAATGCGCGTCACTCGACTGCACAAGGCGAATGGGCAGAGCCCGGCACCCTGCCCCCAGGCTGGCTGCCAATCCTCAATGACATAGGTCAAGCCTACCTGCCCTACCTGCATGCCAACGCGCTGGCTTTTCGGCAGGGCCATAGGCATTTCGACTTCGAATGCCAAGGCACGCAGTACCGGAAACTACCGGTGGTCGAGTATCGTGTCTGGTGCCGAGAGCAGTTACAGTTGCACTATGCCCGCATCCCAGACAACGCACGCGCTGCGATCGATACGCAGTTGCAGGCGAGTGGCTGTCTCGACCCCCTGCTCAAGGACGGCGGCATCGAGTCGGGCCTCTATTCGGATACCTCACCACCACTGTGCAAGCCACGTAGGGTAGGATCATTCGAGAAGGTCACGCGCTATTTCACCGGCACACACTGGCATATGCCGAAGCTGTCGGGCGCGGATAAGCGAACGTGACGATTCGACTACTCCGCAAATAGTTCCTTGCGGGCAGCCTCGTTCACGGCCGCCAATGCCGGGTGGTCCAGTTCGCGCTGGACTGAAATCGCATAGAAGCGTTCCATGACTTCATCTGTCTTGCCCAGCAGCTTCACGCCGTAGATGCGCTTCACTTCATCGGCAATTGCGGTCGGCGCGACAAAGACGCCCATCCCACCAGCGCCAAAGGCCTTCATCAGGGCGCTATCGTCGAATTCACCAACGACATGCGGTTGGATGCGCTCAGCAGCCAGCCATCGATCTAGCCGTGCACGCACTGCCACCTCCTCCGATGGCATCAAGAATGGCGCATCATTGAGCAGTTCCGGGAAATCGCCCTTGAGGCGAGCGGCAAGTTTTGGCAGGGCGAAAAACGCAATGCCGCACTCACCCAGCTTATGGCTGAAAGCCTTGACATCGACATCCAGTGGCATCGGTCGGTCAGCCAGCACCAAATCCATGCGATGAATGGCCATCTCGGTGAGCAACCGGTCCAGTTTGTCTTCGCGCACGACCAGCCTGACAGGCTCCGGCAATTCCAGCGCAGGCGCCAACAAACGATAAGCGAGCGACTTGGGTACGACATCGGCCACGCCGACACGAAATGGCAGGGAACGGCGGGCCATGCCGCCGCGCAAGGCATCCTCCAAGGCACTCCCTGTCTGGAATATCTCATCCGCATAGGACATGGCCACCCGGCCCATCTCGGTCAGTTCCAGCCGTCGACCGACCCGCTGGAACAAGGCAACCCCCATGCTGTCCTCCAGCACGCTAATCTGCGCACTGAGCGTTTGTGGGGTCAGGTTGAGCCGTTCACTGGCCCGCTTGAGGCTGCCGGCCCTGGCCACACTCCAGAAGTGATGCAGCTGCTTGTAGTTGAGCCGGCTCATAAGGTGTATTGTTCGATTTTTTCTGAATAATTATAATAAACATAGTGCTTTATCTGTCTATTTGAAAGCCCCATGATGCGCGCTGTCCTACCATGGCCAAAGCGCCCCAGCACAGGACCCAACACCCATATGGCACGAAAAGACCCCAAGAAATCCACTTCCCCGCTGGTTGGCGTGGTGATGGGCAGTAAAAGCGACTGGGACGTGATGCTCAAGGCAGCAGAAATCCTCAAGGAATTCAAAGTCCCGTACGAAACCCAGGTGCTATCAGCCCATCGCATGCCGGACGATCTTTATCGCTATGCCGAAACCGCGCGTGAGCGTGGACTACGCTGCCTGATCGCCGGTGCCGGTGGTGCAGCCCACCTGCCCGGCATGCTCGCCGCCAAGACTTCACTGCCAGTGCTTGGCGTCCCCGTAATGTCACGCGCCCTCAATGGCCTCGACTCACTGCTCTCCATCGTGCAGATGCCCAGGGGGATACCGGTTGCAAGCTTTGCAATTGGTGAAGCAGGCGCCGCCAATGCCGCCCTGTTCGCAATTGCGCAGCTTGCGGTTCATGATGAGACTCTGGCTCAGCAGCTGGACCGTTTTCGTGCAGAGCAAACCGAAAATGCCCGTGCCATGAGACTGCCAAGATTATGATCCAGCCTGGCAGCACACTGGGAATACTTGGCGGCGGCCAGCTAGGGCAGATGTTTACCCTGGCAGCACGCAGGATGGGCTATGAAGTCATCCTGTTGGCGCCGGAAACAGGCTGCCCGGCCAGCGACTACGCCAGCGAACATATTTGCGCGGATTACCTTGACTCCGAGGCCCTGGACTACCTGGGGCGGCACTGTGCGGCTATCACAACCGAATTTGAGAACATTCCTGCAGAGGCGCTGAGCCAGCTCGCCGCAAACACCCTGGTCAGGCCTGGCGCACATGCCGTCTGGACGGCACAGGACCGCATCCGCGAAAAAACCTTCCTTCGGCGCAAGGGCTTCTCGACCGCACCCTTTGCCGTCGTGCGCAGCAGAACCGAGTTAGAAGCCGGCATCATGCGAGTCGAATTGCCGGCCATCCTGAAAAGCAGCCAGTTTGGCTACGATGGCAAGGGCCAAGCTCGCGTTTCGACCCCTGAGGAGGCCTTCGCCGCCTGGCAACAGATGGACTGCCAGCCTTGCGTACTGGAATCCCTGGTCAAGCTGGATACAGAAATCTCCGTCATCCTTGGGCGTGGCATGGATGGCAAGATGGCTTGTTTTCCCGTCACCGAGAACTTGCACAAGAAGGGAATACTCGACTTGAGCATCGTCCCGGCACGCGTGGACAACGAGACGCAACTGCTTGCACTGGAGATCGCGCAGCGCATTGCTACGCAGCTTGAATACGTCGGCGTCATGACCGTTGAATTCTTCCTCAGTGATGGTCGGCTCCTGGTCAATGAGATCGCACCGAGACCGCATAACAGCGGCCATTACACGATTGACGCCTGTGCCAATAGCCAATTTGACCTTCAGGTCAGGGCCATATGCGGATTGCCCTTAGGTTCTACTGAACTGCTCTCCCCTGCGGTCATGGTCAATCTGTTGGGCGACCTTTGGGGGAACAAGGGCGCAATGCCAGACTGGAGCCCATTGATGGGTGACCCTCACATCAAGCTTCACTTGTATGGCAAACGCGAGGCACGGTCAGGACGAAAAATGGGCCATTTCACCTGTGTTCACAAAGACCCTGTGCAGGCATTCGACTGCGCGAATCAGGCCCGGACCAAGCTGGGACTGACCCCCAATGGCGCAACACCGGCAGCGGGTGATCAATACCAACCAACCCAGCAAGCAGTTGGGCGCTAGCCGTACCAACATTCATTCAGTGGCTAAGAGCCCGACCATGAGCAGGCCGGCCAATCCGCTACCCATGTCCGTTGATTATTCCGGTCACTCCGTCGCCCTGCTCACACAACATGGTAAGGAACAGGTCATCACGCCCGTGTTGGCGCCTGCACTTGGCTGCCAAGTACAGCATGTCAGCAACTACGACACTGACCTGCTCGGAACCTTTACACGGGAAATCCCGCGTGCGGGCACCCAGATCGAGGCGGCGCGCAAGAAGGCCCGCATCGGCATGCAACTGGCCGGGCTGCCCCTTGGACTTGCCAGCGAAGGTTCGTTTGGGCCAGACCCGATGATGGGCATGTTCCCCTGGAACGTCGAATACCTGATCTGGATTGACGATTTGAACGGCATCGAGATTGTTAGCGTTGCGCAAGACAAGGCGAACTTCGCTCATCTCCTGACACAGGACTGGGCACAAGCCGAATCTTTTGCCCAGCAATGGGGCTTTCCGGATCACCAGCTTGTTATTCGTCCGGATGATCAGGACGATCCGCGCATCCAGAAAGGCATTGCTTGCTGGTCGGAACTTCTTGCAAGCTATGAGCGTGCGCAGCAGCAATCCAAGACCGGCCGGGTGTTCCTGGAAACCGATGTCCGCGCCCATGCGAACCCCACACGCCTGTCGATCATCCGTGCAGCAGCAGAGGACCTGGCCAGGAGGCTTCTGTCTGCCTGTCCTAGCTGTGCGTCACCCGGGTTCTGGGTAATCGAACGCATTCCCGGACTGCCATGCACGGATTGTGGCGCCCCAACACGCGAGACACGCGCGGATATCTTGGCTTGTGTGAGATGTCACTACCGGCAGACTCGTGAGCGAACTGACAAATGCGTCGCAGACGCCGGTCGCTGCAGTTACTGCAACCCATGACCCTTCTCAAACGCTCATGAGCAGAGACAACACCACTTTTCAACAAACAGTGCTTGAAGCCGCTACTGTCCTGCGTAACGGCGGCAACGTGGCCTTTCCGACAGAGACTGTCTACGGCCTAGGCGCGGATGCCCGCAACATCGAAGCAGTCAACCGAATTTTTGCGATCAAGGGTCGGCCAGCCGATCACCCTCTCATCGTTCATCTTGCAGATGAGTCCCAACTCCCCGAGTGGGCACGGGAGATTCCGTCCAAGGCCTGGCAATTGGCGAGAGCTTTCTGGCCAGGACCGCTGACCTTGATTCTGAATCGTCGCCCTGAAGTGCCCGATGCCGTCACCGGCGGGCTTGAGACCGTTGCACTTCGAGTCCCAAGCCACCCGCTGGCACAGGCGCTGTTATCCGCGTTCGGCGGCGGTGTCGCGGCACCCTCTGCTAACCGCTATGGTCGCGTCAGCCCAACCACCGCCGACGATGTGCGCAGTGAACTTGGCAGCGAGCTTGAATTGATATTGGATGGCGGGCCCTGCCAGGTCGGCATCGAGTCCACGATTGTCGACATGACCTCAGCCTCGCCACGAATCCTGCGGCCGGGCGCAATCACCGAGGAAGACCTGTTTTCCATCCTCGGTGACAACCTGACTCCAGTGACGCCCAGCCCGGTGCACTGTCCTGGTAACAAGCCATCCCACTATGCACCGCGTTCGCGCGTGATCATTGCCACACATGACAATGCTATTTCAAAGGTAACGGCTTGGCATATTCGCGGAAATCGTGTCGGTCTGCTCTCGCCCAGTCGCCCGCCTGATCTGCCCAGTGGCGTGTCTTGGCTCGACTTCACGAAAAGCAATACGACACAAGCCATGGTGCTATACCAACGCTTTCGTCAGGCAGACCAGCTCGGCTTGCAGATTTTAGTTGTCGTCATGCCGCCAGAACAGGGGCTGGGGATCGCCCTTCGCGATCGATTGCTGCGTGCCGCAGGCCTTGGCAGTATTACGGCACAGATGTCTGATCACACCGTGGAATCGCTAGAAACGATTCCTGACTAAAGGGTAGAACCAACTTGGATCCCATCGTACTTTTCTTCATATTAGGCGTGCTGGCAGGAATTGCGCGTTCTGACCTGCGGCTACCTGCGAGCATCTACGAGTTTCTCAGCATCGTTCTGCTGCTAGCCATTGGCCTGAAAGGTGGCGTCGAGCTCTCAAAACAGTCGCCGGGAACCCTGTTGCCACAAATACTTTGCGTACTGATGCTGGGCATTACCCTGCCCTTGATCGCCTTTCCAATCCTGCGTTACGCGGGCCGCCTGAAACGCCCGGATGCTGCCTCAGTTGCCGCGCACTATGGATCAGTCAGTGTCGCGACTTATGCCGTAGCGGTGGCTTATCTCGCAGCACAGGAGATTCCTTTTGAGGAGTACATGCCACTGTTTGTGGTCGTGCTGGAGGTTCCCGCCATTCTGGTCGGTATCATCCTCGCACGTGGGATTACCCGTGGGACGCCATGGGGCGCATTGGCACATGAAGTCCTGCTTGGCAAAAGCGTTGTACTGCTGACAGGCGGCCTGCTCATTGGCTGGGTTGCTGGCCCTGAAGGCGTTGAGCCAATCGGTAACCTGTTCTTTGGCCTCTTCAAGGGCGTACTGGCGCTATTCCTCCTCGAGATGGGCCTGATCACTGCAAGCCAGATGGGTGACCTGCGCAGGTATGGTCTGTTCCTGGCCGTTTTCGCGATCATGTTCCCGATGCTGTCCGCCTGCATCGGCGCAGGGATTGCCTGGTTCCTGGGCCTATCCCAGGGCGGCACTTTCATGCTGGCCACACTCGCGGCCAGTGCTTCCTACATCGCCGTGCCCAGTGCCATGCGCATGGCACTGCCCGAAGCCAACCCGTCCCTTTCGCTGACGGCGTCGCTGGGCATTACCTTTCCCTTCAATGTCATGCTGGGTATCCCGCTTTACGATGCCCTGTCGCGCATGCTCCAGGCCGGAGGTTGATTCATGCTCAGTGAAAGTCGAAAACTAATCACCATCGTTTCGGAGTCCGCGCTGGAAGCACGCCTGACCAAGGACATCGAGGCGCTTGGCGCGCATGGCTACACGATTGTGGACGCACGTGGGAAAGGACACCGTGGCGTACGCAACGCGGACTGGCAGCAGGCTGGCAATATCCGCATTGAGGTCGTGTGTGACGACGCTACTGCCAGCGCCATCGCAGCGCACCTGAAACAGCACTATTACGAAAACTACGCGATGATCCTGTACACCAGCGACGTTAACGTGTTGCGACCCGAGAAGTTTTAACCACCACGCCTATCCACCGCAGGCACTGAAGATCGTTACGGGATCGTTACCTGCGGCCTCGACTGTGGAACGGTCACAGTAGGCAAGCCTGGGGCCATATTCCCCCATGACCTCGTTCACCGGCGTCCCGTAGGGCACGTTCTGGATGGCCTCCGCGAAATGTGGTGACGGCAGCATATGACGGTAAATCATCACTGAGTCGTAGTATGTTGCCCCCCACGGCAACCAGGCGATGCCATTGGCAGCGATTGCGTTTAACGGTCGCTGATCGGGATCTGATACCACGATCGTAAAATAACCCTGCCGGTCCAAGGGCAGCTGCTCATCATACAAACACCCAACAAACCGCTGGGTGAAGAACTCGTTGGTGCACACGGACCAGTAGCGTAATTGCGCCTGCCCCAATGGGGCATCAGCCGGAACCCCGGCAAAACTCGGCGCCCTGGCCCGCATGAGGTATATCTCACCCTTGTCGCGCGACGCCATGGTCGTGAGATAGGCGTTATCCACATTGCTCAGGAAACCGCCACCATCGCCTTCCGTCGCCTGGTTTGGTGGTACTTCCCGACCCAGGGCATTGGACAACAGTACGCGTGCTGTTTCCGGTAGGCCATAGAAGCGCACGACGCTCGGTTGCTCCCGTGCAAACGGAAAAGGCAGGAAGCCAGCCTGCGGCGGGAGGCTCGCCTCTCTGACGGCTTCATTGAGAATGCCGGGAATGCCATCCGGTGGCAGCGGCTGGCAGGGACTCATGGCAAAGCGTAGTGGTACCTGTTTTCCATCTGCCGATTCCAGTGTCAATGTCGGCAGCGGCACGCCGCCGTTTTTGTCGTTATCTGCAAGATATATGCGATAGATCAACGTAATGGTTGGGTTAGCGGGCAAGCTGCGCCCACCCGGCAATGCGATGCTGCCGCTATACAGGGTATTCGACTCCCTCGCTTCCGGATTGGGTTTCGGTTCTGGCCGGATATACGCAATATAGTCGGCGCCTGGCAGGACGCCTTTACTGCGATAGGGATTGCTGCCTGCGATCCTTGGCAATAAGGCGTAGTCGGTGACCGCATCCACAGGGCGCAGGGCCGGGTCATATACGTTGTAGGAAAAATATCGTGCCTGTGGGTATTTGCCTTCTATACGGACACGCGTGCCTGGTACTGCCGGAAGCGTGGCAACCCAGTAGGTGGCATATTCATCCGGGAAGGCTACGTTGGCCAAATCCGGGTTGCTGACAAACAGCCAACTACAACCGGCACTCGCGTTGGCTGCCGCTGGATTATCGCTCTGGAACGTACCCGTGCCAGAGATGGCGTCGCTGTCATCGTTGCCATCGCTGCTGGCACAGGCCGATAAAAGGCCTGCGCATATTGCGACCGTAAACCAGTGGAACCTGGATCGCTTGATCATGCTGCCTCCGGAACAAATAGCCGCATAAAGCGAATGAAGTCCAGCTTATTGCCCTTCACCACTTCGAAATCCTTTGCAATGGTCAATGCCGGGTTACGCAGCCTTGCCAACATTTCCTTGAATACCTGCGCGGAAACGCGAACACGGATATCCACGTTGTCTTCAAGTCGGGGTATGAGCTCGCTGACTCCGCGACGCACGATATAGGTGTAACGTTCTGATGTATCGGTGAACTCAAAGCCAACCCGGATTACCGTCTCGGCACTGGCTTCTGCGTCCAGGTTGACCGACATCCCGTCGAAAAAGATGGACAGCGGCATGGAGGCCAGCATTTCAGGCTTTGGCGTCACCACACGGTCTTTCAGCGTGACGTCACCCAGCAACTCACGCATGGTGACGAGGTAATAGTGGCGTGCGTTTGGATTTGATGCTGATTCCCCAAGCGATTTCAGGGCAAGAATGCGGGCATTCCTGGCCTTGCCATTGTCCGGGTCCAACCGCAGCGCATAGTCCGTGAGTTGCAGTACCCACTGATGCTGACCCTGCTTTGAGGCCTCAACGATCTTGTCAGTCAGCGCAACCTCGCCCCCGGCGAGTTCCGCCATGCGCTGTGCGGCATCATCCGGTGCCAGCGGCTGCAGTTCACTTGGATTGCCACCGAACCAGCCCAGGTTGCCGCTGAAGATGGACTTGGCTGACCAGTCGGGCCTGCCGTAGAACTCCTGCAGGAATGGCGATTTCGCCAGATGGGCCGGCAGCTTGATCCGGGCAGCCACCTCGTCCGGCAGTAGCCCTTTATTGATTAGGCGAATGCTCTGGTCATAGACGAAGCGTATGGCATCACGATAATCGGTGAGCGTGTTATAGACATAGTCGGCGCCTGCGAGCGGCCGACTGTGGCTCGGCACCAGGTACTCGGCACCCAAAGCCCGCATCTTGTCCAGCGAGTCTGCCCAGACGCGCGGATCGCGATAAGAGGTTCCGCGTATCGTGTAGAGATTGGGGAACGATTTGTAGAAATTGTCACCCGACAGCAGCACCTTCCGCTTGGGAAGCCATACGAAGAGCTGGTCCGTGGTCTCACCGGGGGCATGCACCAGTTGGAACGAAATACCCGCGATGGTTTCCTCTAGCTTGTCGTTAAATGGGTTGGTGACACGCATTACCCGAATTGTGCTGTCTTCGTACAAATCCAACCGCGGCCCCACGCCGACATTCACCATCTCCTCTTCCGTCAGCATGTTTCCGTACATGCGGAATGCACGCTTGGTGATGATCGGCTGCAGCACCGTGCTGATCTTGTCCATGTTGGCCTGCACGTCTGCATGGGCGTATACAGGTGGCATCTCCTGGCCAGGAACCAGGTACGCAGGACCTCCACCGATGTGATCGGGATGCGAGTGTGTGTAGATAAAGGCCTTGACCGGCTTGTCAGTTATCTTGCGGAATTCTGCGGCTACGGTTTCGGCCGATTCGAGGGTTTCCATCACGTCCACGATGATCACGCCGTCATCGCCTTCGAGCATGATGGAGTTGGCGATACCAAA
>JBFKCG010000054.1:0-13348 GCA_041620675.1 Nevskiales bacterium
GTAGATAAAGGCCTTGACCGGCTTGTCAGTTATCTTGCGGAATTCTGCGGCTACGGTTTCGGCCGATTCGAGGGTTTCCATCACGTCCACGATGATCACGCCGTCATCGCCTTCGAGCATGATGGAGTTGGCGATACCAAACCCGCTTGCCACGTACACCCCATCAGTGACTTTTATCACCTCACGGCGAAACTCCTGGGAGTGCGCCTTGAGATCCTGGGGTGATGCTACGGGAGCCGTGCTGCGCGGCACTCCGGCGCCATCACAGGCCGACAGCCCTACCAGCACCATGAAGGTGATAATGATTCGATTCATGCAATCCTCTCTTTCATGCCCGCCATTGTTAGGTATTGGCACGCGCGGTGTCTTGTCCGGGCGCGCCATATCCATAGGCTATTCAGGTCAGCCTGCGCTTATGCGGCTTCCAGCACGACGAAGGCCAGGACCATCTCGCCCTCATCAGTCAGTGAGACATGACTGCGGGTAACGCCCATGCGTTTTAGCAAATCCAGCCCGTGGGCACTGAACACCAAGTCGGGTTTACCCAGCGGGTTGCGAATGGAGCCGACGTCGCTATGAGCCATGCCGTGGAAGCCAGTGCCCATGGCCTTGGCGGCCGCTTCTTTCACCGCAAAGCAGCGCGCCAGGAAATGGGCGGGATCCTTCGCAGCACGATATCCCGACCACTCAGCCTCGTGTAACAGGCGCTCGGCCAGACGCTGCCCAAACCGTGCATGGAGCCGACGCATGCGGCTGGCATCCAGCAGGTCAGTGCCTATGCCCACAATCATGGCTGGCGCGCTTCCTGCATGAGACGCTTCATTTCAGTGACAGCCTGTGCAAGCCCAACAGTGACCGCTCGTGCCACGATGCTATGGCCAATATTAAGCTCCTCAATCTCCGGGGTTGAGGCGATAGGCCCCACGTTCTCAAGTGTCAGCCCATGGCCGGCATGGACATGAAGGCCCGCAGCGGCAGCTTTGCGTGCAAATTGCCTGATTCGCTCCAGGTTTGCTTCACGATCCTGCCCTTCTGCATCTGCGTAGTGGCCGGTGTGAATCTCAACCGCGGGTGCCGCTGTCTGCATGACGGCATCCAATTGCTGCTCATCGGCATCAATGAATAGCGAAACTTTTATGCCTGCCGTCTTCAGGCGCTTGCAGGCGGATTTCACGAGATCAAGATTCTTCGTTACATCCAGACCGCCCTCGGTGGTCAGTTCCGCGCGACGCTCGGGGACCAGGCAGCAATCCCGTGGGCGTATTTTTTCGGCAATCAGCAGCATTTCCTCGCTGATGGCCATCTCGAGGTTCAAGTGAGTGCGCAGGCGCTCTTGCAGCAGCACAACGTCACGGTCCTGGATATGTCGTCGGTCCTCTCGCAAGTGTGCGGTTATGCTGTCAGCACCAGCTTGCTCTGCGAGCAAGGCTGCCTCCACCGGGTCGGGATAGCTTGTCCCGCGTGCCTGTCGCAGGGTCGCAACATGGTCAATATTGATGCCGAGTCGGATTGCGCTCATGGTGGGTTAATCTGGGGTAGCGGATCAGGCAATTTTAGGCGTTGCAGGCTGCGAAACAGCTCGGGTGTCTGCAGGGGTTTCTCCCCTAGGTGGAGACGCAAGGCCGATTTCAGCAAAAGCCTGGCCTCGCGTCGGCTCTGAGTCTCATCCAGGCGATCATCTCGCAAGGCCAGCAGCACATCTCCGCTGATTTTCATTTCCTGTGCCGAACCAACCAGCAGGCAAGGCCCCTCGTCCAAGCGGTAATCGTAGTCGAGGTCGGCTCGGATGGCATCACCGTTGCTGTCTCGCTCAAGATTCAGGCCATAGCCGAGCTCCTGCAGAAGCTGGCGCTCAAACCGTCGTAGCGGAATCGCCGAGCCCGGTCTCAGCACCAAGTCCTGTAAAACCTGCCGATAGAAATCGAACAGTGCCGGATGCGGGTCGTGACGCGTGATCAATCGCAGTAAAAGCTCGTTTAGGTAAAGTACCGAGAGCAACTGCTCTCCACTTTGCGCGCCGCTGCTGGTTTGTGCCTCGGCTTGGGTGACTTGACCCAGCTCACCACGCAAGGTCCAAGACAACAATAGTTCGCGTGCCGGCTCCAGTGGGACCACATTACGCTGGCGTGACTGGCGAGCGGCGCGTGCCACGAGACCAAGTCGGCCATGTTCACGGCTGAAGACTTCCAGTAGCCAGCTGGTCTCGCGGTATGGCCTGCGATGCAGGATGAAGGCAGGCTGTAGCTGTACGCGCTGCGTAATCATCAAACATTCTCAGGGCGAGTCGTAGCCTAGGGAGCGCAATGCACGCTCATCATCTGCCCAGCCTTCCTTGACCTTTACCCAGAGTTGCAGGAACACCTTCTGCTCAAGACGCTTCTCAAGCTCCCCCCTCACCTGGCTGCCCACGCGCTTGAGAATGGCACCTTTGGTACCAATGACTATCGCCTTATGGCCTTCCCGCTCGACCCAGATGATGGCACTGATGTGCTGGACGCCATTGACCTCCTTGTATTGCTCAATCTCAACGGCAAGTGAATAAGGCAGCTCCTGTTGCAACATGAGCATCAGTTTTTCGCGCACCATTTCCGCGACCAGGAAGCGCTGGCTCCGGTCAGTCAGCTGCTCGGCATCGTAGAGAAACGGGGCTTCTGGCAGTCGGCTGCGGATCTCCGTGAGAAGTCCATCTAGGTTCTCTCGGCGGCTCGCGGATACCGGGACAATGAAGGCAAAATCGTGCATCGCGCTCAGTTTCTGGAGATAGGGCAGGATCTTCTCGCGAGGCTTGACCCGATCAACCTTGTTGACCACCAAGGCCAATGGCACACGCGCGGCTTTTGCGCGGTTCAAGACAAGCTCGTCTTCCTCGGTCCAGCGGCCCGCCTCGACCAGGAACAAGCAAAGGTCAACACCCTCCAGCGAAGCAACTGCGGTCTTGTTCATGATGCGATTGAGGGCGCGCTTGCCACCGGCATGGATGCCCGGTGTGTCAACAAAGCCGATTTGCATATCGCCTTCGGTCAGCAGGCCTACGATCCGATGGCGCGTGGTTTGGGGCTTGGGGGTGACAATGCTGACCTTTTCACCGACGAGGGCATTCATCAAGGTGGACTTGCCGACGTTTGGCCGCCCTACCAGCGCAACCAGGCCAGTACGTGTCTTGCCCGCATTCGGGTTCATTTCCTTGGTCATTTTCTTTCCTGCAATTGGTCCAGCAAACGACTCGCGGCCATCTGTTCGGCGAGGCGCCGGCTGCTGCCTTGCCCTTCTGTTTTTAGCGTCTTGCCAGGCACCTGGCAGGTCACCCGAAACTGCTGCTTGTGCGCCTGTCCTGTTATTTCGATCACTTCGTATTCAGGCAATGGCATCCCCTGTCCCTGCAGGAATTCCTGCAGCTGTGTCTTGGCATCCTTGAGACTGGCCGCATCTGGCAACTGCTCCAGGGACGTACGATATAAACGCAGGATAACGGCCTGTGCCGCTTCAATCCCGCCGTCCTGGTAAATCGCCGCAAACACCGCTTCAAGCGTGTCAGCGAGGATAGACGTCCGACGATAACCGCCGGTCCTCATCTCTCCAGGCCCTAGCTTCAGGTAGTCACCCAGTTCAAGCGCCTGTGAAAGTTCTGCCAGTGACGCTTCACGTACCAGGCTTGCCCGTAATCGCGTCAGGTCGCCTTCATTGGCTGCGGGATGCAGACGGCAAAGCGCGTCTGCGATGACCCAGTTGAGCAAGGCGTCACCGAGGTATTCTAGCCGTTCATTATTGGGGCTACCTGCGCTGCGATGCGTTAGCGCCGTGGCCAGCAGCCCATCCTGACGAAAGCTGTAGCCGAGCTTCTTATAGAGAGGTAGGAATCGTTCGCTCAATTTTTCAATGGCACGTGCTCTTCAAACATGTAGACGGTATCGACGTTGTAGAACATGTGCAGGCGAACTTCGTAGACCAGCGCCAATTCACGAGCGTCTTTCTTCAAGTTCACCACCTTTACGTCCTTGTGCGTGACATGCTTGACCATGTCGATGTCAAACCTCTTCTCCAGGGTCAGGGCGATATCCCGTGGCGTCTGGTCACCAATCGTGGGCTGGCCGGCAACGCTCTTGAGGATGCTGAGTACCTTGTAGTGATTCATGTAAACCGGCAGGGACTTGATCCCAACCATGCCAAAAAAGACAGCAATGCCAATGACTACCAGCCAACTGAGCATGCTGAGGCCACGCTGTTTTTTTCTTAGAGCCACGGTCACTCCTCCTTGGTTATTAGCGAATTGTCATGCCTATCCGGCTCAGATCAGGTCGCGCACGCACCATGTCCCAACTCATCCAGATCATGAAGGCCCTGCCTACCAGGTTCTCTTCCGGCACCAGGCCCCATTCACGGCTATCTGCACTGTTGTCGCGATTGTCGCCCATGACGAAATAATGACCGGGCGGGACACGTTGACGCAAATCGGGCTCCAAGCGACGCGGCACCACCAGAATCTGATGCTGCAGGTCACCCAGTATTTCCGTCATCTCAAGCGTTGGTACACCTAATGCGCCTGCGCCATAGCCCGTGTAGAGCGTCATGTCCTCGGTTGGGACGCGTGTGCCATTGATGTACAACACCTTGTCTTCGTATCGGATTTCATCACCCGGCATGCCGACGATACGCTTGATGTAGTCCTTGGACGGGTCAGGTGGATACCGGAATACGGCAACGTCACCGCGCTTGGGCTCACCCACTACCAGAAACTTCGTATGAAGCACAGGCAGTCGCAGGCCATAGTCGTACTTGTTGACGAGGATAAAGTCACCCACATTCAGTGTCGGCAACATCGAGCCCGAAGGGATTCTAAAAGGCTCAACAATGAATGAACGAAGCAATAGCACAATGAGGATGACCGGGAAAAATGAACGGCAGAACTCAATGACCGCATTGGGCTTGGGCACGCTGAATCCGGGCAGGGTCAGTGCGTTACGGCGACGCCCCCACCACAGCACATCCAGCAGGTAGACGAGCCCTGTGATGGCCGTCATCAGCACCAGCATGGCTGAGAAATTGAAGTGGAGTTCATTCATTGCGTGAGAGCCCCGTTCATTTTCAGTCCTTGCCCCTTGTGCCCAACACCGCCAGAAATGCCTCTTGCGGGATTTCGACGGTACCCACCTGCTTCATTCGCTTCTTGCCTTCCTTCTGCTTTTCCAGAAGCTTGCGCTTGCGCGTGATGTCACCGCCATAACATTTTGCCGTCACGTTCTTGCGCAAGGCCTTGACCGTGCTGCGCGCGATAATCTTGGAGCCAATCGCTGCCTGGATGGCAATATCGAACATCTGGCGATGGATCACTTCCTGCATCCGCTCACAGAGATCACGGCCGCGCGTAAAAGCGACATCCCGGTGACAAATCGCCGCCAGGGCATCCACCTTGTCGCCGTTAACCAGGACATCCAGTCGCACCAGGTCAGCGGTCTGGAAGCGCACAAACTCATACTCGAACGAAGCGTAGCCCCGTGACACACTCTTTAAGCGATCAAAGAAGTCAAGCACTACCTCGGACAGGGGCATCTCAACTTCCATCTGCACTTGGTTGCCGTGATAACGCAGACCTTTCTGCACGCCACGCTTCTCCATGCACAGTTGCATGACGGGGCCCACGTAGGTCTGCGGCATCAGCAGGCGGGCCTGGATGATGGGCTCACGAATTTCATCGTAACTACCGGAATCAGGCAGCTCCGCTGGATTCTCGATTTTCCTTACCTCGCCATCATTCATGACGATTTCATAGACGACCGACGGCGCGGTCGTGATCATGTTGAGGTTGTACTCGCGCTCTAGTCGCTCCTGCACGATCTCCATGTGCAACATGCCGAGGAACCCGCAACGGAAACCAAAGCCCAGCGCAGTCGAGTTCTCGGGCTCGAATTGTAGTGACGCATCATTCAGGCGTAACTTGCGCAGAGCCTCGCGCAAGTTTTCGAAATCATCCGATGAGACCGGGAACAGGCCGGCAAAAACGCGGGGCTGCACATGCAGGAAGCCCGGCAATCTTTCCTGGCAAGGATTGCGGCTATCCGTGAGTGTGTCGCCCACAGGTGCTCCGTCAATCTCCTTGATCCCCGCGACGACAAACCCTACCTCGCCTGTCGCGAGCATTTCTTTGCCAACGCGCTTGGGCGTATGCACACCCAACAGGCCAACTTCATGGTCACGCCCGGTGGCCATGACGCGTATCTTCTGACCCTTGTGGATGGAGCCGTTGACAACTCGGACCAGTGACACGACGCCGAGGTAATTATCGAACCAGGAATCAACAATGAGTGCCTGCAGGGGCGCATTCGGGTCGCCCTTGGGTGGCGGGAGCTTCTCGACGACGGCTTCGAGGACTTCCGTGACATTCAGTCCGGTCTTGGCGGAGATTCGCAGTGCATCTTTCGCCTCAATACCGATGATGTCCTCGATCTCGCTGGCCACCCGCTCAGGCTCCGCGTTCTGCAAATCAACCTTGTTCAGGACGGTCAGGACTTCGAGGTTCTGCTCAAGCGCGGTATAGCAGTTCGCTACGGACTGTGCCTCGACGCCTTGGGAGGCATCAACAACCAGCAGTGCACCTTCGCAAGCAGCCAGTGAGCGGCTGACTTCGTAAGAAAAATCCACGTGCCCGGGGGTATCAATGAGGTTTAACTGGTACACCTGCCCGTCGCGGGCCTTGAAGTTCAGCGACACGGCCTGGGCCTTGATGGTGATGCCACGTTCTCGTTCGATAGGGTTGTTATCGAGGACCTGCTCAGTCATCTCTCGCTCTTCCAGTCCACCACAGATCTGGATAAAGCGGTCGGCCAGCGTGGACTTGCCGTGGTCGATATGCGCGATGATGGAAAAGTTTCGAATATGGTCTTGCACAGCGGGCCAATCGGGTTTAGAGCGTTCAGGGGCGCACAAGTATACCGGCTGCCAGCGCGGGCTGACACGGCAAAAAGCGCTTATTTTCAGCGGTGTGCGAGCAAACGGGCCCGGTCAAGGTGGAATTCGCTCAGTTCGGTGCCGTCCGCCAGGGTAAGGACCGGTACACGAGGGCCATACCGGTTACGCCAATCTGGGCGGCTGTCCACATCCCTTATCGAGAGCCGATAGGGGGTTTTTCCTAGGGTTTCCCCGATTTCGTCCGCCATTTCATCACACAAGTGGCAGGCCGGGCGCCCATACAACACCAGCTCCAGCATGGCTCGTATTGGCTCAGTCAGGTGCCTGCAGTGCCAAGAACAGCGGTTGGCCCTGGCGCTCCACCAGCACAGGGACTGACTCCCCCTGCTGCAGCTTGCCGACCAGCGCATGAAAATGGGCAACATCGCGCAGCTTTTCGTTGCCCATGCGGAGCAGGATATCGCCCGGCTGCAGGCCAGACTCAATGGCAGGTCCTTCCTGGACGTCAGTGACCAATACCCCGCCCTGCGGGATATTGTAGGCTTGGCGCTGCTCAGGCGAGAGGTCTTCCACCTCAAGCCCTAGTGATTGCTTGCGAATCTCCTCTTTCCCCTTGGCCTTGGGCTGCTCCACATCCGGCAGCTGCCCAATCTTGACCTTGATCGCAAGCTTCTTGCCCTCTCTTAACAACTTGACGGTGACCTTTTCCCCAACGCCTATGACGCCAACCAGCGGCGGCAGGTCATTGGCGCTTGGCACCGGATCTCCATTGAATTCAACAATAATGTCACCGATCTTGATGCCTGCCTCGAGCGCCGGACTACCCGGCAGAACGTCCGCCACCAGCGCACCTTCCGGGTAGCGCATGCCGAAGGACTTGGCCAACCCGCGGTCGACTTCCTGCACCACCACGCCAAGCCAGCCACGCGTAACGCGACCCGTTTTCTGCAACTGACGAACTACATCCATGGCCACATCTACGGGAATCGCAAATGACAGCCCCATATAGCCACCCGTCCGGCTGTAGATTTGGGAGTTGATGCCCACCACCTCACCTTTGAGGTTGAACAGCGGACCGCCCGAATTGCCCGGATTGATCGCGACGTCTGTCTGGATGAACGGTACGTACTGTTCGCTACCTAGGCTGCGGCGCTTGGCCGAGACGATGCCTGCTGTGACCGAGTGATCAAAACCAAATGGCGAACCGATGGCCAGTACCCATTCACCAACCTTGAGCTTGCTGACGTCACCAATACGCACCGTAGGCAGGTCATCCGCTTCAATCTTGAGCAAGGCAAGGTCACTTGCCGGGTCCGTGCCAATAACCTTGGCCGTCAGTTGCCTGCGGTCACTCAGTTTGACGATGACTTCATCCGCTTCGGCCACAACGTGGTGATTGGTCAGCACGTAACCATCGTCAGAAATGATGAACCCAGAGCCGAGCGACTCTGTCTGGAAAGGGCGCGATGGGGCTTCGCCCTCATCCCCAAAAAAGCGGCGGAAGAACTCGCCAAAGGGGCTGCCTTCTATACCAGGCGGCAATCCCCTGCTCTTGGCAGTTTCGGTCTGGGTGGTGCTGATATTGACCACGGCAGGGCTGGTCTTTTCTACCAATCCCGTGAAATCCGGCAATCCCGATTCCGGGCGGGAGCACCCCGCCAACAGCCAAAGTCCTGCCAACGCCAAGGCAAGAGCACTTAGACCGAGCCGTTGGCGTGCTTGCATCGATAACATCCTCAATTTGTTCAATCTCGAGTCAAATCCAATGGCACCACCCACCCCACTCGAGGGCAGATTCAGCGTTCTGGGGCGTAATGATACCTGTAAGTGGCGATTTCTGGTCAAAAAGCCATCTATCGCACTACGCAGTTTGCCTAAGCTGCTGGGTTGACGGCCAATGGCCGGTTGAAGAGCTTGCAAGACAGGCTTCAGGCACCTGCCGTACTTCGTCAGGGGCTCGCTGAACCAGCCGCGGCAGGCATGGTTGGCGCCAGAGCTTCATAGCGCAGTTCATTAGCCAGCAGCTCGACCGTGGCTTGGGGAACCTCACCCATCACGGTCACGTGGAAATTGTCGACCTGTCGTGCATAGGCCGTAATGGCCCCCATGCGGGATACACCCTTGAACTTATGTTGGGCACCGCGTGGGGCCATGAATGCCGACACGGTGGCCAAGCCGTCAGTGAACACCATGTGCTCAACCGGGTCCTGCATGCCGGGCATCAACTGCTGTTCGTGGACGACCATACGAAATCCGGGCGGGAGTTTTCCAGCCACCCAGCCATCCGCAACTTGCGACATGGAATTATTCACAGGATCGCGCTGCTTGATCCAGGCAAAGTTTTTCGCATCCACGGCGGGTTTCAGGTCATTCTCATCGATGCTATCCGGGTAGCTGATTTGGGTAAACATGACCTGTTCCAGCGCTTCACCCTTGTGACCCAGAAGCTCCACCTTGAGTGGCACGTCGGTTTCCTTGTCGATCCACATGCGATAGCCAAACCGATAGGCATCTCGGGGGATCATGGCCATGACACGACAGGCGCGACCAACAATGTTCTCTGTGCCCAACTCACGCAGGTCGTAGTATTCGCTGATGTCATCCACGCTGGCGCGGCTCAGGGTTGGAAGCAGTCCGCCAAACGAGCGCCGGTCAACCTTGACCGTACGGTCTTGTGGAAGGATGCAGGTCACCACGTCATTGTCGCGCAGGATTTCGCGGGCATCTCCACTGAGGGCAAGAAGCCGTTCCTGTTCGCGTCCGTCCTTATAGCGATGAATGATCCGCATGGACTCCATGCGTCCACCTTGCACATAAACCATCACGCCTTCGTAGTTTCGCGTGCGCACCGCCTGTGACATGCGCGCAAGCCAATCATCCGGTTGGGACTGCACCATGCCGGGCTGCAGCGATGCAGCGATGCCCAACAGGCATAAAAGGACTTTTTTCAACGGCCAGCCTCGAAGAAGTCAGAGCCATCGTCAGCGGCAACCCGCATGAAGCCCATTGTGCTGTTGAGGCCGTGGTCAATCGAAGAGTTGTTGTGGCTGATCAGGTAATGATTCAACTCGGCAAGATCTTCAGCTGACATGCTGGCAGCATGTCGCGAATCGATCCTGCGTTCTAGACCGGACAGGTCCGCAGTAATAACGGGGAAGGCCCCGTCCGAAGAAGGCAGCAGCGCCTGAACCGACAGAACCGTCACTGCAGCGAGTGAAGCCGCCATGGCCATGCCTAGCGTGGCGCGCATCAGCTTTGGCATTTTGCCTTTCGCCTGGCGAAAGGCAAGGATATTGGAGGATTTGTATTCGTCGGGAGCGTCTATTTCTGCCAAGACACGACCAACAAAGCCATCGTCCAGTGACGCATGGAACTCCCCACGCAGCCGAGCACGCAGCCGATGATGCTGATCAAGCACCGCATGTATATGGGGATACCGCTCTATGTGATCAAGCAGCTCATGTGTTTCCTTGACACTTGCCTCGCCGTCTAGAAATGCCGAAAGGCGTTCATCTAATTTGAAGTTCTTCGTAGAGTCGGTCATGAAAACACCTGTTCTGGCTAAGCCTGCGATCAGTTGGACAACGGGCGCAACGTTTCTTCAATGGCCGTGCGCGCACGAAAAATACGCGAACGGACGGTGCCAATCGGGCAATCCATAGCCTCGGCAATCTCTTCGTAGCTCATGCCTTCAATTTCGCGCAGCAGGATTGCTGTGCGCAGATCTGCAGGCAAGTCTTGGATAGCGTTCAGCACAGTGTTTTGCACCTCATCACCCAGCAATATCGCTTCAGGTGTATCACTGTGACTTAGACGCTCGGTGTGGCCATAGAGTTCGGCATCTGCCACGTCAATGTCCTGGTTGGCTGGACGACGCCCACGAGCAACCAGGTGATTCTTGGCGGTATTGATGGCAATTCGATAGAGCCACGTGTAGAAAGCGCTATTGCCCTTGAAGCCGCCCAGCGCTCGCCAGGCCTTGATAAAGGACTCTTGGGCAACATCGACCGCCTCAGAATCACTCACAAAGCGGGACACCAGCTCGGTAACCCGGTATTGATACTTGCGCACAAGCAAGCCAAAGGCGTTTTTGTCGCCCTTTTGCGCGCGTGCCACCAGCACATCGTCGGCAACATCCTTGCCCATCCGGGCGATTCCCCTATCGAAGTCTTGTGCAAGAAACCCCAGCATTGATTCCCCCCTCTCTCAGCACATGGCCCGTTCAGGGCAGCAACTGCAGGGGTAGACCAATCCCAACCGGATTAGTTCAAGGCCAAGTTCTTGTTTTGTCGCCCCAAAAACGACCGTTTCGCTTATCATTCTGCCAGATTGACACTGATATTGCGCTTCTTCTACGCGCAGACCTTCCAGTTGTGAGCATAAGATGCGCAGCACGATCCGTCACGAGGTTCTGGTTATCGGCAGCGGGGCTGCTGGCCTGAGCCTGGCCTTGCGCCTGGCCGAGGCCGGTACCCAGGTAGCCGTTCTGTCCAAGGCTGGGCTGACGGAAGGCAGCACGCTGTATGCCCAGGGCGGGATTTCAGCGGTCCTTGCCGGCGACGATACGGTGGAATCACACGTGCAGGACACCCTGAATGCCGGGGCCGGATTGTGCGAAGAGAGAACGGTCCGCTTTACCGTCGAGAACGGCCCGGCCAGCATCCATTGGCTGATCAACCAAGGGGTGCCATTCACCCAGGCCGGCCCTGAAGACGGTGGCTTTCCCTTTCACCTAACCCGGGAAGGTGGGCATAGCCATCGGCGCGTCATCCATGCCGCTGATTCGACCGGCCATGCAGTGGAAACCACACTGGAGTCGCTGGCACGCAAGCATCCCAATGTGCACTTGTACGAGCACCACATTGCCGTAGACCTCATTACCGGGACCAAGCTGGGACTCTCACAGAATCGCTGCCTCGGTGCCTATGTTTTCGACATCAAGGCAGGCCATGTACAGACTCTGGCTGCGCGAGCGGTCGTACTGGCCACTGGCGGCGCCAACCAGGCCTACCTGTACTCGAGCAACCCACACGCTGCCAGTGGTGACGGCATCGCCATGGCATGGCGAGCAGGCTGTCGAGTTGCCAACATGGAGTTCATGCAATTCCACCCAACCTGCCTGTTCCATCCCGAGGCAAGGTCTTTCCTGATCACCGAAGCGATGCGAGGGGAAGGTGCCGTCCTGCGCCTCCCTGATGATGACAGCAAGCCTGGCGAGCGCTTCATGCACCGCTTCGACCCACGTGCGGAACTCGCGCCACGCGACATCGTGGCACGCGCCATTGACCATGAGATCAAGCGCCTAGGTCGGGATTTCGTGTATCTGGATATCAGTCATAAGCCGGCAGACTTCGTAATCAGCCACTTCCCGAACATCTATCGGCGTTGCATGGCGCTGGGCCTTGATATCACACGCGTACCCCTACCTGTCGTGCCCGCAGCGCATTACACCTGCGGCGGCGTCATGACCGATCTGGACGGCCGCACGGATGTGCCTGGCTTATACGCTGTTGGCGAAACTGCCTATACCGGCCTGCATGGGGCCAATCGCATGGCCAGCAACTCACTGCTGGAATGCCTGGTATTTGCAGCGGCGGCGGCGAATCACATCCTCCAGCATGCGCCAGACAGGGAATCCTGGCCGGACTTGCCGCCTTGGGATGAAAGCCGGGTTACGGACTCGGACGAGGAAGTGGTGGTCAGCCACAACTGGCTGGAGTTGCGCCGCTTCATGTGGGATTACGTCGGCATAGTGCGAACTGACAAGCGCCTGCAGCGCGCCAAGCACAGGATTGACCTGTTACGTGGCGAGATTCATGACTACTACGAGAATTTCCGCGTTAGCGCCGACCTGATCGAGCTTCGCAACTTGGCATTGGTGTCTGACCTGATCATCCGCTCGGCACTGCTGCGTCGAGAAAGCCGCGGCCTGCACTTCAACCTCAATCACCCGGAGATGCTGCCCAATCCCGTCAACACGGTCTTGTCGCCGCAAGCCTAAGCGAGTCTGGATGGCATCTCTGTCAAATCTTGGGGTCGGCTTCCTGGAGCACGGCGGGCTGGCTCGCGGTTCTCAGCCTGGCGCGCAATTGACGCAGCGTTTGTGCGTCGAGGCTATCCGGGCATAACACGAGATTGCGTCGTCGGGGACGCGCCTCCAGTGCAAAATTGAGTATCACCAGCTTGGGGTGCAGGTAACTCGACGGCAGCAGCTTTGCCGGCAGCATTTCCCCGTCCAGATCCTGCAACAGCCACTGACCGTTGCCGTTGCAGACGACTCGGCGAGGAGCATGGCGCCCACGATGCAATACATGCCGACGATAGTTCGTCATGAAAGACACAACCACCAGAGCCAGCATGCCGGCCACTGCCAGGCGCCCAGGCACCCACAGGAGCACAATTGTCGCAGCGCTCAAGTGGACAAGAATAAGAAACCGGGCCAACA
>JBFKCG010000055.1:0-13295 GCA_041620675.1 Nevskiales bacterium
CCCTTGAGGGCATTGTCACCGGAGGCTACTAACGGCCTGGAACTCAGGTTCAGGGAGGGCAGGAATTTCTCTGCGTATTTGCGATGAGCCAGGATGCTCGTCTGTCCATTCCTGTTCAGGAGTAATTTGACAAGCTCGCCCGTGCTTTGGCTGTCATCGGTCAGCTTCTCCAGCAGGTCATGCAGGCTAAGCCCCTCGCCATGAGATTGGGCGAAGCCGGTCAGTCGGCTGGCAGCAGCATTCATGTGCTGGATGCGGCCTTTCTCATCTGTGCTGATGACGCCAATCGTGAGTGAATCCAGGATGACATTTGGCAGGCCCGAGTTGGCTGAGGCCTCAACGCTGGTGTTTCGACTGCGGCGCTTCATAAGCTGGCCTACTCACTCAAGGGGATGGTGAAATAGAACGTCGCCCCATGCCCTGGCTGGGACTCCACCCAGATCTTGCCGCCATGCCAGCGCACGATCTTCGTACAGATGGCCAGGCCAATGCCCGAGCCATCGATATGGGGCGCATCCGGAACGCGGTAGAAGATGTTAAATATCTTCTCGTGATGCTCAGGGTTTATGCCCACGCCCTTGTCAGAGACCATGAACTGCCAGTTTCGACCCAGCACCGAGGCAGAGATATGGACCTCAGGATGATCACCGGTTTGGTACTTGATGGCGTTGGAAATCAGGTTCTGGAACAGCTGGACCAGCTGTCGCCGGCAGGCGTATACCGTCGGCAGGCTACCGCGCGTGATCCTGGCCTTGCGCGCGTCGATGAGGGACTTGAGGCTTTCACAGGCTTCGTCCACAACGGTTTCGCAGTTGGTCAGGGAGCGCATCTCGTTCGGGTTGCTCACCTGGCTCAGGGTCACCAGGTCATCGACCACGGCCTGCAGGCGCAGGGTGGTGTGCCAGATTCCGTCAACACGCTCCTTGCCGGTTTCATCAAGGCTCTGTTGGTGTTGTCGCTGGAACAACTGCAACTGACCAATCAGGTCAGCGAGCGGTGCCTGCAGGTCCTTGCTGGCGATATGGGCAAACTGCTCCAGCTCATTAACCACTCCGGCCAGTCGGTGACGACTACGAGCGAGCGCAATCAGGTCGCGATAGGATGAGAGCGCCGTGTAGACCACCGAGTACATGCGATCCTGTGTTAGCTCGGTCTTGGCCCGATAGTCATTGATGTCATAGACCTTGAGCACGCGACGTTCCGGTGCCATGCCGGGCTGCCCCGTGCGCAGGATGATGCGGACAAAGTGATTGCCGAGGTCCTGTCGCACATAACGGGCGACTTCCAGGCCGGCATCATCGGTTTCCATGACGACATCCAGCAGGATCAGGGCCGTGTCCGGATTATCCTTGATGATGGCCTTGGCCTCGGCACCCGTGTAGGCATTCAGGAAAGCCAGGCCCCTGCCGGCGAAGCTGAAATCATCCAGGGCCAGTCGAGTGACAACATGGACCTCTTTCTCGTCATCCACCACGAGCACCTTCCATGGTTCGCGGTCTTTGTGAGACCCTTTTGCCTCTTCTTTCTCGAGCGCAAGGATCAGGCTATCGTCCTGCTTCACTGGCGATTCTCCAGTGCCCGCTGACTTTGTGACTGATGTGGCGTTCATCACAGTCTCCTGTTACTTGCACTCGGAAAACAGTCGGGCATTTTCGTGTGCGATGGCGACGTTGTGTGCAAACAGCTCGATCAGGTTCCGGTCTGGCACGGTGATGGGGCTGTTGGCTGACACGTAAAGAACGTGCTCGACACCGGATTCGGTCTGGTAGTACCCCACATAGTAGTCCTCACCAAAGCGGCTTCCTTTGCGTTTCAGGCCTTCATTGATTCGATCCAGCACCTCCTTGTGCGCGGCAGTGCGCAAGCTGCGCCCAACGAATTCACGAAAACGTCCGATCGCGGCGACAATCATGAAGTCCTCGTTCTCTTTATCGGCGGCCAGCCCTGAGGACATGATCACCATCGCATCCTGGTCGAGGTAGAGCAGGGAAGTGAGCTGTTCGAGCACCCCTTCGGCAAATGTCTCCATGGCCCGTAACTCGAAGATCTTCGCCGAAGCCTCGATCACCTTGACCAGGCCGCGGCGGTTGCCGTCCAATGCCACCAGATCGCGATAAGAAGACAGGCTGGTATACACGGTGGTGAATAATTTCTGGCGGGTCAGCTCTGTTTTCTCCTTGTAGTCGTTGATGTCATAGCCTGTGATGACCTTGTGCTCTGGCGCCTGTCCAGGCTGGCCGGTGCGCAGGACGATGCGTACGAAACGGTTCTTGAGTTCTTCTCTAATGAATCTCGCGAGATCCAGGCCCGAATGTTCAGTTTCCATCACCACGTCGAGCAAAATCAGCGCGATGTCAGGGTTCTCCTCTAGCACTGCCTCGGCTTCTGCGCGGCTGTAGGCGCTGATGAGTTGCAAGCTGCGGGATGCAAATTCGAAATCCTGCAAGGCAAGCCGAGTGACGACATGGATTTCGTCCTCGTCGTCAACAACCAGGACCTTCCATGGCTTGCCATGCTTGGCTTGCCCGGTCATGCCAGACTGCATGAGCTCCGACTCCCTAGCCAGCACCAGTGGGTCTGAGTGGGGCGCCTTTTCCTTGTCAGTGGTTTTCATCTTTCCTTTCCTCGCCGGCAGGGATGACAAGATCAACCTGAGTTCCCTTGCCGACTTCGCTTTGCAGGGTGACCGTTCCACCCAATTGCTGATTGACCAGGTTAAAAACAATATGCATGCCGAGCCCACTGCCGCCGGTACCGCGCTTGGTGGTGAAGAACGGGTCAAATACCCGGGTAACGTGGTCCGGTGGCATGCCCTTGCCGTCATCGCTGTAACGCAAGTGGACCTTGTTCCCGCGTTGCTCGACGGTGATCCTGATGGTGCCTTCCTGGTTGGGTTCATAGGCATGGATGAGTGAGTTCATGACCAGGTTGGTGATGATCTGGGCCAATGCGCCGGGATAGCTGTTGATTTCCAGCCTGTCATCACATTCAATCTCAACGTGCAGTGGTGTCTTCTTGAGGTTGGGGCGCAGGCTCAGCATGATTTCATGCAGATAGGGTTTGACCTGGAAGCGTCTGCGCTCACTGCTCGACTGGTCGACGGCAACCTGCTTGAAGCTCTGGATCAATTCCGAGGCGCGGTTCAGGTTCGAGAGGATGATCTGCGCGGATTGTGAGGCCAGTTCTATGTACCTGCGCAGGCCGGAATCGGTCAGTGACTTGGCGTCATAGTCCTCGGAGACGCTGGCCGTTTTTGTCATCAGCGTGGAGGCAGCAGTGACGCCAACGCCGATCGGTGTGTTGATCTCGTGCGCGATGCCCGCCACCAGGCCGCCCAATGAGGCCATCTTTTCGGTCTGCACCAGTTGTTCCTGGGTATGTCGCAGGCGTTCCAGCGTGGTCTTCAGTTCCGCATTGGCCTTGTCAGTCTCAGAAACGCGGACTTCCAGTTCGGCCCGTGCTTCCTGCAAAGCCTGCTCACGATTGCCAATCTGCGCCAACATGTCATTGAAGTTGTCTATCAGTCGGCCAATCTCGTCGTCACTGCCCTTGGCAACCCGTATGCTGAAATCCTTGGACTCGGACACTTCCTGTGTCGTGGATGCCAGGTTCAGGATGGGCCTGGAAATGAAGTTCTGCATGAACCTGCCCATGCCGATGGCAATGAAAAAGCTCCCAAGCATCGCGACGATAATTGCCAGCAGGTAGCCGAGTATGGAGCGCCAGAAGTCATCCAGCGCTCGTTCGACATAAAGGAAGCCGATGACGTCCGTGTGCAGGCTGATCGGTTTCAGGCGGGTTAGCAGTGAGCTCATCAACAGCAGCTTGTCGCCCTTGGGTTGAATGGGGCAGGGGGCATAATTGGCATCACGACGATAGCCCGAGAAGTAGACTGTCCTGTCAGCATCGAGCGCGGTATAGATGCAGGCCAGGTTGATCTGTGGCTGTGCCCGCAGGGCCGACAGGGTCTGTTCGGCCGCCAAGGCATCGTTGAAGCTGATGGCTGCGGTGCTGTTAAAGCCGATGATGGACATGGTCGAGTCCAGGTTCTGCGCAATGCTGCTGCGAGTGCTGTTCCACTGGTAACCAACGAAGGCGATGGATGCCAGCAGAACGGCCATGCCGCTGGTTGCCACCACCGAAATCATCAGCTTCTCGCTGATGGAGCTGTGGTAGAAACGGTGCAGGATCACCACGCACCTATTGCAGGGGCTCGCGGACAACGGAGTGCGCCACGCCAAGCAGCTTGGAGCTGATCGTCAGCCGGGCCTGTTCAGCCGCGCCCTGGTTGATTGTGAACCGCACCTTGCCATCAACGAGCAGGAAACTGACGATGGCGCCATGGGAGATGAAGTCGGAATTGTCGCCCACGGTGAGCACGGGTTTTCCGCGTAGCGCATAGATCACATCGCGTGCCCGTGGCTGTTCCGACGTACTGATGAAAAGCAGTTTGCAGCTATCGGCATCGCTGGATTGCCGGATACGCCGGATCGTTAGCGGGTGTCCGTTCGAGCTCTTGCCCTCCACAGTCTGGTCAAGCTGGCGACCAAAGGGGTCGTTGCCGATGATGCAGATCTCCAACGGCGCGTCTGCCGAGGCATAGGCGTTGGGTGGCCATTCGACAAATCGCGTGAAGTTATAGAGGAAGGCCGCCTTGACCCGATACTCAAGATTATGCTGATCAGCCTCGGCGGCCGGCCAATACAGCGCCAGC
This sequence comes from Nevskiales bacterium, assembly GCA_041620675.1. GTDB lineage: Bacteria > Pseudomonadota > Gammaproteobacteria > Nevskiales > DATLYR01 > DATLYR01. Next base: position 4,715 of record JBFKCG010000055.1, read on the forward strand.
CAACAAAACAGGGCCACGTGCCATGCGGGCCTTGTAGGCTGGTGCTGACGGGTGGGCTGGGCCAGCTTCATTCGAAGCGCCATGTCACGGTCCCCATCACGCTGCGTTCAATTTCCACCGGGTCCGTGTTGCCGGTGCCACTGCCAAATTCCACGTGGCTCGAATGCAGCAGGTTGCGACCCACCAGCGCAAATTCAATGTTGGGCCGATACTGCCAGCCCAGGCGCAGGTCCAGTTCGGTGTAACTGTCCACGTTCTGGTCCGGCAGGCCGCCGACAAACCGCAAGGTCCCGTCCAGAGTCCAGTTATCTCGCAGGTCCATGGAGGAGTTCAGCAGGAACTGGTGGTGCGGGTCGTTGCGGTCAAGACCCACAATGCTGGTGTCGGTGCTGCCCGACTTGGCGCGAATCTTCAGCTTCTGGTAGTTGTAGCCAAAGCGCAGGCGCCAGTCCGGATCCACCACCCACAGGGCTGAGACTTCCAGGCCGTGGCCATGCCCTTCACCTTCATTGGAGACTTCTGGCACCGCCGCGGCATTGTTGATGCCGCGCAGCTTGTCATACTGGTTATAGTAAACCGCCGTATCAAGCGAGAGGTTATCGCGCAACTGCGTGCGATAGCCCAGCTCGTAGGCGATCACGGTCTCGGACTCGAATTCCGCGCTGCCGACAACAAAGGGCGGGAAGAAGATGTCGTTATCCAGCCGATTGGGTGTGCGAACCGCTCGTGAGACCGCACCCCAGACCGTGCGTTGCGGGTCCAGTAGGTAGGCAAAACGCAGGCTGGGCTGTACCTCGAAGCCGGTGAAGTCGTTGTCCTCGAACTTGGAACCGATGGTGATCCTCAACTTGTCGGAGACATCAATCTGGTCCTGGACAAAGAGGTTGACGGTCTCAAGCCGGCGGCTGTCCGGCACAAAGAAAGTGGATTCAATATCGTCGCGAGAGCTGCGATAACCACCACCCCAGACGATCTCATGCCCAGGCATCCAGGCAAAGCGATGGCTGAAATCCAGATCGAAGGTGTCCCGCTCTTCGGTATAACCGGCGATGGGCGAAGGCACCTCGCGCTTGTAGTGGTCATAGAAGAACTGCAGGGTGAAGCTGGAGGTGTCGCTCAGTATCCGCGTCCAGCGTGTGATCAGGTTGTGGCCTGACATGAGGGTGTCGTCGGCCCTGTCGATGATGCCGTCATAGGCATCGCCCTGGACGGTGAAGCTGTCCTGCTCGCCGCTGCGCCAGTCGGTGCGAAACCCCACCTGGGTCTGGTCCCAGCCATCTTCGGCGCCCATGCCGCTGCGGGTGCGGTTCTCGCCGTACTTGAAGGTCTGCACGTACGCACGGTAATTGCCATCATCACCCAGCTGGCCGCCATGTCGAACACCCGCGAACCCGTTGATCTCACCGCCACCGCCGCCTTCCACCACGGTGCCTTGCGTATCCTTGGCTGACTTGGTGACGATGTTGATGACGCCGTTCACGGCATTGGCACCCCAGAGGGCAGCGCCTGGCCCGCGGATGACCTCGATACGGTCAATGTCCTGCATGAAGGTGCTTTTCTCCTCCCAGAACACGCCCGAGAAAAAGGGCGTGTATAGGCTGCGCCCGTCCATCAGCACCTCGAGCTTGTCGGACAGGGTCGAATTGAAGCCGCGTGCGGTCACGGCCCAGGTGTGGCCGTTGACCTGTGCCACCGAGACGCCGGGGATGAGCCGCAGGGCTTCCGGGATGCTGCGCACGCCAGAGCGGCGTATTTCCTCGCCGCTAAGGACAAATACCGCGGCTGCCGCGCCTGACAGGCTCTCCGCGCGCTTGGAGACGGAGGTGACCTGTATGTTCATCAAGGATTCCAGGCTAAGCCCGGTCAGGTCATCCGGCAGTGCGGAAACCATGTTCTCTGCATGGGCACGCCCGGCTAGCGCAGCAAGACTGATCAGCAGTGCGCCGATCAGGCAGCTGAGATAGCGCCTGTCCCCGGCATGGGCAAATTGGCTCAGTGTTCGTGAATGCTGTGGTGGCGATGTGCTTGTGGCCATGATCCTGTCTCCCAACGTGCGCACGAGGGGCTTTTTCCTTGTCCAGAATCAGTCATATGCGGACGAGTCGCTATGGATGATTTATCCCTTTCTTTAGAGGCGGGAAGCGTGTATGAGTAGACAAGTAGACGGGCTATTCATGAAGCAAAAAGACGCCAGAAAAAGCATCAAGGTGGACGTCGATACCTGGCGTTGGCTGGCGCTGCAGGCAGTAAAAACCGAGAAGCCAATCGGCGAGGTGGTTGGCATGCTCGTGCAGGCCGCACGACGGGATCGGCGTTCACTGCAGAGACTCATCGATTCCTAGGCAGTATCCGGGTAATCACCGGAGTGAAGCAATGTGTCGGCGCGGTGCTTGCTTCCGGTGCCTAGCGGGTATCGGCTGCTAGGGTAAAGCCCTGGCGTGGGAAGTGCACGATGACCTCACCCGCGCGATCGTCATGGCGCTTGATCGTGACCTCATCCGCCGTTGAGGCGAGCAGCTCGCCCTTGACCGGGTCGGTGCCGTAGTCGGTCGCATGGATAACCACTGCGTCGCCAATCTTCAGGCCGTTAGGGTCTTCACAACCCTTGTCCTTGGGCAGCTTGGGCGTGCTGGCCCGGGCGATTTCCAGCGCCTCTGTACTCATCAACGGCGTGACCTGACCCTGTCCCATCGCAGCGATGCGGTCATACCAGGCCAGCAGGTGGGGGTAGGGATCCAGGGTTTTGGCAACCCCGGGGTTGCTGCGCAGGAACCACAGGGGGTGGAACACCGAGAAATCCGCCAAGGTCGGATTCTCGCCAAGCAGGAATGCCGAGGCTGCCAGCTGCGCATCCAGCAAGGCGAGCGTGCCGGGCAGTTCATTGGCGGTTTGCTTGGCAGAAGGGCGGCGGCCACTGCCGCTGGCAAACAACGCCTGGCGATCCTTCTGGAAATACTCCATCGCGCCTTGTGGCAGCTTGCTGAAGAAATGTGCCATGCCTTCGGGACGCATGACCAGCGGGACGACGAGAAAGAACAAGTTCTGTTCGGTCCATGCCTCGTGGATGGCGATGCTGGCCTGCAGTTTTGCCGGGATCAGGGCTGGTTCGGGCTGTATTGACTCGATGATCCGTGCGATCAGCTTGGTGTCGCAATAAATATCGGCACCGATTTGCAGGACCGGGGTCTTGCGATAGCCGCCGGTCAGCGCGACCAGGTCGGGCTTGGGCATGACGGTCGGGATGTGCACCGATTTCCAGGCCATGCCCTTGTAGCCGAAGATCGAGCGCACCTTCTGCGCGAAGGGCGAGGTGGGGTAGTGATGCAAGATGATGTCGGTCATGGAAGTTACCCGGGCAAATCAATTGCACACATCCTCGCAAGATTTACCAGTCCTTGTCATGTACATGATTGCGCCTACACTGGGCGAAATTTTCCAGCCTCAGGAGATAAACATGATTACCACCCCTTTCGATTTCAGCGGCAAGACGGTGTTCGTGGCGGGCGGCACCAGCGGCATCAACTTTGGCATTGCGCAGGGGTTTGCCCGTGCCGGTGCCAAGCTCGCCGTACTGAGCCGCAAGCAGGACAAGGTCGATCATGCAGTGGCCGAGCTCAGCAAACTGACCGGGACGGTGATTGGTTTTGCCGCCGACGTGCGCGATCCGGAGGCGATCGAGGCGGCCTTCAAGGACACCCATGCGCAGCTGGGTGAGATTGACGTGCTGGTCTCCGGCGCAGCCGGTAATTTTCCTGCGCCTGCCATGGGCATCTCGCCCAATGGTTTCAAGTCGGTCGTGGATATCGACCTGATCGGCACGTTCCATGTCATGCGCGCGGCGTTTCCCCATTTGAAGAAGCCGGGTGCGTCCGTGATCAATATTTCGGCACCGCAATCGGAACAGCCCATGATGTTCCAGGTGCATGTGTGCGCAGCCAAGGCTGGCGTGGACATGGTGACACGCGTGCTGGCGATGGAGTGGGGGCCGCTGGGGATTCGCGTGAACTCGATCAGTCCAGGCCCCATTGAGGGCACCGAGGGCATGAAACGCTTATCGCCGACGCCGGAGGCCGTCAAATTGGTGGTGGATTCGGTGCCACTGGGGCGTTACGGCACCCCAGAGGATATCGCGCAGGCCGCGATGTTCCTGTCCTCGCCTTTTGCCAGCTATATCAATGGGGTATTCCTGCCAGTGGATGGCGGCTGGGTGCTGTCGGGGTCTGGCAGTGCCATGACCGCGCTGGCCAAGGCTGGCCTGGGCGGCACCAAATGAGGGCAGGGCCGACCCGTGCTGCCACTCCAATTGTCGGCAGGCAACACGGATATAATAGGCCCATACCAATAAGTATGAATTGACGATCGGGGGTAGCATGTCAGCAGCACCACCACTGGAGCTGTGGCAGTTCCGCCTTTCCATGTATCCGGAAAAGGCGCGATGGGCACTGGATTACAAGAATATCCCGCATGTGCGTCGGTCACTGTTGCCTGGCCCGCACTTTGCGGTCATGGCGTCTCGTTTTCGCCAGAAATCGGTTCCTGTCCTCACCTGTGGCGACACGGTGGTGAAAGGATCAGCCGCGATCATCGATTACCTGGAGCGCGAGTACCCGACGCCGGCGCTGTACCCTGCTGACCCGGCACTGCGCACGCGCGCATTGGCGCTGCAGACCTGGTTCGACGATGCGGGTGCTTTTGTCCGCCGTGCCTTTTTCAGGGACTTCCTGCAGTCACCGGCCTATGCCGCCGACCTTTTTTCCATCGGCTACCCGCCCTTGGTCCGCACGCTGTACCGAGTAGCCTTCCCGGGTTCACGCATCATCATGAAGCTGGACATGATGGTGACGGACAAGGGAGCCGACGAAGGCCTGCGCCGAACACAGGAAGCGCTCGACATCGTGGTCAAGAACCGGGGGCCAGAAGGCTACCTGGTCGGTAACAGTTTCAGTATCGCGGACCTGACGGCGGCCACCATGCTGCAGCCAACCGTGCTGCCGGATGAGTACCCGGTGGCATTCCCCGAACCACGCCCCCCCGCAGTGCAACAGTGGCTCGCGCGATGGGCTGATCATCCCGGCGCAGAGTGGGTTCGCGAGATGTACCGACGCCACCGGGGCCAGTCGGTTGCCAGCCTGGATCGAAACGGATGAAGCGCCGGAACCTGATGCGGCTAGTAGTGGTCAGCCTTGGCTTGGGCCTGCTGTGGTCCGGGGCTGCCGTGCAGGCAGCCAAGCCAAAGGTCATCGAATTGCCCAGTGGCGCACACGTCGTCTACGTGCCCTCGGACTCACCCGACCACCGCTATGCACCGATTGTCCTGCTGCCCTACACGGGCGGCTCGGCTCAGGACCTGTACCGCTGGAAGTACCGGAGCTTCTTCAACCAGAACAAGCGTTCTGACATCGTGCTGATCCTGCCACCGGTAGCCGGTGATGCCAGTGATTATGAAACCGGCGAGGACTGGGCCGAGACGGTGGAAGAGTGGGAAGAAGAACTCGCGGAAACGCTGGATGAGGCGGCCATGGCGGTGAAGCTGGATCGCGAGCGGGTCATCCTCGCAGGCCACTCCATGGGGGGCGACATGGCCTGGGCGCTGATGCAGCGCAAGCCGGACCGTTATGCCGGTGCAGTCATCATGGGCAGCCGTTGCAACTGGCGGCAATACGGCAGCCCGGAAAAGCTGGCGAAACGATCTGTCCGCGTGGCTTTCTCAGTGGGCGAGAAGGAGCGCGAGGTGCGGCGCAAGGGTGCGTTATCGGCACGAGGCGTGCTGGAAAAAGTCGGTGTGCACGTGCGCTGGGATGACATGCCAGGTGGTCACCTGCCGGCACCCACCAAGCTTTTCTCGGAGCAGCTGGATTTTGTACTGAATAAACTGCCCGACGTCTTGCCTGCCGAGACCATCATCGCGCCCTGACTTGCAGCGGGATGGAATCCCGCTGGCTGAAGGGCGCGGCTTACCGTGGTCAGGCCGCGAGTTTTTCCGGACTCTCTTCGTCAGCCTTCAGCAAGGCCTGTTCCAGTGGGTGATCCTTCGCACGCAGGCAACGACCCATGCGGACGTTTCCGTACTCGGCAGTGTAGCTGCCACTGTCCCAGGCCAGATGGCCCGCGATCAGTACCTGCGAAACAATACCTTCTGGCCGGTTGACCAGCTGGTGGTGCTCGAACAGGTCACGCCAGATGTAGCGGACGGTCGATTCCGGGTTGCCCCAATGCTGTAATGCCTCAGGGTCAATCACGGCAATATCGGCCTGTGCGCCGGTTTTCAGCACGCCCACGTTGAGGCCAAAGAATTCCGCCGGCTCCTGGGTCAGGCGATGTACGGCATGGGCAACCTTGTCGAGGCCATCCTCCTGCGCGATCTTGAGGTTGCGCAGGTTGCAGTCGTAGAACGCCATGTTGGTAATGTGCGCGCCGGAATCATTGAAGCCGGGCAGGATCAAGGGATTGAACAGCAGGTCCTTCACCATCTTCGGGTCGCGATTGGCCGAGACCACCCACCAGCGCAGCTGGGTGTCCCATTGGCGCAACAGGTGCAGGAAGAAGTCCGCGTCATCATTGATCGGATTGGGGAAGGTGGCGAAGAAGCGCGCCTCCTCGTCATTCATCGCGCCGAGCTGGCCATCCAGCACCTGCCACAGGCGCAGGCGGTCATAGGGACGCTGCAGTTCCTTGCCATTCCAGTGCTTGAGCGGGCAGTCTTCCACAAACATGTCATCCAGGCGGCGGTTCAGCACATTGTCCTCAAGCTTCAGGATTCGCTTGAGGTTGGCCAGGCTGAAACCCTCTTTGCCCTTGAACCACATTTTCTTGAAGGAACGGACGTAGTCGGGGTCGTTGAGGATCTGCAGGCGGCCGGCGCGATCGTCCAGCTCAAGTTCATTCAAGCGACGCAGCTCAGGCACTTCCTCTGCCAGTGGTGTGACCACGCCATCACTCCAGACCTTGAAAGGCGCAGCCAGGGCCTGCAGGCGGAAGTGGCCTTTCAGCAGGCGGCTGTTGAGCAGCCTGGACAGGGTCAATGCCATTTTCACGATGGAGCGATTGGTGTGCAGGTCGAGCGCGGCGACTGCGGTCGTTTTCAGCTTGCGACCGTACAGGCGGCCGCTCGTCAGCAGGAAGGTTTTCAAGGTGCCAATACGGCTGTCCTTGGGTGGCGTGGCCTGCCAGACGCGACCCCAGCGACGCACGATGTTGGTGAGGAACTTGATTTCACTGAATGGCGCGAACTGGGTCGGGATCTGCTTCTCGGTGTTGGGCTTGTTGGCCAGGAAGTGGAACGGCAGGGCGTCGGTGGAAAAGCCGACGAAACCTTCCTGCATGCCTTTTTCGACCAGGGCACCCATCTTGGCGAGTTCATCCGCTGTGGGGTTGCGGCTGATGGATGCCTGCAGGCCCATGACCTCAATGCGCAGCATGGAGTGCGGGATCATCGCCACGACATTTGGACCCAGGTTGAGCTGGTCAAGATGATTCAGGTAATCACCAGAGTCATTCCAGGTGACGACATCGCCGACCTTGCGCAGGACATGCTTGGGCACGTTCTCGACGCGCGCGAAGCAGTCGACGATCGGATCGGTGCCATCGCGCCGCTGGTTGCCGAAAGCCACGCCCAGCGAGCAGTTGCTCATGACCACTGTGGTGGTTCCGTGCCGCACCACCTCGGGCAGCTCGGGAGCCAGTTCGACCTCGAGGTCGAGGTGAGTGTGCACATCCAGCATGCCGGGAATTACCCAGCGGCCCGAGCAATCGATGGTTTTGTCAGCTTTTTCTGACAAAGCGGGGCCCATGGCTTCTATCCGGCCATTCTTGATCAGGATATCCAGCACTTGGCCTGGAGCACCCGTTCCATCGAAAACCAGTCCGTTTTTCAACAAGATAGAAGTGTCGTGACTCATTGCCTTGGTATTCCCCGCATCGTTATGGTTACGATTAGACCCCGTTGGAGCCAGAGTGTCCATCGTAATAATTCAGGAATGCGGTACTAATAACACTTTCCCACGCGCACGCCTTGTTTCCAGGTAGCGGTGGGCTTCAATGACTTCTGCCAGATCGTAGCGGCGGTCAATAATCGGACGCAGCCTGCCACTTTCGGCCCAAAAGCGCAGGGATTCCAGGTCCGTGGAATTGGAATTCACCACCACCAGGCGTGCCTGGCGTCCACGGGTGAGCCGGCTCAGCAGGTGATCGCGCAGGTTCCGTGCGTTGGGAACGGTGGTGACATAGGTACCCTGTTTCGTCAGCAGGTGCTTGATGCGGGCGAAATGATAATTACCGAAGACGTCATAGAAAACGTCGTAGCGCGCCGTCAGCTTGGGAATGCTGGCCACGGCGTAATCCAGCACTTCGTCTGCGCCCAACTCCTGGACAAAGCTCGTGTTGCGCGCGCTCGTTACGGCGGTAACGCGCGCACCCAGTATCTTGGCGATCTGGACCGCGTGCGTGCCGACACCACCTGAGGCACCATTGATCAAAACATGTTGCCCGGGCTTCAGGTGCCCAAGGTCACGAAATGCCTGCAGGCTGGTCAGGCACACCAGCGGCAGCGCGGCACAGTCTGCAAACACGATATTCGAGGGGC
>JBFKCG010000056.1:0-13079 GCA_041620675.1 Nevskiales bacterium
CCCTGTAGCCCGGTCGATGGCCAGCCCATGCAGCGAGCACCGCTTCACGAAGTCGAAGGATTGTTACAGGTAGACGAAGAATCCGCGTTATTCGGCTAATACCCCTCCCATTTTGGGTGGGGCGGTTGCCCCGACGCTCTGGTATGCTGCCCAGTCGCTACGGCTAGGGGGGGGCACTACATGCGCAAGCGTGTGTGCGGCGAATTTTCTGAAAGAAGACCGAAAGGTCTCAGGGCTACGGGCTGATCCCGATGGTCGAGTCTGGCATCGTCGTCTCAACGACAGTAAGGCAGATTTACCTGGTCTGTGCCTTTTCAACCGCCATACTGCTCATCAGTTCCTGGCTGGTGATGCTTCGACTGCGCCCACGACGAGGGTCGCGTGGCTTCGGTCTGTTTACCTGGTGGGCGAGCCTTGTGGTGATTGGCTTGGCGGCAGGCCTGCAAGTGGCCAGTGGCTTAAGTTTCATGTCGACGGCAAATCCGAGTCACTTCTACCTGTTGCAAGGCCTGTTCTCGGTCGTTACCGCCGGCTGTGCGATCTTCGGGCTCAGTTACCTGTCTACGATTATCAACAGGCTGGGCTGGGAGTATAGGCGCGGTCGCGAAATGCAGGAACAATTGCAGGGGCAGAGACAGGAACTCGAGCAGCTTGTATTGACGCGCACAGCAAGCTTGCGTCGTGAGATCCTGGATGCCCAGCAACTGCGCAAGTCCCTGGAGCGCGAGCATGCCCGCTTGGACAAGGAGCTGCGGCTGGCGGCCAATTTGCAGAGCGCCATCCTGCCTGAAAGGGGAGAGTTTGGCTGGTGCCAGATTGCTACCCAAATGCACCCCATGGGACAAACCTCGGGTGACATCTACGATGTGTTTGAGTTGGACGACGGCTCGCTCTATCTGTTCGTCGCGGATGCGATGGGTCATGGCACGCCTGCCGCGCTATTGACCATGATGGTGACCTCCAGCCTGCACAGCAACCAGAGCGTAAAGTCGCCTGCGGCGCTGCTTAGCCTGATCAACAAGATGCTGTTGACGCGTGATACCGGGTTGTATGTCACCGCAGTGCTTGCCCGCCTCACGCCAACGGGTGAATTGACAGTTGCGCACGCGGGTCATCCGGGGCTCCTGTTGTACCGCAAGGGTGATGACAAGGCATTGGCCTGCAAAGATGGCGGCTTTGCCTTGGGCATGTTCAATTCCGACCAGGTACCTTTTGTGGACGAGCGGTTGACGCTGTCCACCGGCGACCGTGTCTTGATGTATACCGATGGTTTGACTGAAGCCAAAAATGCCAAGGGCGAAATATTCGGCATTCAAGGTGTCAATGAAGTTTTCATCAACTCGGCGCGCTTGGAAGAAGGCATTGATGAGACGGCCGCGCAACTCATCGAGGCGGTCTATGACCACGACGAAGATGGCAAGCTTGATGATGACCTGACAGTCTTGGCCGTGGAGTACCGTCCGCAATGACAGTCAAGTCATCCTTCGTAAGGCCCTTGGGCATGCGTGAGGTCCTGTCGCGTCAGCTCAATGCAGCCCGGCGTTGGCTTGCGCTGGCAGCCGCAGCTGGTGCAGTCGGCACTTGGGTGGCAATTCCCGTGCAGTTGACGCGGACAAACGTGTTTGTTTTTGATATCTGGCTGCATGCAGGCAGCGGCTTGGTGTTGACCGCTGCTGCGGGATGGCTGTTGCTGACGCGCGGATCCGTCCTGAGATTCTCCATCATCCTGCTGATGGTGGAATCCTTCCTGTTGACGCTACGGATGGCTGTTGGCTTCGTGACTGCCGACCCATTACTCGGTGTCAGCGAAGTGCTGCCACCGCTGAGCCCATGGGTACCACTGATTTTTGTCCTCGGATTCATGTTGCTACCGCTACAGGAGGCTTTGTACTTTTCTTGCGTACATATGATTGTGCTGATGATATCGGCCGCGGTATTTGTCACCCAGGCGCCAGAGCTCATGGGGACTTCCTATGACATGCTCAATATCGCCCTGCAGTACCTGTGCATGCATCCCTTGCTGGTGCTGATGCTGTATCTGATCGCGCGCATTACCCACCACCAGCTAAAGTCATTGCGACTTGCCTATGAGGATGAGCTTGCGCGCTCTGGCAGGCTGGAACGTGATGATCGCCATGCTGTCCTGAGCCGCCCAGGTTTTCTGGAATTTCTGGAAAGAATACTGGCTGTCCCGCCTACCAATGGCGATCCGGTCCTGGTTGAGTGTCGACTGGAGGGTTTGGCCAAGCAGAAATCACTTCACGACGATGCGATTGAGGCCACGATCAAGAAACTGCTGAACTGCCTGAAGTCAGCTTCAGACCAGGAATTGATATTTGGGCGCATGGATTTTGACAGCATCATGGTCTTGATTGATTCGCGGGTGCGGGATGATGCGCAGCTGGAAGCGTTGCGACAGCAACTCGCAGTGGCCGCTAGCGGTTGCCAGCCGGGCCTGAAGCTGCACATCGAGGCTGTGCGCCTTGAGCGCGGCATGACAACAGAGATTGCCTTTCAGGCGCTTGAGCTGTCCGTGTTGCAGAAACAAACTGGCGATGGGCGAACCAATGGATAACCGGCCATCGCTTGCACAATCAGACAGCGAGTGGGCAGCATTCCGGCGAGCATTATTGCGGTTTGCGGCGGTTGGCACTGCAATTGTTTCACCTGTTGGCCTGGTCGGCTTGGCCTCTGCCCCGGGCAGCAATGCGCCTCATTTGGCTGTGCAGGCGGTTTTGACGATCATCGCGGTGCTGGCGGCTGTTCGTGCCCTGTTTCCTGGTCAGTCAGCCTACAACCAAGCCGCCATATTGCTCTGCTGGTCAATCACCTTAGGCCAGGCATTCCGGGCAGTCATGAGTTTCACTCTGGATCTTTCCGAATGGGTGGGGGCAGGTTACGTGCCTACTTTCGTTGCGTGGGTCATGTTGCCGCTGATACTGAACTTTCTGTTCCTCTCGCTTAACCAGGCGCTGGTCTTGTCAGGCCTTTTTTACGTGACGACAGCGAGTGCGATGTTGTACACGGTTAATGTCGCCGTAGAAGAGGGAACCATACCGTTCAACCTGATCTCGATGGTCCTGTTTTTTGTTTTTGCCGGTGTGCCAATCGGCATCTTCATGATTGCTTACATGGCCCACTCACTCAACCGATACCGCGATCTGGCGCAAGGGATAGAATCCGAACTCCGGCGACAGGAGGCCGATAATGAGCGTGACGACGTTACCGATTGCCTGAATCGGCGCGGTTTGCTGCGAAGAATCAATGAGGTTGTAGCGCAGCAGCGCGCTTTCCTTGCGGCCGTGGAGATCGACAATGTGGGCCGACACCTGCAGATTTTGGGAGGAGCAGGCGCCCATTCGATGCTAAAGCGACTGGGACAGCAGCTTGAAGTGGCGGCGGGAGAGAATGCACAGGTTGCCCGCTGGGATGGTGGGCGGTTCTATGTGTTCCTGCCGAAGCTCGAGGAGGAACCCATGTCGGTTGCCAGTCGACTATTGCCGGCGTGCAAGAGCGGAGTGACTTCGGGAGTTTCCGGCAGCATGACCCTGAGCGTGGGGGTCTGCCTCGTGGCAGAAGGGTCGGTGATCAGCGATTGTCTGGAAGAGGCGGATCTGCAGTTGTTCCTGGCACAATCTTCGGGCGGCAACTGCATTCGGCTGGATGCCGGCGACGCGGCAAGAGCTCAGCATGACGCCTAGGGCTGGTTCAGGCCAGTGAAACCGCCTCCGCGGTGTTCGGGAATAGCTTGATGACGCGATCCACGCGCAGCAACTTGAACAGCTCGAGTGGTTGTCCCCGCAGTCCACTGACGCGGAATTCCCCGCCGCTGGATTGGCTGCGCTTGAACGCGTAAATGATCAGCCCCATGCCAGTCGAGTCAATGAAAGTGACGTCAGACAAGTCAAACACGATATTGCTGCTGGCAGTGTTGACCAAGCTTTCGAGCTCGCTGCGAACGGCGTCGGATGCGGCAGCATCAAACTCACCGTGAAGCCTAACGACGATACTCTCATTGATGGTTTCGTGCTCTAGACTCATGGATCCGTTTCTCATTGCTAGAAGTTAGCGAATATACACGTTTCGCAACATCCGGGGTATCAGCCCGGGGCAACTGGCGTCTCAGGCCGGCACGTGCAGGGGAATCCGGAAGTGATTGAGCCGGTCCGGTGCACGCGATTTGCCAACATAGCCGCAATCCGGGAAACAGGTGGCGATTAATGAAATTCCCATGCCGGATGTGCGTAGTGCGCTACTGGCTGTCTGCATGGGTTCAAATTTGTCGGATCGTACTGGATCAAATTCGCCACCATCATCTGCAATGTCGACAACCCACTCGCCGCTCTTTGGTGCCAACTGAACGGTGATAGCAGTTGCGGCTGGCTTGGCATGCCGAACCACGTTGTTGCAGAACTCGGTCAGGGCCGTGAGGAGGTGATACTGCTTGGTTTCATCAAGCGCCAGCATGCCAGCCGTATTACGAACGAATTTCCGCAACTCTCGTGTCGCGGTTACTTCGGTACTGACTTCAATCGTAAGTTTCACGTGGGCGTCTTCTGTTGGAGCCTGGGACGTCTTCGTGCCGTCATCCTGACTGAAATTAAACGCAAGGTAAATACCCAGTAACGAGTCATGCTATGGGCTGCTCGCTGATACAAGCCTGATCGCCACCACGGCTGTGGGCGAGAAATAGCTGAAAGTTTGCGGCCTCAACCAGCATATCAGCCGATTGCCCGGGTTGTGCCTGGGTCACGCCCACCGAGAAGGTCGCTGGCGGCTGCAACCCGAGATCAAGCGACTTGACCTTGGCCAGCAGTTGCTTGCCGGTGTCTTGCAGCTTTGTCGCTGTGCCTGCCTGGCTGTTCCAGACCAGAAATTGGGTGCCGCCAAGGCGCGCTATCTGCGTACCAGGGCCAAGTGCGCCGTGCAGTGACTTGCTGAGCTTTCGAAGAATCTGGCCCCACTCCACCTTGGAGCCAGTGGCTTTCCTCGTTTCGTAGCCATCCATCATCACGGCGCAGGTGACGATCTGGCCGACGTCTATGCCTTCGGTTCGCAGCCAATCGTGTAATCGGCGGATGGCGCCCTCGCGGTTGAGCTCTTGCGTAACCGGGTCGATCTCTTTGGCCTTTTCGGCAGCGGCACGCTTGCGGCGCTCGTTGGAAAGTGCGCGCTCCAGATGCCGATTGGCATTCAGGTGCAGGTCACGCGTCAGGTGCATCATGCCGATGACCGCAGGGTTTGATACGAGCAGGGTCAATAACATGAATATTGTCGCTGGGGACTCGACGGACTGCGGCAGGTGCATCAGCACATTGGCTATGCCCGCAAGAATGAGCAAGCCGCTGAATAATCCACAGATCACCACCGCGTGTCTTGTCGTCAGGTAGGTGTAGGCGAACACGACGATGACGGGCACGAATCCGAAGTAAACCGGGATCTGGTCTTGCAGCAGGCGTTCGGCGTTGGGGCCGAACAAAGAGTTCAGCGTTAGCGCGAATGTTAATAGCAGTGCAGCACCTACCCAGGGCATCACCACGTAATAAAGGTTCTGTCCCTTCACCACCAGCAACAGGGCCGTACAGGGCGCGTAGACACAGAAACCGGCAATGAAGATGACGGTGTCCAGTGGCGTGAACAGCGGGGAACTGAGCGTGTAGCGTATGCCCACCAGGATTGTGCCGCAGCCGGCAAGGCCAAGCGCCAGCATCATGCCGCGATTGCGGGCGATACCCAGGGAATAGGCACGCACCTCGGACATCAATGACCCGCTGTGCTTGTCTGCTGCCGTGGCCGCTTTAGGCACACATCCCCCTGGATATCCCTCGGCTACCTGCGGGAGTGATCCGTCAGGTGGCCTCTAGGGATTATCGCTTGTCGATGGTCTTGTAGTCTCTCACGTCTGAGCCGACATAGATCTGTCGGGGACGCGCGATACGCATGTTCGGGTCAGAGACCATCTCGGTCCAATGCGCCGCCCAGCCCACGGTCCGGGCGATGGCGAACATGGGCGTGAACATGGCGACCGGGATGCCCAGCGCCTTGTAGATGATGCCGGAGTAGAAATCCACATTGGGGTAAAGCTTGCGGCTGACGAAGTAGTCGTCCTTCAGCGCGGTTTCTTCAAGCTTCATGGCGAGTTCCAGCAGCGGGTCCTTCACGCCGAGGGCATTGAGCACCTTATGGCACTGTTCGCGGATGATCTTTGCGCGTGGGTCGAAGTTTTTATAGACGCGGTGACCGAAGCCCATCAACCGTACACCGCTGTTCTTGTCCTTGACCTTGTCAACGAAGCTGGCCACGTTCGCTGGTGAGCCGATTTCGCCCAGCATCTTCAGCACGGCTTCATTGGCGCCACCATGGGCAGGTCCCCATAGCGCCGCGATGCCTGAGGCCATCGCCGCATACGGGTTGCATCCGGTCGAGCCAGCCATGCGCACGGTTGAGGTCGAGGCATTCTGCTCATGGTCGGCATGCAGGATGAACAGGATGTCCAAGGCCTTCGCGGCAACCGGGTTGACCTCGTACTCCTCGGCTGGAACGGCAAACATCATGCGCAGGAAATTCGCACAATAGTCGAGGTTGTTGCTGGGGTAGATGAAGGGCTGGCCGATTGAATGCTTGTAGGCTGCCGCTGCGATCGTCGGGATCTTGGCAATCATGCGACGCGCGAATATCTCGCGATGCTGCGGGTTCTTGTTGTTTGTGGTGTCGTGATAGAACGCTGACAGGGAGCCGACCAGTCCGGTCAGCATGGCCATCGGGTGCGCATCGTAATGGAAGCTGGTGAAGAAACGCAGGATGCGTTCGTTGAGCATGGTGTGGCGACGGATGGCCGTGTCGAATTCCTCCAGCTGAACCTTGTTGGGCAGCTCACCGTAGAGAATCAGGTAGGCAACTTCGATGAACGAGGAATGTTCCGCCAGTTGGTCGACCGGGTAGCCGCGATAGAGCAGCACGCCCTTGTCGCCGTCGATAAAGGTAATGGCGCTGTTGCAACTGCAGGTTGAGGAGAAGCCGGGGTCATAGGTGAAGATGTCCTGCTGCGCATAGACCTTGCCGACATCCACGGCAGACGGACCGAGCGTGCCCGTGACCAGGGGCAGGTCGGATGGTGTGCCCGTCTTCGGGTTGCTTAGCGTATAGCCCTTGCTGCTCATCTCAATGTTCTCCTAGTACCTGCGATGGGGCCGGCTGTCCGGCCTTCTGATTCGACCGCTCATGTTGCCGTCTTGACTATTGTCGCGTCCAGCGCCGGGTAGTGCTTGGGGTAGGGACTGCGCGCGACGCCACTTTCCACCGCGGCCTGCGCGACGGCAGGGGGGATGACATCAATCAGGCGCGGGTCTAACGGTTTTGGAATGATGTAGTCGGGACCGAAAGCCAGTGACTCCAGGTCATAGGCCTCGAGCACGGCGGTTGGCACCGGCAGTTTGGCCAAGTTGCGGAGTGCATGCACGGCGGCCAGGTGCATGGCCTCGTTGATGCGTCGTGCACGCACGTCCAGCGCACCCCGGAAAATGTAGGGGAAGCCCAGGACATTATTGACCTGGTTGGGATAATCGCTGCGGCCCGTGCCGATGATGGCATCGGGGCGCGTGCTTTGTACCAGTTCCGGCAGGATTTCGGGATCGGGGTTGGACATCGGCAGCACGATGGGCCGCGGCGCCATGCTCTTGATCATTGCTTCGGAGACCAGATCCGGCCCCGACAGGCCAATGAAGGCATCGGCGTTGTGCATGGCGTCCGCCAGCGAGCGCTGGTCGGTGCGATTGGCAAACTGGCGCTTCATCTCGTTGCCGGGCTGCTCCAAGTCTGAACGGCCCTCGTAGATCACGCCCTTGCGATCCAGCAGGAATATGTTGGCGTGCTTCGCGCCCAGCGCCACCAGCAGGTTCATGCAGGCAATACCGGCCGCGCCCGCGCCGACGCAAACAATTTTCACGTCTGCAATGTTCTTGTCCTGCAGCTCAAGCGCATTGAGCAGGCCCGCGGCCAGCACGATGGCGGTGCCATGCTGGTCATCGTGGAATACCGGGATATCAAGGCGTTCGACCAGCGCCTGCTCGATCTTGAAGCAGCGTGGCGCAGAAATGTCTTCCAGGTTGATGCCACCAAAGGTGGGCGCAATATTGACCACGGTCTCGATGAAGGCATCGGCGTCCTGGGTGTCGACCTCGATATCGAACACGTCAACATCCGCGAACTTCTTGAACAGGACCGCCTTGCCTTCCATGACCGGCTTGGCGGCGAGCGGGCCCAGGTTGCCGAGGCCGAGGATGGCGCTGCCATCCGTGATCACGGCCACCAGATTACCTTTGGAGGTATAACGGAAGGCGTCCTCCGGATTGGCCGCTATGGCCGCAACTGGCACAGCCACGCCCGGCGAGTAGGCCAAGGACAACTCGTCCTGCGTCGTGAAAGGCTTGGTAATGGCAATGCCGAGCTTGCCCGGCCGCGGCTTGGCGTGATAGTCGAGCGCAGCCTGTTTTTCGATGTCTTCAGTCATCCACCGGTACCGAAAGGGGCGCCGCTGGAGAACCCATCCCGCCAAGCGCCAGCGGCAAGCTGAGGACGGAAGACGCAGGGTGGGCGGCGCGAGGCGCAGAGCGTCGAATTATAGGCGGATGCCCTCACAATGCCAAGAAAATGCCTGCTATTGCACGATCTTGAGCATATCTCCGGCTTTTGGCTCGCCGTCAGGGTAGTGCTGGTTGAGCAGGCGCAGTTGTGCGATGGCATCGGTGCCCAGTGGGGATTGCGCTGCCAGGCCCGCGTAGCGGGTGCCCTTGTCGGCCTTGAGCAATCGCAGCTTCCATTCGCGCGCGGCCTCGGCCTCGTCGGCCCGCAGCGCATGAAAGCTGCGCAGGCAGTCGTCGAATTGCGCAGCAAAATTCGGTGGTTCCTTGCCATCTTTGGGCTCGCCCCAGAACACGTAAGCACGCCCTTCGTGGTAGACGATGCCCAGGCGCGCATTCCAACTGCCCAGGACGCCTTGGGGCGCCAACGCACTGTACGCCGTCAAGCCATTGACCTCAAAGGTTCTCTCTTCCTTCAAGTTGCCCATGTTCAGGCGCTTACGCGCAAACTCGGCAGGGGGCACGCGCTTGTTCAGGTCTTCGACGGTGAGCTGGATTTCCGCTGCGCCCAAGGGGGCAAAGCCAAGTACGCGACCTGACTGGTTCTCGATCAGCCACCCCTCGGGATAGGCAAACGCGAAATTGAGCTTGCGATGATAAAAGTGATTGCCGCGGGGGATGCCCTCTTTCTCGCTGAACCCATAGGTCATGCCGTCGATACGGGCGAGGAACGCCTCACGGCCCTGCCGGGGGCTGGATACTTGCCGGGCTTTGCCGGCCGCTGCCACGACCTCCTGCAAGCGTGTGTCATTGCGGGGGTGTGTCGAGAAAACGCCGTGATAGGTCACCGGTTCCCGTCCTTCGGCCTTGGCGCGGGATTTGGCGTATTCCTCCTGGTACTTGAGGATCTCGATCACACTCAGCATGGCATCTGTTTCATAGCCGGCGCGGGCAAGATATTCCGCGCCGAGCCCGTCGGCCTCAAGTTCCAGCTCGCGGCCGTAACCCGCGACGAAGGCACCACCTAACAAGCTGGCAACATCCCCGGCATAGGGCGTACCGGATCGCGCGGCGATGATGTTTGCCAGCAGTGATGCCAGCGTGACATTGCGATGTTGGCGAACGGTGTGGCGAGCCGTGACATGCGCAATTTCGTGGCCCAGCACGGCGGCCAACTCCGCCTCCGAATTCAGGTAAGCCAGCAAGCCACGATAGATGTATATGTAGCCGCCGGGCAGGGCGAAGGCATTGACCTGCGGCCGGTCAATGACACGGAAACGGTAGATCAAGTCACTGCGATGGCTGCTGGCGGCAAGCTTGTCACCGACCTGCTGGACGTAGGCTTGCAGTTGTTCGTCATCCAGCAAGGCTTCTTGTGAGCGGATGCGGCGATCCAGCTCACGGCCGATCTCCAGCTCGCTTGTCTCGCTCATCAATACCACTTCCGGCGTGCCAGTCGCGGGATTGGTGGCGCACCCCGACAGCCAGGGAGCCAAGGCGCAGCCCAGCAGGGTCAGCAGCGACAGTGCGGTGAAGAGCGGGCGCATCAGCATGAGGGTATTAGACACCAGGCTGCGCCAGTAAGTGCAGCCTCAGTCTTTATTGCGCAGCCCCGGTATTTGAAGGACGCACAAATGAAAACGGCCCGCAGGGCGGGCCGTCGGAATGAAAAAGCCAGCACTTACTGCTTGCTGTAACGCTTGCGGAACTTGTCCACGCGGCCGCCCGTATCGAGGATTTTCTGCTTGCCCGTGTAGAACGGATGGCACTGTGAGCAAACCTCGACGTGAAGCTCCGGACGACCAATGGTCGAGCGGGTGGCGAAATTGTTGCCACATCTGCAGACGACTTTGACTTCGCTGTATTGCGGGTGGATGTCGGCCTTCATGGGAAACCTCTGAAAATACGGGTCGGCTGAACCGAAGGGCGCGTAGTTTAAAGAAGAGGCGTGACTGGAGCAAGCCAGTCATTGACGGGGCTTCAGCGACTATCGGTAGCGTCGTTGGCGCCTGGAAGCTTATCGAGGAAATCCAGCGAGTTATCAAATGCGGCAGGCGACGCCTTGGCGGCCTGTGGGCCACTGGGCTGGCTATCCATGCTGATCAGGTAGTGTTCAAGCTCCCGCAGCATCTCTTGCGCCGCATCTTCGGCCATATTGGCTGAGATCATGCGATCCCGGGCCTCCAGCAGTGCATAGCGCCTCAGTGCGCGCTTACGGGAACGGTCAACCTCATTGACGGCAGGGCGCAATACGTCAAAAAGGATGTCGGCAAAGGAACGGGCCTCGGCCCACTCGCGGCATTCGGGGCCGAACTTCTGTAGTTGCAGCATCATCCAGGGGCCCAGTACCTGGAGGGTGAACTGTTTGACGACTTCCGGAATCGGCATGCCTGCGGCCAGTTCCCTGAGCTCGATGAGGACCATTTCCCGGGCTTCCTCGGCGCTGGAGGGTGGGGCTTGTGGCGCCAGGGTGTCTGGCTCTGGTGTAACAGTCTCTTCGGCTTGTTGCGGCCGGCTGGATTCGAGCTGTCGCCGCACTTCCAGCCGCCGCCGCACCTCGTTGCGAGCCAGCGTGTACAGGACTTGTGCGCCACTGCGAAAGCCGCCCAGGTCCTGGCCCTGTTCGGACACAATGCGGTCAACCACGATCTGGATCTTGCCGAAATCCGCCAAGGGTTCTTCTTCATCGCGGAAGCCCAGGACCGCCAGCTGGCGCACGAAGACTCGCGCCGGGTTGTCTGCGGTGGTGAATTCCTCGGGTACGGCCAGGCGCAGGGTGATCGTGGGCAGGATCAGGCGATTCAACTCGCTGCGTATGCGCATGCTGATGCGCTGGTCATTCAAAAGGTCGATGAACAGGGCCTCGATATGATCGATGGACTGCTGTTGGACCTTGTTGAGTTGCACCGGTGGCGGCATCTCGAGCATCTCGCGCAATTTGCCCGGTCGCCAGTCCTGCAGGGAAAGCTCATGCACGATTTGCTGGATATCAGCGAACTTAGACTCGATCACCCTCGCCAGCTCTGGGGTTGTGATTTCCCTGGGCTCAATCGGCGCAGCGTCTTCGTTCCCCGACTGTTTGGGTTTCCAGCCGGAATCCTGCTGCTGCCCGGGTGGATCGAAGGACTCGACAAAGGTTGTCTCCGGCCGCTTGATCGAGTCCTGGGGTTTTTCGTAAGTTTCCTGCTTGATGACGAACTGGAACCTGGGCATTACGCCGACATTGATCAGCAGCTGGTTCAGGTCTGTATAGAGCTCAATCAGTTGCCGGACACCGGTCTCGCCATACGATTCGAGCAGCAGTGTCTGGACGTTTTCATCGGCGCCCATCGCTTCCAGTACCCCAATGAAGCCGTCAACCAGGAGGCCGGGGGCTAGGGCCTTGGGGTTCACCTTGGCACCATCCTGCCGAAGGGTTTCCAGCCGCATCTCCAGGGCAGCCACCTCGTAACGTGCTGTCTCCATGAGTTGGTTAATGAGCTTGGCGCGAACCATGATGACGCCCACCGCTTCGTCGCCCAGCACGCGCAGCTCGGTGAAATTGACGTCTTTGGGGGGTAGCTGGTCAGTGAGGGACAGGATCAGCCGCTCATGCATGGCCTTTTCAACCCAGACCTTGTGCTTGGCTATCCACTCGGCAGCGGATTTGATGCGCAGGCGTTCATTGGTCACACGGACGCCCTGCCAGCGATCCTGCAGGGTTTGTTCGGCACGCAGCAGGAAGGCCCTGACGCGCGCCTTCAGTTCGTCGTTAACGAATTCCAGGACGGCATCAAAAGCCGCCTTTGCATCGACATTCCCCATCGCGCTCTCACTCGTGGCCCGCACCAGCAGGCAATCCATTGCCGGGCCTAGATGAGCCGGCATCGCTGCAGTTTTATAGGTGTCTTGATGCAGCTTTTAGTCAATCACGGGCTTGCGCATTATTAACCCCAGCATGGCGATTTGTTTTCGCTCGGTGAGATTACGCTCAAGCCTATCGAGCGCCATCTTACCGAAAATGAGCCTGGCCTGTTCTCGGAAGTGAAGGGATTCAGGCAGGATCTGGCATGAACAGCGTCAGCAGACCGTCCAGATGACGATAGCCTGTGGCAGATGTCTGGATTGCGTCTTCTTGTCTGACGAGCAGGCCCCGCTCAAGGGCCAGTTGCAGCCCGGGCTGCAAACTGTGGATGTCGAGCCCGGTCCTGGCCCTGTACTCGTCGAGCTGAAAGCCACCTTTCAGTCGCAGTGCGTTCATTAAATATTCCAGTGGCAAGTCACGTTGCTTGACGGCTTCGCTTCGCTGCAAGCACTCAGCCCGGCCTGCGCTCTCCAGATAGGTCCGAGGGTGCCGCTGCTTGGCCGTTCGCCAGACCAGCCCTTGCGTGTCGGTGAGTTTGCCGTGGGCGCCTGCGCCAATGCCGAGGTAATCGCCAAACTCCCAATAATTTTGATTGTGTTTGCATTGCCGATTGGCTTGGGCAAAGGCCGAGACTTCATATTGGCGATAACCTGCGC
>JBFKCG010000057.1:0-12848 GCA_041620675.1 Nevskiales bacterium
CCCAACGTGGCCTTCCATGAAAGCGTCTGGTTTGCAGCACTCGAGGGCCAGACCTTCGACCTGATCGTTTCCAATCCGCCTTATGTGGCAGCGGATGACCCGCACATGCAGGCATTGCGAAACGAACCGCGTGCTGCCCTGGTATCCGGGCCCGACGGCCTGGATGCCTTGCGACGCATCATTCGCGAGGCACCTGCTTTCCTCAATCCGCAGGGCTGGTTGCTGGTCGAGCACGGCGCCGAGCAGGATAAGGTGGTGCGCGAATTATTCTCTGCCGCCGGTTTCCGCGACATCGAAACCCTACCGGACTTGGCCGGGCTAGCCCGCGTCACCGCTGGCCAGCGTGGCTGACCTGGCTCGATACAGCCGGCAGATGATCCTGCCGCAGGTGGATACACACGGCCAGCAGTTGCTGCTGGACTCCCATGCCCTGGTCATTGGCGTCGGTGGCCTAGGCTCAGCGGCAGCCAGCTATCTCGCCGCCGCTGGCGTCGGACAACTTACCTTGGTCGACCGTGATCATGTCGAGCTATCCAACCTGCAACGACAGATCGCGCACCGTCATCAGGATATTGGCCGACCCAAGGCAGAATCCGCGCGTGACACCTTGCTGGCAATCAACCCTGATATCCGCATTAGCGCCATCAACAGCCGACTGGATGAAAGCCTGTTGGCCGATCTCGTCGAGCAAGCCGATGTCGTGCTCGATTGCAGTGATAACTTTCCCACGCGATTTGCCATCAATCGCGCCTGTATTGCCCAGCGAAAACCGCTGGTTTCCGGCGCGGCTATCCGGCTCGAAGGCCAGGTGACCGTATTCCGCGCGGGTCGTGCCGAGAGTCCTTGCTACCAGTGCCTGTTCCGGGATGAGCGCGGGGAAGCCAGTGAATCCTGCGAACAAGCCGGTGTCTTGGGACCGCTGGTCGGGGTCATCGGCAGCTTGCAGGCCCTGGAAACCCTCAAGCTACTGCTCGGCCTGGGTGAATCCCTGGACGGGCGTGTATTACTGTTTGACGCGCTGCGCGGGACTTTCCGCGAGCTTAAACTCAAGCGCGACCCCCATTGCCCCAGTTGCTCGGAACGACCATGACTGAACCAGCCATCCTGCTCCCCAGACCTCTCGTCCAGCAGCTTTTCCATCTCGCACAAGCCTCCCCCGATAGCGAGATCTGCGGGTTGATCAGTGCTGCCAATGGCAGTCCCCACCGTTGCTACCCGGTCAGGAATGTCGCGGGTGATCCAGCACACCTGTTCGACATGGATGACCAGGGCCAGGTCAATGCGCTGCGGGATATTCGCGAGCGGGGAGAGACGCTGTTCGCAATCTACCACTCCCATCCCTATGCGCCGCCAGAGCCCTCGGCCAAGGACTGTGAGCAGATCAGCTTCCCGGAGGCTTACTACCTCATCATCTCGCTCAACACCAAAGGTGTGCTGGAAATGCGAGCCTGGCAGCCCGAGGGCGGAGCACTGCGCGAACGTCCCCTCAAGATCATCCAGGATTGAGTCGCGGGCAATCATGGCAAACGCTATAGTTCAGGAAGCCTGATCATCGACGGGCCTGCAGGAGCATGTCATGACTGAAGTGACCAAACCCACCGTGACGACCGTCAAGGGCATGTTTACCAACCTCAGTCAGCAAGCCCTCGATTACCTTCCCAGCCTGCTCGCCGGTATTGCGCTGTTGCTATTGGGTTGGCTGGTCGGTCGTGCGGCGCGCGCGCTCACCATCCGCATGCTGGGAGGGCTGGATGCCCTGATTCGGCGCATTGCCTCCAATCAGGTTGCCGACCAGATTCGCATCCGCCAGACATCAGCGATCCTCTTGGGGGATTTGCTGTTCTGGATCATCGTCCTGGTCTTCCTGACTGCTGCCGCGCGCCAGCTGGGACTCGAAAGTTTCTCGGCCTGGCTGGATAACCTCATCAATTACCTGCCTACGCTGGTATCCGGCGTGCTGATCATCCTGGTCGGCCACTACCTGAGCATCCTTGCGCGCGATGCCGTGCACACCACCGCGATGACCGCCGGCGTCGAGCAGCCGATGATCCTCGGCCGGCTGGCGCGGGCACTGGTGCTGGTCACCGCGCTGGTGATTGGTGCCGACCAGCTGGGCGTGAATGTCACGCTGCTGATCGTGATCACGGCCATCATCCTTGGCGCCCTGCTGGGCGGTGGCGCGCTGGCATTCAGCCTGGGCGCACGCCAGATGGTCAGCA
Organism: Nevskiales bacterium; assembly: GCA_041620675.1. Lineage (GTDB taxonomy): Bacteria > Pseudomonadota > Gammaproteobacteria > Nevskiales > DATLYR01 > DATLYR01. Next base: position 2,220 of record JBFKCG010000057.1, read on the forward strand.
ACCTGCTGGCTGCACAACACTTGCGCCAGCATTACCAGGTTGGTGACAACATCCGTATCGGCGAGCTTGAAGGCACGGTTGTCGAGATCACGCCTCGCTCCGTCATCCTGGAAACCGATGCGGGACGCGCACAGGTCCCTGCCTGTCATTTTGACGAACAAGCCTGCGTCGTTCTGTCACGAGATAACGAGGACGACTGAGTTCATCCATGGCTCGGCAGACGCGCAGCGCGGAATCCAGGGCCCAGGCCGGTCGCATGGGTCTGGCGCTTGGCTTCATGATCCGGGATCCCGTGCGCGCAGCACGCATTCTGGAGGGCCATGCACCCGAACACTGCGCCGAGTTATTTGCCGAGCTCAAGACACGAAACGCGGCGAGCGTACTGTCGAAGATGACACCGCGTAACGCTGCGCGTCACCTGGCCGAGTTGTCACCCGACGATGCCGCCAAGATACTCAAGGAGCTGTCGCCGCTTGATATTGCCGCCATCCTGCGCTGTGTCGATGGCCGCCGACGCCAGGCGATCCTGCGGCGCCTGTCCAGGCGACAATCGGTCAACCTGAACTGGCTGCTGAGCCACCCGGACACCAGTATCGGCGCATGGACTGACGCCGGTGCCCTGGCACTAGCCTCCGATCTGTCGGCACAGGAAGCCTTGCGCCAGATCCAGCGCGCAGACTCTGCAGGTGGTGAGTGGGTATTCGTCGTCAGCCGTGGCCGCCGCCTGCGTGGCATGATCAGCACCACCGCCCTGCTGCGTGCCACTGCCGACCAGCCGATTGCCGATTTACTGGCGCGTGTTCCCACCACCTTGCAAGCACAGGCGAGTCTCATCAGTGCGTCCAGCCTGCAAGCCTGGCAACAACAGCATGTGCTGCCCGTGCTTGACCGGCAGCAGAATTTTGTAGGCGTCCTTCACCGTGCCGAGCTTGATCGAGCCTTGGGCATGGACAGTACGGGCAACAGTACGACCAACCTCAGCGACACCTTGCTGGAGGCCAGTGAGGCCTATTGGTCAGGCCTGTCGGCACTCTTGCGGGCCTCATTCGGCTTGATCACATCGCCGACGGCCAGGCAGGATCGCACAAAAGACCACCCGCCATGAGCCGAGAATCTGCCCAAGACCTGCTGAAGATTTTGAACCGTCGCTTCCTGCAGGACTATCCGCAAAGCAGTGCCCGCTGCCTTGAGCGAATGACCGCAGATAATGCGGCAGCGGCGCTGGCTGACCATCCGGCGGCATTGATCATACCCACATGGGACAGCCTGAGTCCCGACACCGAGCTTGAGATTTTCCGATGGTTACCAGCACGCGTCGCGCAGCAACTTCTGAAGGAACGTGAGCCCGGGCTTTCCGCCGCCCTGTTGTCACGGCTTGAGGAGGATGAGCAGGCGGCCCTGCTCGGCGCGCTCGACAAGGAAACGGCCAACGATCTCAAGGCGCTCATGGCCTACCCCGAGAATACCGCCGGCAGGATGATGCATACCCGCATCGCGGCCTTCCACGAAAATGCAACCGTGGCCACTGCCCTGCAGCAGCTCAGACAAAGCTCGCGGGATACGCCTGTGCGTGAACTGTTCCTGGTCGATGATGCACGAATCCTGACTGGGGCCGTCGATATCCAGGCGCTTGCCCTGGCCGAAGACGAACAGACCCTGGCAGAGCTGGCGCGGCCCGTGCAAGCCACCGTCCAGGCACTGGACCCACAGGATGATGTGGCGGAACTGTTTGAGCGTTACAAGTTTGAGCGCCTGCCAGTCATCGACGTGAATCAGCGCTTGCTGGGCGTCATCCGCCACGCCGGGCTGGTGCAAGCCCTGCAGAGCGAAACCAGCGCAGATATCCAGACCATGGTGGGTGCCGGTAAGGACGAACGCGCGCTCTCGAGTGCCTGGTTCGCCGTACGCAAGCGCATGCCCTGGATGCAGATCAATCTGGCAACCGCGTTCCTTGCAGCCGCAGTGGTCGGGATATTCGAGAGCACGATTGCGCAGTTCACCGCACTTGCCGTGCTGCTACCTGTTGTCGCCGGTCAATCAGGTAACGCTGGCGCACAAGCCCAGGCGGTGACCATGCGCGGGCTGGCCTTGCGCGAGATTCGCGTGCGGCATTGGCTGCGGATCACCCTGAAAGAAATGCGGGTTGGCCTGATGAACGGCATTGCCGTTTCACTGACGGCCGCAATAGGCGTTTACCTGTGGAGCCACAGCCTGGGCTTGGCGCTCGTCATCATTCTCGCGATGGTGGTTTCGATGGTAACGGCAGGCATTGCAGGGGCCTTGGTACCGATAACACTGACACGCATGGGTCAGGATCCTGCACAATCGTCATCCATCGTGCTCACCACGATCACGGATGTCGCAGGTTTCCTGTCTTTCCTTGGCATTGCCACCCTGCTTTCCCCCATCTTGGGTTGATCGGGCCTGATCCAGGCGGCATCAACCAGCCGGTTCGTGAAACTCCGCCAAGGCCCTGAGTACCTGCTCAGGACACTCCAGATGCGGGTAATGCCCGATGTTCTTCAAAGACACGACATCTGCATTTGGCACCGTATCGGCATAATGCTCAGCCATTGACTCGCCCGCGATGGGGTCGGCTGCGCCATTGATGAGGCGTAAAGGGACTTTTGCCTTCTGCATTGCGCCCACCCAGCGCTCGCGATTATTGATGCGCTCTTCCAGGAAGTGGAATATCTTGTCCGCAACAAACAGGCCGCCGTTGCGTGTTTGCAGCTCCCAATCGAGCAACAACTCGTCCTCCGGCGGACGTGTCTCTTTTGCATAAAGCGCGCCTATGCTGCGAACGTAGGATTCCCCGTCGAACAACAGGGCAACCTGCATGCCACGCTGCCGAATCATGCGGTGCTCCAATCTCTCGCGAAACTTTTCCGGTAGCAGGCCGCCATTCAGGAAACAAACCGAACGGATCCGCGGTCCGGGCTGGCCCTCCTGGTTGCGCGCGAGTAACTCCTGGGCAATCGAGACGCCATAGTCATGCGCCAGCACATGCACCTCGCTGACACCCAGTTGCGTGAGCAGGTCAACCATCAGATCAGCCTGGGCCGGGATGTTGTAATTGAAATCCCGGGGCTTATCCGACAGGCCGCAACCAATCATGTCAGGCGCGATTGTGCGATAGCGCTGGGTCAGGCCAGGCCAGAGCTTGCGCCACTGCCAGGACGAATAGGGATAACCGTGCAGGCATAGCAAGGCCTCGCCCTCCCCTGCATCCTTGACGAAGACCTGATGGCCTTGATGGACAAGGTGAGTGAACTGTCGCGTAGCCCAAGTTTCCAGGTCAGATTTCGACATAAGCCCGAGTTTTGCCTTGATTGCAGGACAATGTTAGCGGGTTCGAGCCTCGGAATCCTGCACGAACGGCAAATAGGCATCCAGCACGCCCTGGGGATGCTCAACCTGCGGATAATGCCCAATTCCCTTCAGCAGCACGGTATCCGCATTCGGCACTAGCTCACGATAGCGATTGACCATGTGCTGGCCTGAAACTGGGTCATCCGGTCCGTCAATCACACGCAGGGGGATCTTCGCCTGCTGCAAGGCGCCAACCCAACGGCTTCGATACTGTCGGCGCTCTGTCATATACCGAATCAACTTGGGAAACACCTTCATGCCGTCGTTGAAAGTTACCAGCTGCCAGAATGCTTTTAGCTCCTCTGGCTTTGGCTGGGTGTGCCTGCCAAAGACTGCCGAAAAGCTGCGTCCAAAACTGCCTTCCCCGAGAAAGCGCACCAGCAAGGGGCCGAGTGGGCTGATCAGCAGTTTCTGCACCAGGCGCGGCCGGTGGGTTTCGGGGAACAACCCGCCATTGAGGAAACATACCGAGCTGATTTTCAGCCCCTGGCTGCCCGCCGCCTGCCGCTCGTTGTACCGAGCCAGCAGTTCCTGCGCCACCGTATCCCCGTAATCATGCGCCAGGATATGCACACGCTGGATGCCCAGCATCGAAAGCAAACCCTCGCACAGGTCTGCCTGGTCCATGATGCCGTATGCATAATTCTGGGGCTTGGCAGAAAATCCAAAGCCAATCATGTCTGGAGCAACGCACTGGTAGCGCGCAGCCAGCGTCGGCCAGATAGGCCGCCAGTCCCAGGACGCGGTCGGAAAACCATGAATCAGCAGGATTGGCGTCCCGGCTCCTTCCGCTTTGTAAAAGATTTCATGCCCGCGGTGCTGGTAACTGCGGCCCGTGGCATGCCAGGTTTCCAATGGCTTTCTCGTCATTTGCCCCTCTGGGATTTTTCTGCATATACCATGCCATAGTGTACGGGCTCAGGTTAGAATCCACCCGATAATCTCGGTACCTGCATGGTGTGCCTTGAACATCAGGACTCCGTGCTTCACACGGAATGACACAACCATCGCCCCACATCACCACGGTCAGTACAGCCTATGCGTCTTTCGCAGTTCCCCCTGTTCACCACCAAGGAAACCCCCGCCGACGCTGAAATCGTCAGCCACCAGCTGATGTTGCGGGCCGGACTGGTTCGCAAGCTCGCGGCCGGGCTCTATACCTGGGCACCGCTGGGCCTGCGCGTCTTACGCAAGGTCGAGGCCATAGTGCGAGAGGAACTCAACCGCGCCGGCTGCGTGGAGGTCCTTCTGCCGGTAGTACAGCCAGCAGAGCTCTGGCAGCAGTCGGGACGCTGGAATGTCATGGGCGCTGAAATGCTACGGCTGCAGGATCGCCATGAGCGCGACTTCTGTTTTGCACCGACTGCCGAAGAAGTCATCACAACACTGGTCAAGGAAGAATACCGCAGCTACAAGCAACTACCCGTGAACTTCTACCAGATCGGCACCAAATTCCGGGATGAGCGCAGGCCCCGCTTTGGCGTCATGCGCGCACGCGAGTTCATGATGAAAGACGGCTATTCCTTTCATATGGATGAAGCCGACCTGGATCGCGAGTACCTGAACATGCGCGAGGCCTATTCGCGCATCTTCACCCGCGTTGGCATTGATTTCCGCATCGTGCAGGCAGACTCCGGCAACATCGGTGGTACCGCCTCGGAGGAATTCCACGTGCTGGCCAGCTCCGGCGAGGACTTGCTGGCAGTGGCCAGTGAAGGCCAATACGCCGCGAACATCGAAGCCGCCGTGTCGCCGGCCGCAGGCACGCGGGGCGCGGCGATGGAAGCCTTGCAAAAAGCCCATACGCCCGACAAGACGACTTGCGCCGAAGTCGCCGCCTATCTGAAACGCCCGCTGGAGAGCACGGTCAAGAGCCTGGCGGTGGAAGCCAATGGCAAGCACTACCTGCTGCTGCTGCGCGGTGACCATGAGGCAAACCAGATCAAGATCGGCAAACTCGAGGGCTTGGCCGGCTATCGCCTGGCCAATGAGCAGGAGCTTCAGGATGCCTACGGCAGTGTGGCTGGCTACATCGGGCCTGTGGGCATAGGCCCCGATATCACTGTCATCGCAGACCATGCCGTCGCGGGGCTGGCCGACTTCATCTGTGGTGCCAACGAAAAGGACTACCACCTCACCGGCATCAACTGGGGACGTGACCTGCCCGAGCCGGCGCGTGTGGCCGACCTGCGAAACGTCGTCGCGGGCGAAGCAGCACCCAACGGGCAAGGCCACTATGAGCTGGTTCGTGGGATTGAGGTGGGCCACATCTTCAAGCTCGGCCGCAAATACAGCCAGGCCATGGGCGTGAGCGTCCTGGACACCGCAGGACAAGCCCAGATCCCCATCATGGGCACCTACGGCATCGGCGTCTCGCGCGTGGTAGGTGCTGTGATAGAACAAAGCCACGACGGCAGTGGCATCATCTGGCCGGATGCCATTGCTCCGTTCCGTGTGCTGATCACCCCGATCAACCTGCAGAAATCCGAGCGCGTGCAGCAGACGGTGGATATCCTCTACCGGGGCCTGCAGGACGCCGGTATTGACGTGGCGCTGGATGATCGTGGCCTTCGGCCCGGACCGATGTTTGCCGATGCCGACCTGATCGGCATTCCTCATCGCATTACCGTCGGCGATCGCGGCCTTGACCAAGGCGTGCTTGAATACAAGCATCGCCGCGAACCTGAAGCACGCAATATCCCGAATGAGCTCAGCGCGGTGCTGGAATTGCTCAAGGCCTGAAGACTGCCATGACGACAAATAAGCCCATTGAAGTCCTGGTGCTTTATTACAGCCGCCACGGGGCCACTGCCGAGATGGCGCGACTGGTTGCCCGCGGCGTGGATTCCGTCGCCGGTTGCACGGCGCGGGTTCGCACGGTGCCGCCAGTCTCCACCGAGTGCGAGGCCACCCAACCTGGAATCCCGGATTCCGGCCCACCCTACGCCTCGCTGGATGACCTCAAGCAGTGCGCGGGCCTGGCCTTGGGCAGCCCAACGCGGTTCGGCAATATGGCCGCACCCCTGAAATATTTTCTGGATAGCACCAGCAGCCTGTGGCTGTCGGGTGAGTTGGTCGGCAAGCCCGCCGGCGTGTTCACCTCCACCGCGTCCCTGCATGGTGGGCAGGAAACCACCCTGCTCTCGATGATGCTGCCACTACTGCATCACGGCATGCTGATTGTGGGCGTGCCCTATACCGAAACCGCCGTGCTCAAAACCCGCAGTGGCGGCACGCCCTACGGGCCAAGTCATCTGGCCGGTACCGACGGTAAACTGCCGCTGACCGAGGAGGAAAAAACCATCTGCACCAGCCTGGGACGCCGACTCGCCGAAACATCACGGTTGCTGCAGGCCAAGGCATGAGAAAGCTGAGCAACGCCGCACGCATCCTGAGCTTGGCAGGCCTGATGTCACTCATTGCTTGCCTGTTCTATTGGTATGGGCAACTTCAGCCTTCCCTGCAGCTGGGCATGCTGCTACCGGCATTATTGACCGCGCCCTTGTTACTGCCGCTGCCCGGGCTGTTGCGTGGCCGCGCCTACACCCATGCCTGGACCAGCTTGCTGACCCTGCTCTACCTGACCTGGATTCTCACCGAGCTACTGGCCAACCCGCCCGCACGACCCATTGCCTACCCGGCTTTCTTTTCCGGGCTGATGCTGTTCACCGGCTGCCTGTTGTTTGTACGACTGGACAAGAGGGAACGAGAGGCGAGCCAGGGCAACTAGGCGATATCCGGGTTTTCCAGGCTCGCGCGCACGAATGGAATCGTCAGGCGACGCTGGGCCGCCAGTGAGGCCTGATCAAGTCGATCCAGCACGGATAACAGTGCAGGAATCTCGCGCGAACTGCGCGTGAGCAAGAACCGTCCGACTTCTTCCGGCATCTCAAGTCCACGTCCCTGAGCGCGTTGCTGCAGTAGCCGGACCTTGTCTTCATCGCTCAGGGGCCTGACTGCGTAAACCGGACCCCAGGCCAGGCGCGTAGCCAGGTCCTTGAGGTTGAGTCCAAGTTCCATGGGTGGCCGCGTGGCCGTGGCAATCAGGTGACCACCGGCGGCACGAAGTCCGTCACTGAGCGCCATCAAGGCCTCCTCCCAATCACGCTGGCCGATGACCGCATCAACGTCATCCAGGCAGACCAGCGACTGCTGCGCCATGCCTTCAATCAGCCCAGAGCCTGATGCCGCGAGTTCCTTGAGCGGCAGGTAGGCACTGGAACGCCCATGCATGCCTGCAGCGCGGGAGGTCGCCTGCAACAAATGGGTCTTGCCGCTCCCCTCCGGGCCACTGATGAAATGAACTGAGGCACTGCCTGTGCTGGCCGCCGCGATGTTTCCCAACTGGTGCAAAAGCTCGGAATTGGGGCCCGGGAAAAAGGTGTTGAAACTGGCGCTATCGCGTAACTGCACGCCCAGCGGCAGCTGGACCGGCCTGCGGTCGTATGAGTTGGACATATCGGGTTTAATCTTTGACGTACAGTTCGCTGGCGACCCACTGCCTGCGCAGGTGCCGCAACAGCACCGCGATCACGGCAGCCGCTGGCAATGCTATCAGTACGCCAATAAAGCCAAACAACTGGCCGCCTGCCAAGACCGCAAAAATCACTGCCACCGGATGCAAGCCAATGCGATCACCCACAAGGCGGGGCGTCAGGATATAACTTTCGATGACCTGACCCAGCGTGAACACGACGGCAAGTGGCAGTAGCGCGGTGAGTGACTGTGTCTGGACCAGCATGGCGGCACTTGCCAGTACCACACCGACCATGAAACCCAGATAGGGCACAAACGCCACCAGCCCCGTGATCACGCCAATGAGCAAAGCCAGCTTGAGGCCACAGAACGAAAGCGCGACCGAGTAATAGACTGCCAGGGCAAGCATGACCAGCAGTTGGCCCCGCACAAAACCACCCAGCACGCTATCAAACTCGACTGCCAGATGGTCTGCTGTTGGCAGCAGACGTTGTGGCACCAGCTCACGGATACGCTGCACAAACGGCTTCCAGTCACGCATCAGGTAAAAAGTCAGGATCGGCACCAGCACGAAGTTCCCAGCCACTGCCAGCAGCGTCATCCCCGAGCTGGTCATGATCTGCAGCACTTTCGGCACCGCGCCACCGGCTTGGCTGCCGTGTTTAGCAAAGGCAGCTTTCACGGTTTCAGCGTCAAGCGTGTAGCCATTGGGCAGCAATCGCTCCAGCCATGGCATCAGCACGCGCTGGAGCCATAGCAGGTAGTCGGGAATATTCTGGATGAAGATGCTGATCTGGCGTTCCAGCGGCGGCACCAGCAATACCAGCATGAGCAAACTGAACAGGGTCAAGGTGACGAAAACAATGACGACGGCCAGGGTGCGCGAAATCCTCAGGCGCTGCAGCCGGATCACGATCGGGTCACCCAGGTAGGCCAAGGCGGCTGCGATCACGAAAGGTGTCAGTACCGGCCCGAGCAGATAGACCAGTACCAGCAGAGCAACGCCAATCGCCGCCCAGGCCCAGCGATTCTTGAGCAGAATCCCGTTCATTTACTTCACCAGTTCGTAGGACAACGGACTGTCTGTGCCCGAAGTTGGCGACGTCGTCACAGGCCGTAAAAGGCTATTCAAGGCAATTGACTGCTGCAAGTTCGTACGGTCGCCACGGGACTTCAGGTCGAAATAAGCACGGCCGTCGCTCATTTCGGCGACGTTGACTTCCGAGACAGTACTCAGGCCGGTCAGATATTTCATGACACGCGCGTAATCGGCGGCACTATCGATGCCACTGACCTCCAGCCGAAGCGCCCCGCTGGCCACGGCGGTGCCACCGCGTACGGCATACCGCGCAGCGTAGGCATTCGCCATCTGGTCGATTCCAAACGCAAGGGCTTCCTCGCGGTTGGCCGCCGTGCCCTTCCAACGATCCTGGACCTGGCCGTTATCCAGCAGGGTCCAGTTGCTATCCCACTGCTTGTCCTTTTGCGTAACCCGGCCAACCAGTACCCAGCGATGGCCCGCTGCCTTGGCAGCCGAGACCAGGCTATCTGTTCTGCCTTGCAGTACATCCTGTACCTCTGTCGTGCCGGCTGCTGTCGGCAATACGATAGGGACGCCCCGCCCCAACGCGGCCTGCAATACTGACGGCGCTTCCACCGCGGCGATACCTTCGGTCAAAAGCCAGCGAGATCCGCCTTCTTCTGCCGCGAGCAGGACTTGGGTGACAGGGCGCTCACGGCCCCAGACAGGCAAGCTGCGATCCCGTAGCTGGTTATCCACCACGCGTGCATCAAAGCGTGCCCTGAATACCTTGATCTCGGCAGCTGGCACGGAAGGCACAACGCCCTTGACGGGTGGTGCTGGACGCCGGTCATAGTCATACTGTTGCACCAGGCGTGGAGCCATCTTCATCAGTTCGATGCCTGCCTTGCGCTTCTCGATGTCTCGATCCCCGGTAATGCGCACCAGGACCTGGCCCAAGGCCTGACGCATCAGAGCTTCGCGCTGGGGCGTGTTCTTGGGGTCAACCAAGACCTCGCCTTCGTATAGGTTGCGCGGCGTGATGACCGCCGCGCTGGCAGCAGGACCCAGCAGCATGAGTACCAGCAGAAACCAGCACGATATCCGCGGGGTTTTTCGATGACTGAGGTTCATGGAGTTATCAATGGCAGCCGCCGGATAAAAACGCAGTGTTACAATAATACACCCCAATGCGGCGCCGAACTGCCCCGTCGAGCCGCCAACGTAACCAGAAAGCCTCGCAAATGAGCAGTTCGAATCCAAACAAGCCTTCACTCAGCTATCGAGACGCTGGCGTCGACATCGACGAAGGTGATGCACTGATTGATGATATTGGTGCGGAAGTCGCCAGCACACGCCGACCCGAGGTGCTCGGTGGCCTCGGTGGCTTTGGCGCCCTGTTTGAAATGCCGCCCGGCCGTTACCGACACCCGGTACTGGTCTCAGGTACCGATGGCGTAGGTACCAAGCTCAAGCTCGCGATCCAGATGCGCCAGTACGATGGTGTTGGCATTGATCTCGTCGGCATGTGTGTCAACGACGTGCTGGTTCAGGGCGCGGAGCCCTTGTTCTTCCTGGATTACTACGCTACCGGCAAGCTTGACCGGCGCGCCGCCGCAGGCGTCATCAAAGGCATCGCCGAAGGATGCCGACAAGCTGGCTGTGCGCTCATCGGCGGCGAGACCGCTGAAATGCCCGGCATGTATGCGCTCGGTGACTTCGATCTTGCTGGTTTCTGCGTGGGTGTCGTGGAAAAGGAC
>JBFKCG010000058.1:0-12805 GCA_041620675.1 Nevskiales bacterium
CGCAGGGTGGTAAAGCCAAGATCCAGGGGTTGCAGCAGGTGCGGGTAAGGCGATTTCATGACAAATCCTGAAGTAGTGTGAATTCTTTATATAAGTTGGGCGTTGGAGGCATGCAGCATGCCAAGCACACGCTGCACTGGGCCGGCTGCCTTAAGGCAGATTTGATCACAATGCGGCCAATCACCCCCAAACCGTGGTCGCCAGTTTACACAAGCACGCCCGCTTCAGCGCCAATCTGGCTGCCGGGTCGACGGCGGGTTGTACCCGATTGGGGCACCGCCGTGTCCACGGAACCCGATAAAAGCCCTGAATTCTGGCGATCTCGCCCGTCCATCCTGCTTGCTGCGCCAACAATGTCGGTTACACCCAGGCAGCGGCATGTCAAGCCCGCCATGGGCTGTTATAGTGACGGCCCGGGCTAAACTATTACTGCAAGCGCCCGTTACCCTGAAGAGGCCCACGCCGCGAATGCTGCAGCGCCACCTGTTACTAATCTGCCTGGTTCTTGGCCTCAGTGCCTGCCCTGGCCGCGTCATGAACAGCGCCGCCAAAAATGTGGCGGAAGGATTGAACCGTGCGATTGCCAACCAGAATGACGTGGTCACGGTCCGGGACGGCCTTGCTACCTACCTGCTGGTGATTGACGGCCTGATCGAGAGCAACCCCGAGAATGTTGACTTGCTCATGGCCGGTGCCCGCCTCTACTCCCTGTACGCCTCTTCATTCGTGCCGGACCCTGCGCGAGCCAAGCGACTGGCCCAGCGCGGCCACCAGTATGGCCAACGCGTCTTGTGCATGGAGTTGGATGACCTTTGCGATGCCCTGACCGAGTCTTTCGACGACTTCATCGAAGAACTGAACGACACCGACAAGGACAACGTGCCAGTCCTGTACAGCGCCGCCTCGGCCTGGGCCAGCCTGATCCAGGCCAACAGTGGCGACTGGAATGCAATCGCCGACCTGCCCAAGGTCCAGGCCATGATGCAGCGCGTGGTCAAGCTCGATGAAAAATACGACCATGGCAACGCCCACCTTTACCTGGGCGTGCTCGCGACCCAATTACCGCCCGACCTTGGCGGCAAGCCCGATGTCGGCCGCGATCATTTCGAGCGTGCGATCCAGCTGTCCGAGGGGCATAACCTGATCGCACAAGTGCTCTATGCACGGCAATACGCTCGCCTGATGTTCGACCGCGAACTGCACGACCGCCTGCTCAACGAGGTCGTCAATTCACCCACCGATGTTGGCGGCCTGACCTTGAGCAACACGCTGGCAAAGCAGGAAGCCGAACGCTTGCTCGCTTCCTCCGACGACTATTTCTAGACCTGAGGTCCCCATGACGCGATTTTTGGCCCGATGCGGCCTACTGACTATAGCCCTCTTCTCCGCTGCCTTATCAGCTGAAACCACCTTCAAGATCGCCACCATCGCACCGGATGGCACGACCTGGATGAAGGAGATGCGCGCGGGCGCCGATGCGGTCGAAGCCCAGACCCAGGGTCGCGTCAAGCTCAAGTTCTATCCGGGCGGGATCATGGGCAATGACGCCAGCGTGTTGCGCAAGATGCGCATCGGCCAGTTGCAGGGGGCTGCCATTACTGGCAACAGCCTGTCCGAGATTTACCCGGATGCGCAGCTCTACAGCCTGCCGCTGCTGTTTCGCAACTATGCCGAGGTGGACTACGTCCGCGCAAAGATGGACCCGATCCTGCGCAAGGGACTGGAAGACGTCGGCATGGTGCCGATTGGCTTCAGCGAGGGTGGCTTTGCCTACCTGTTCTCGCAACGCAGCGTCACCAGCCAGGACGAGCTCAAGAAGTGCAAGATCTGGATTCCCGAGAACGACCCCGTCAACAGCATGGCCTTCGAGACTGCTGGCGTGACGCCAGTACCGCTGCCGTTCGCCGACGTCTACACGGGCCTGCAGACCGGCCTGCTCGACACTGCGGTCACGCTGCCGACGGCAGCCATCGCCTTCCAGTGGCACACCAAGCTCACGACCCTGACAGACCTGCCGCTGTCCTACATCGTCGGCATGCTGGTGATTAACAAGAAGTCCTTCGATAAGCTGTCCCCCGCCGACCGGGAGGTGGTGCGCAAGACCATGGCAACTGCCTTTGAGCGGCTCAACAAGCTCAACCGCGAGGACAATGACAGCGCACGCGCTGCGCTCAAGAAACAGGGCATTGAATTCAATACGCTCAGCGTCGAGGAGCGGACACGCTGGCAGAAGTTCGCCGACGAGGCCATCCTGAAGCTGAAGGATCGCGGTGTCTATACGCCTGAGCTGCTTGATGAACTCAGGGGTTACCTGTTGCACCTCCGTACACAGACCGGCGCCAAGGCGGCGCAGAAGTAAGCGCATGACCAGTGCCGATCGGGCTTCTGCCCTGCAACGTGGGCTGCATGCGCTGCATCGTTTGGAAGACCTGTTCCTGGCGCTGATGCTGGCCGCCATGATCCTGACGGCGGCTGCACAGATCCTGCTGCGCAACCTGTTCGAATGGAATTTCAGCTGGGGAGATCCCCTCACTCGCCTGCTGGTGCTTTGGGTCGGCCTGATGGGAGCGCTGGTGGCGACCCGCCAGAACCGGCATATCGCCATTGACCTGGTGACCCACCTGTTGCCTGCGCGCATACGCGCTGGCGTGCAAGCCCTGACCAGCCTGTTTGCTGCTATCGTTTGTGGCGTAGTGGCCTGGTATGCGGCCATCTTCATCCTGGATGAGCGCGGCTATGGCAGTGCCGGCCTGCTTGGTCTCCCTGACTGGCTGCTCCACTCAGTGATCCCACTGGGCTTTGGCTTGATCTCGCTACGGTATGCCCTGCATTCACTGATCCGTAGCCATGCCGCGGTGACGGGCACGCAGGACGTCGCACCATGACCTTGCTCCTCACGCTCGCCCTGCTGGTCATCGCGCTGATGGGCGCGCCCTTGTTTGTCGTGATTTGCGCCGGCGCATTGCTGGGCTTTTATAGCGCCGGCATTGACCTCTCGGTCATCGCCGTCGAGTTTTACCGGCTGGCCGAGATGCAGGTATTGCTGGCCATCCCGCTGTTCACCTTTGCCGGTTACCTGCTCGGTGAATCACAGGCCCCGCAGCGACTGGTTCGCGTAACCAACGCCGTGCTGGGCTGGATGCCGGGTGGCCTCGCCATCGTCGCCCTCGCCGTCTGTGCCTTCTTCACCTCGATGACCGGCGCCACCGGCATCACGATCGTCGCCATGGGCGCCTTGCTGTACCCGGCACTCAAGCATGCCGGCTATCCCGACAACTTCACCCTGGGCCTGATCACGACTTCGGGCAGTCTTGGCCTGTTGTTCGCGCCTTCCCTGCCCTTGATCGTTTATGGCGTGCTCGCACAACAGCTGGGCATCGGCGAGCCGATCTCGATTGAGCAACTGTTTATCGCCGGCATCCTGCCGGGCCTGCTGATGATGGTATTGCTGAGCGGCTACAGCATGTATGTCGCGCGCAAGCTCAACCTGGACCTGCAACCTTTTGCCTGGCGCGAGCTGCGCTCCGCCTTATGGCAGGCGAAATGGGAAATTCCCCTGCCAATCGTGGTCATCGGCGGCATCTATGGCGGCTGGTTCGCGCCCTCCGAGGCGGCCGCCGTAACGGCACTTTATGTCTTACTGGTTGAGGTCATCATCCTGCGCGAGATCCGCCTGCGACGCTTGCCCGAGATCATGCGCGAGGCCATGGTATTGGTCGGCGCGATCCTGATCATCGTCGGTGTTTCCATGGCATCGACCAACTACATGGTCGATGCCGAGATTCCCAAGCAGCTGTTTGAGTTCATCAAGGAGCACGTGGACAGCCGTGCGGCCTTCCTCATGCTGCTCAACCTGTTCCTGCTGGTCATGGGCTCGGTGCTGGAACTGTACCCGGCGCTGGTGCTTGGCGTGCCGCTGATCCTGCCGATCGCGTACGGCTATGACATCGACCCCATCCACTTGGGCATCCTGTTCCTGACCAACATGCAGATCGGCTTCTTCCTGCCACCCATCGGCATGAGCCTGGTGATCGCCAGCTACCGTTTCAACAAGCCGATCCTTGAGGTGTGCCGTTCCGCACTACCTTTCTTTGGCCTGCTGGTAGTCTCACTGCTGGTCATCACCTACTTGCCCTGGCTAAGCCTGGTCTTGCTGGGCAGGAACTGATATCGATCAATCGAGTCCAATCGTCATATCGCAGGACCGTTTGGGAAGAGAAAATGCAGAATAAATTCATCGGCCTTGTTCTATGCCTTGGACTGGTGCTTGCATCACCCATGGCCGCTGCCTCCGGTGAGGACAAGCTGGCCAAGGATGCCACCGATGTCATCGAGGCACTGACACGGATTCCTGAAACCGGCATTCCCACCAGGCTGCTCGATGATGCCTACGCGATCGCGGTCATCCCGGGCGTTATCAAGGTCGGTTTCTTGCTCGCGGGTCGCTACGGCAAAGGCCTGCTGGTTGTGCGCACGCCTGAGCGCGAATGGAGCAACCCGAGCTTCATCACGCTGACCGGTGGAAGCTTTGGCCTCCAGGTGGGTGCCCAGTCCACCGACGTGATCCTGGTCTTCAAGAACAAGCGCAGTATCGACAACATCGTCAATGGCAAGATCACCCTCGGCGCCGATGCCGCCATTGCCGCCGGGCCGGTGGGACGCCGTGGTGAGGCCGCCACGGATGGCCAACTCAAAGCCGAGATCTATTCCTACTCACGCAGCCGCGGCCTGTTTGCCGGCATTTCGCTCGAGGGCGCAGCCCTGCAGATCGATGAGAGCGCCAATGAAGATTACTACGGCCAGCCCGACATCAGCTCCGCGGCCATTTTTGGCGATCTGAGCCTGCGCCGTCCTGCCTCGGCCAAGACCTTCATCCAGACGCTTAATCGGTACACCCCCAAACCCTAGCCAGCCATGCGCCTGCCTTCGCTCCTGCTCCTTACAGTCCTACTGGCAGGCAGCGGTCAGGCATATGCCGACAGCATGCGCTGTGATGGCAAGGTGATCCGGACAGAGGATCGCAGCTTCGATGTCCTGCGTTACTGCGGGGAACCCAGCTTCCGTGACGAGTGGGACGAATACCTGGCCTATCACCACGCACCCACCGCGCATGTCGAGGAGTGGTATTACAACTTCGGACCCTCCCGACTGCTACACATCCTGAGATTTCGCAATGGCAAGCTGACTGCCATCGACACCGATGGTTATGGATACGAACAGGGCCAGGGCCGATGCCGCCCATTTGAGATCGTGTCGGGGATGAGCCAGTTTGCACTGCTGTCCCGCTGCGGCCAGCCCGATGCGCGTGAGCGCAGGATAGAACTGAGGAGCCTTCCGCACAAAGGCGGCCGGCGCAGCTACCCAGTGAGCGTGCGTGTGGACGAATGGATCTACAATTTTGGCCCTTCCAGCTTTATTCGCATCGTCACCCTGGTCAATGGTCATGTCGAACGGATTGATACCGGCGACCGTGGCTATTGAACCGCCAACTAGCTTGGTCTTGCCAATCGACTCAAACCTTTCTTCGAGAAGCACATTACGAGTTAAACTTTGCACCGATGCGCTTCCCATTCAAACGAAACCGCCACTCTGGACCTGACCTGCAGAAGATCATCCCTCGCGTCGCCGAGCGACGCAGCTGGGACCAACGCTTGCTGCGGACTGGCCTGCGCGTCACGCTGGTCCTGCTCATCCTGCCCTGGTTGCTGATCGGCACCATGCGCTGGGTGGATCCGTTCTACAGCGCCTTCATGTTTGTCACCCGTGCTGAACGCACGATCAACAAGGTCCCGAAGCGTAACATTCGCTATGAATGGGTTGATTACGAGAGCATCTCGCCGGCCATGCGCCTGGCCGTGATTGCCGCCGAGGACCAGATGTTCGCCCAGCACCGCGGCTTCGACTGGCAGGCCATCCAGAAGGCGCACGTGAACAATAGCCGCGGCAAGCGCATCAAGGGGGGCAGCACACTGAGCCAACAGGTCGCCAAGAATCTATTCCTCTGGCGCGAGCGCGGTTGGATCAAGAAGGGCATCGAGGCCTACCTGACCTTCATCATCGAGACCCTCTGGCCAAAGCAACGCATCCTTGAGGTTTATCTCAACATCGTGCAGTTCAGCCCCAGGCATTTCGGGGTGGAGTATGCGGCGCGGCATTTTTTCAATACCTCGGCGGACCGCCTGACGGCGAGACAGGCTGCCCTGCTGGCGGCAGTCTTGCCCGGACCCACGTTGTATGACGCGGGGAATCCATCGCGCTATATTCTCAGTCGACAGCAATGGATTCAGCGCCAGATGCAACGTTTGGGGACCGACTACCTTAAGCAGATCGAGCAGCCAGCCACAGCAAAATCACCATGATCCTTGAGAGCAAGTTTCAGCCCGCGCGCTGGCTACCCAACGCCCACCTGCAAACGCTGTTTCCCGCCTTCTTCCGGCCCAGTCCGCGACTGTCACTGCGACGGGAGCGCATCGAGCTACCGGATGGCGATTTCCTGGACCTCGACTGGCTCAATGCGGAGTTCAGGCCAAGTGCACCCCTGGTTATCCTGCTGCATGGACTGACGGGCTCTATCCAGTCCAAATACATTCGCGGGCTCATGCGTCGCCTGCAACAGCAAGGCATCCGATCCGTGCTGATGCATTTTCGCGGTGCCAGTGGCGAACCCAACCGGCTTCCCCGCGGCTACCATTCTGGTGAAACCACCGATATTGATTTTGTTGCCCACCTGTTGCACTCACGCGAGCCTAATACGCCGATGGCTGCCGTTGGCTTTTCGCTGGGCGGCAATGTCCTGCTGAAATGGCTCGGCGAGCAGGGCAACAGCGTGCCGGTACGCACCGCCGTGGCGATCTCGGTGCCCTTCGACCTGCGCCTTTGTGCAGCTGCCATACGACAGGGGTTTTCACGCATCTATCAGGATCGCCTCTTGCGCTTGATGCGCGCGAGCGTGGAGCAGAAATTCCAGCGCATCGAGCCCCCTTTTGATCTTCCCGACCTTGGCCAGCTCCGAGATTTCTTCGACTATGACGCTGCCATCACCGCCCCCCTGCACGGCTTTGCCAGTGTCGATGAATACTACGACCGCTGCAGCAGCAAGCATTACCTGAAGGATATCCAGATCCCGACACTGATCGTGCACGCCATCGACGACCCTTTCATGGCCCCCAGCGTAGTTCCTGGCGAACATGAGCTGTCTGAGCAGGTCACGCTTGAACTGTCGGCCACTGGTGGGCACGTGGGCTTTGTCACCGCGAATGCCCGCGGATTACCTGCATTCTGGCTGGAAGAGCGCATTCCGGAGCACTTGGATCTGCATCTTCAGGCATGAAACCGCAGCTTTCGGTGGTCATTCCCTGCCTGAATGAAGCCGACAGCTTGCCCCGACTCCTGCGCCAACTGGCCGCACAAAAAGCCCTGTCGCTTGAAGTCGTGGTTGCAGATGGCGGCTCCACTGACAACACGCAGGCCATCGCCCGCACCCATGGCGTTCGCATCGTCTCTTCAGCGCGTGGGCGTGCCGTTCAGATGAATGCCGGGGCGAAAGCCAGCCGTGGTGACTGGTTGCTATTCCTGCATGCCGACTCAGGCATCGACAACCCCTGCCTGCTCTGCGAAGCCCTGCAAACACTACAGGCGGAAACCACCAAGTCGGGGAACCAGCGTGTGGCCGGACATTTCGCGCTTCGATTCATGCGCAGCGGGACACGGCAGCCGATGGCCTGGCGTTATGTCGAGGAAAAAACCCGCTTCAACCGCCCGTACTGCACAAACGGAGACCAGGGCCTGCTGCTGTCACGGCACTACTTTGAAGAAATAGGCGGCTTCGACGAGGCCCTGCCGCTGCTGGAAGACCAGCGCATCGCATCGCGCATACGCGCCAGCGGCGCGATGATCACCTTGCCCGGCATCCTGCACAGCTCGGCGCGACGTTTTGAGCAGGCCGGCTTTCACCGGCAATACCTGCTCATGGCCCTGATCATGGCGATGCATGCCGCAGGCCTTGAGTCGTTCTTCCGCCGGGCACCAGACCTGTACCGCGCCCAGCATGAAACGAGCCGCCTGCGCCTTATGCCCTTTTTCGGGCTGGCACGTGAATGCGCAAGACAGCAGGGACGCGGATTCGTGTGGATGGCCATAGGCCGGCTCGGCCGTGAGAACTGGTGGCAGCTATTTTATTTCTTGGATATCGCGATGCGACCGTGGCTGGGTCCCGCGCGATACCCTTGCCTAGGTTTCTATGAGACGCGAGTCGAGCCGTTCACCCGCAACCGCGGGTGCGACGCATTGGCCGCCGGCGTGTTGTGGCTGCATTTTTACCTGATAGTCCTGCCATGGTGTGCATGGCAGGACTATCAACACAACTAGGCAGCTGACTCGCGTCCTGACTTCTTGCGCTCATGTTCCTTGAGGAAGCGCTTGCGCACGCGGATGGACGCCGGCGTGACCTCGACCAGTTCATCGTCATTAATGAACTCGAGCGCGGACTCCAGCGTGAGCTTGATCGGTGGTGTGAGGATGATGTTCTCATCCGAGCCCGCGGCGCGCATGTTGGTGAGCTTCTTGGCCCGCAACACGTTCACCACCAAGTCATTGTCGCGGGTATGGATGCCGACCACCTGACCTTCGTAGACGTCAACACCCGGCTCCACCAGCATGCGTCCACGATCCTGCAGGTTGAACAGGGCGTAGGCCAGCACACGGCCCATTTCGTTGGCGATCAACACACCATTGTGGCGCTGGCCAACGTCGGTACTGGCACGCGGGCCGTAATGGTCGAAGTTGTGGAACACCATGCCGGTACCCGAGGTCATCGACATGAAGTCGGTCTGGAAACCAATCAGGCCGCGCGACGGGATCAGGTATTCGAGGCGAACCCGGCCCTTGCCGTCCGGCACCATGTTCTGCATCTTGCCGCCACGCTCGGCCAGCGCCTGGATGACGCTGCCCTGGTGCTGTTCCTCAACGTCGGCGCTCAGGGTTTCCCACGGTTCGCAGGTCTCGCCGTCCACGTCCTTCAGGATCACCTGCGGACGCGACACAGCCAGTTCATAGCCTTCGCGGCGCATATTCTCAATGAGGATGCCGAGGTGCAACAAACCACGGCCCGAGACACGGAACTTGTCGGGGTCGCCGCCGGTATCTACGCGCAGCGCGACATTGACCTTCAACTCGCGTTGCAGACGCTCGCCAATCTGGCGCGAGGTCACGAACTTGCCTTCCTTGCCGGCGAAAGGTGACTTGTTAACCTCGAAGGTCATGCTCATGGTGGGCTCATCAACCTGCAGGGTTGGCAAGCCTTCCGGCGTCTTGGCGTCACAGATAGTCTCGGAAATTCCCAAGTCCTCTACGCCGGTGATGGCGATGATGTCGCCAGCCTGTGCCTCTGGCACTTCGGTGCGCTGCAGGCCCATGAAACCCAGCACCTGCAACACGCGCGCGCTGCGTGACTTGCCGTCGCGCCCGACCACGGATACCGGGGTATTGGTCTTGATGCGGCCACGCTGGACACGGCCGATGCCGATCACGCCTACATAGCTGGAATAGTCCAGCTGGCTGATCTGCATTTGGAAAGCACCTTCGGGATCCACCTGCGGCGGCGACACCTTGTCGACGATGGTCTGGAACAGCGTGGTCATGTCGCCTTCGCGCACGTCCTCGGTGTGGCCGGCATAGCCATTGAGGGCGGAGGCATAGACCGTCGGGAAGTCCAGCTGCTCGTCGGTGGCGCCGAGCCGGTCAAACAGGTCAAAGGTCTGGTCCAGCACCCAGTGCGCGCGGGCACCGGGCCGGTCAATCTTGTTGATGACGACGATGGGCTTCAGGCCCAGTGCGAAGGCCTTCATGGTGACAAAGCGTGTCTGCGGCATGGGGCCATCCACTGCATCCACCAGCAGCAGCACGGAATCCACCATCGACAACACGCGTTCCACTTCGCCGCCGAAGTCGGCGTGTCCGGGGGTATCCACGATATTGATACGGTATTCCTGGCCGTCACGGGCATCCGTCCAGCGGATGGCGGTGTTCTTGGCCAAGATGGTGATGCCGCGCTCGCGTTCCAGGTCGTTGGAGTCCATCACGCGCTCACCCAGGTCCTCACGCTTGTCGAGGGTGCCGGACTGGCGCAGTAGCTTGTCCACCAGGGTGGTCTTGCCGTGGTCAACGTGGGCAATAATGGCGATGTTACGCAGGTTCTTGATCATGGAAGGCTCGAAGTCAGGGCTGGGCGGGAGGCCGGGCTGGGCAAAAGGCCGCATAGTTTAGGGGTTTTGGGGCGTCAGCGACAGTGGGCAGGCAGGATTCTGCGAGGAATCTGTTAAAGTGCGGCAGCAGGAAAAAACCCTTATGAAACAAACACCCAAGCAGCTACTGGCCAATAACCGCGAATGGGCCACTTCTATTTGCAAGGAAGATCCTGAGTATTTTGCGCGCCTGTCGGCGATACACAGCCCTTCTTACCTCTGGATCGGTTGCTCCGACGCCCGCATTCCGGCCAACCAGATCATCGGCCTGCCGCCCGGCGAGGTTTTTGTCCACCGCAACATCGCCAACCAGTTTCGCCTGCGCGACGCCAATGCCATGGCGGTGATGAGCTTTGCCGTGGAAGTGCTGCAGGTACGGCATGTCATCGTCTGTGGACACTATGGCTGCGCTGGCGTTCACAATGCCATGCATTTTGATGCGCCCGGTCGCGGCCAGCCTGCCATTCGGCGCTGGACAGCCGGCATTCGCGCCATCAAGAATCGTTTCCGCAAGGAGCTCGCACGTCTGGATAACGATGAGGCGAGGGAAGCGCGCCTGTGTGAACTCAATGTCTGGCAGCAGGTCGAGCACGTAGGCCATGCGCCGGCCGTGCGCAAGGCCTGGCAGCAAGGGCGCGAGCTGAGCGTACATGGCTGGATCTACGGCCTGAAGGATGGCTTGATCCGGGACCTCGAAGTCAGCCTGCACAACGAGGGCGATCTGGATCGTTGTGGAGACACGCTCAAGTCAGCTGCGGGCTGACCCCACTGCGCGGGTGGCTAAGCTCATGACGACACAAAACCCGCAAGCCTTGTGCCCGAAGTCACAACCGCTGTGACGCGGTACAGTGACTGAGACTTAACCCGCCCTCAGGCGATCCAGGCGGAAGCGCCGGCTGAGTATCCTGTCCAGCTGCCGTAACGGGATCCAGCGCTTGAGCCAGGGCATCAGCCGACTGCCATGGCCAATGCGTGTCACCGGTGCCGGATTCCGTTTCAAAACTGCGTCCACCATCTGGCGTGCGAAATCGGTTGCCGGCGTTGCGTCCTGCTGCGAGGCATTCGCACGCGCCGCAATTGCGTCTGCCACCGGTGCGTACAGGGACAGTGTGTCGCGACGTGATGCCACGCCCTGGCTGGCGGTGGCACCGAACTGCGACTGGATTCCACCCGGCTGTATCGTGATGACCTGGATACCGAAGGGCGCCAGCTCCATGCGCATAGCATCGGAGAGGGCATGCACGGCTGCCTTGGTGGCACAGTAAGCGCCTGAGAATGGGGTTACCAAGACACCCGATACACTGCCAATGTTGACGATCCTGCCTGACCGTCGCCGCACCATGCCCGGCACCACCGCCTGCGTGAGTGCCATCACCGAGAAGACATTGGTTTCGAATTGCTGGCGCAGTTCTTCGCCGGGAAATTCCGCCAACGGGCCCATGGCACCGTAGCCTGCGTTATTCACCAACAGGTCAAGGCATGCCCCGTCAGCCTCCAAACGCTGCATCAGGCCGGCAATGCTGTCGGCATCATTGACGTCGAGCGTTGCCACCCGGATGCCCTTGGCCTTGAGCCTGTCCAGGGCTTCAATGCGACGGGCGGTTGCATACACAACATGGCCGCGTGCGTGAAACTCCTCTGCCAGTGCATAGCCAATACCCGTTGAGCAGCCCGTAATCAGTACTGTTGTCGCCTGCAGGTCCATATTCATCATCCGGAAATAATAAAAAAGCCCCGCCGATCATAACTCGGCGGGGCCCTTAAAATGCGCTTCGCGCAGGTATACGACCGCGTCCGCGGTCGTACCCCCAACAAGCTAAGACCGACCGGCAGTCGCCATCACTTCTGCTTCCAGCCACCCGCGTCCTGGTAGAACCAGCCTGACTGTGCCTTGGCGATCCATCGCTGGGCGAAGGTCTTGCGGATATCAGCCTCCCATTCCGGGTGGCCATTGGCCACCGCGATCTCTCGATACAGGGCACTGCGATCCGAGTTTTCATCAGCCACGAGCTTCTTCACGGCATTGCGTTCGGCCAGTGGCACGGCATTGGCATCCCTCACTGCCACCATGCCATCGCTGGTCAGGCCAACCGCACCCGAGGCGTAATGGGGTGCCAAGGAAGGGTGACGCGACTCCATTGAACTGGTCAGCTGCTGCACCGCCGGGGAGGAAATGTCGATGTTGGGCTCAGCCGCGTGTGCGACTGGCACCACGAAATCCAGGACCTGCTTTGCAAGCAGGGTCATGTGCGGCTTCTTGCGCTGTCCTTGCGTATCCGAACCCGAGGGTGCTGGCTGTGGTTGCTTGCCCCAGACATCCTCAATGATGCGGTCGGCGGCCTTTTCTGCTGCAACCGCCGGGAAATACACATTGATGGTGACGCAACCCATCAGCAGCAAGCTGATCAGCGCGAACTTTGCGGGCAGAAGTGAGCGGGCCTTGGATCTCATGGGTAACTCCCTGTTAATTACACTATCGCCAGTATAAACCGGCATTCTGAATCGCGACTGAATGCTTATTGGATGACCGGACCCTCTGATTTCGTTGCGCTTTTCAGCTGCTC
>JBFKCG010000059.1:0-12755 GCA_041620675.1 Nevskiales bacterium
AACGATTTCGACTGGCACACGCAGGCGCGCGATGTCGTCACGGGCGAGCGCTTCGAGATCAAGTCACGCGTGGTGATCAATGCCGCCGGCGCCTTCGTGGACGAGCACAACCGGCTCACGGGTGAGACCACTGAGTATCGCCACGTCCTGTCCAAGGGCATTCACCTGGTCGTGGACCATGTCACGCCCAGCAAGCGCGTGCTGGCCTTTTTTGCGGATGACGGGCGCCTGTTCTTCGCCATCCCCATGGGGACGCGCACCTGCATCGGCACTACCGATACGCGCGTGGACTCGCCCTACACCGAGGTCACCGCCGAAGACCGGCGCTTCGTGCTCGACAACATTAATAAGCGCTTGCGACTGCCACGGCCGCTGACCCAGGCCGATGTCGTCGCCGAGCGCTGCGGAGTACGCCCGCTGGCGGTGAAAGCCGGGGCGGGCACGGACAGTGACTTCCTGCAGCTGTCGCGCAAGCACGCGATTGAAACCCGCCACGAACATCGCCACGTCAGTATCTTCGGCGGCAAGCTGACGGATTGCATCAACGTCGGCAACGAGATCTGCGACACGGTGGCAGACCTGGGCCTGCGCATCCCGCACCCGGACTTTCGCTGGTATGGCGAACCCAGCGATGCCGTGCGCGAGGAATTCCTGCACCAGGCCCGCCTGATGAACCTCGACGGCTATACCGCGCCTGAATCCAGCGAACCGCTCACGCGAAGGCTCTGGCGCCGCTATGGTGCCCAGGCGATCGGGCTGCTGGAGAACATCCGCGAGGATCCTCGTGAAGCCGAGGTGCTGATCCGGGGCACGGAATACATTCGCTGTGAACTGCGGCAGGCCGCCCGCCGCGAGCTGATCGTGAAGCTCGACGACTTCCTGCGGCGACGCTCCAAGATCGCACTGATCGAGCGGAAGGAAGTCATGCGCAAAGCACCTGGCCTGATGGAAGCCTGCCACATCCTGTTCGGTGAGGCCGCGCAAGAAAAGTTTGATGAATACTTCCGCGAGAACTGAGTCCTGCATGTCCGGCGGGCGACACGTATCTGCGAGTGGCCTCAAATTCTGGGTCGAATCCCATGGCAGCGGGCCTACCGTCCTGCTGATCACCGGCCTGGGTTACGCATCGTGGTTCTGGAAGCAGCTCAGCGAAGCCTTGGGTAGTCACCATCACGTCATCTGCTTTGACAACAGGGGCACGGGACGCAGCGACAAACCCGAAGGTCCGTACTCGATGGCGATGCTGGCCGATGATGCCGCTTCCATCCTCACAGCCTGCGGCGTCAGTCGCGCTCACGTGATCGGTCATTCCATGGGAGGTTACATCACGCAAACACTGGCCCGACGCCACGCTGATCGCGTTCAGTCCATGGTGCTGGTATCAACCGCGGCTGGCGGCCCGGATTGCCTGCCAGTGCCGGCAGAGACGCTGGAAATATGGTCACGTGCGAGCAGCCTGCCGCCGTCTGAGCATGCGCGCATGAGCATGCCTTTGTCCTTTGCTCCCGGCTGGACGGAACAAAATCCGCAGGCGTTTGAAGCCTATCTGAAACACCGGCTCGAATTCCCCACACCCGCTGAATGCTGGCGCGCCCAATTCCAGGCCTGTGAGAAGTTCTTCGAAGACAACCCGCTTGATCAGCCTCCCATCCAGGCCCGTAGCCTGGTTGTGCATGGCACCGAAGATCGCGTGTTGCCCTTTGCCAATGGCGAACTACTTGCACGGGGCTTGCCCAACGCGCAATTCCAGCGACTGGACGGCGCGGGTCATCTGCCGCCACTGGAGGATCCCGAGAACTTCGCGGGCATCGTTCGTGAGTTCCTGCGCATCACCTGACGCCACTGGCTAGGCCTACTCAGAAGGCCGTCGTCTATTTGTGGCAGGATAGGCGCCATTGCCTGCTGCCTCGCGGCGGCCCAGACCCGAGAGACTCACATGCAGACCATCACCGTCACCCGCACGATCAAGGCACCCATCGACAAGGTTTTTGAGTTGCTGAGCGACCACGCCAACTACAAAAGCTTCGGTGGACTCAAGGACTCCCGCCTGGTTCGCGAAGGCAAGACCGAGAGGAACGGGGTTGGCGCAGTGCGCCTGATAGATGCAGGGGCGGCCTGGTTCGAGGAGGAAATCACGGCGTTCGAGCGCCCCACGCGCATGGATTACGTGATTCGTCGTTCGCGCCCGCCTATCGAGCACAAGGGCGGCAGCGTACGCCTGAAGGAAACCGCAGCCGGCACCGAAGTTGTCTGGACTTCAACCCTGCGCTTCAAGATTCCGGTCATCGGCGACTTCCTGACCAAGGTGCTTGCGGCACAAGTCGGCAAGTCTTTCGGCGGCATGCTCAAGTCCATCGAGCGCAAGCTCGCGGCCTAAAGCTCCGCGCGGAGGTTACGCCAGGAACTTGCGCGCCTGGGTCTTCAGGCCCTTGCCGGGTAGCGCCATCAGTGATGATGTCCCGTGCGCAACGACCTCACCCTTCGCATCACGCACATAGGCCTCGGTATAGCTGATGCTGCGGCCCGCGCGGATGCAGCGCCCTTCGGCGGTCAATGCCCCCGGCATCACGGCCTTCAGGTAATTCAGCTTCAGGTCCACGTTGACCAGCCCTGCATCCTCCGGCAGGCGCATGAAGCCGGCCCAGAACGTGGCCGTGTCTATAAGGGTGGCGATGACACCACCGTGCACGATGCCGAATGGCTGGAGGTGTTGGTCTGCCGCCGTCAGCTCCACACGACAACTGTCATAGTCCATGGCGACCAGGCGAAAGGGCATATGACTGGGGAAGGGCGCGGTATTAACCATGTCCATGACTTCGCGCACGTATGCCGCGTTGATCTTTTGCATGACAAATTCCAATCGGGGTCTTGGGAATACTCGCCAGCAACAGGCTTGCTGGGATACCGGTGCGATTTTACATGACCAGCACGGTCTCGCCGTGGTGTTCGCGGCGTCGTTCACGAATGGCCCGGTTCACCTCGGTAAACGGATAGGAGCGGATACGGGTTTTCAGTGTCTGGCGCGAGCAGCGTGCAAGAAATTCGCGCGTGTCCTTGTTGGAGCAGCGCGCGATGGATTGAATGCCGTGTTCGTATGCGAACAGGTCATACGGGAATGACGGCACCTTGCTGCTATGCATGCCAAGGAATACCAGTTGGCCATTCTTGCGCACCGAGGTGAGGGCATGCGGCACCAGCTCCACCGTGGGCTGTAGCAATATGGCGGCATCAAGCAGCGCCGGCGGCGTGTGCTCGGTTGTTCCCGCCCAGTCAGCGCCCAGGCTTCGCGCGATCTCGAGCAGTGGCTCGCCACCGGGTCGTGTCATCGCATACACCTGACGGCCATCAGCCTTCGCCATCTGGCAGATCAGCTGGGCGGCGGTGCCAAAACCATAAAGCCCGATCATCTCAGCCTCGCCGCAGGCCATGTAGGAGCGATAGGCCAGCGCACCTTCACACAGCAAGGGAGTCATGCCGGCCTCTTCAGACCAGCCATTGGTATCAGAGTCCTCGAAGAAAATTGGCGCGACTTGGACGTCGCTCATGTCGTGGCAATAACTCGCGTCGGCCAACACATGGCTGGCATATCCGCCTTGGTGATCACAGCCGGTGTGTTGCACCTCCGTACAGAGATATTCCAGCGAGCCCTTGCAGTAACGGCAGTTGCCACAAGCGCCACCGAGCCAGCCAAGTCCCAGGCGCTGGCCCGGCGTGAAGCTCACGCCATCGCCCACTGCCTGCACATGACCTACGACCTCGTGACCGGGTACCAACGGATACTGCTGGTTGTAGTGTTCGCCCTCTTGCAGCTTAAGGTCGATCTCGCAGACCGCGCAGGCTGACACCTTCAGCAGGACTTCGCCTGGGCCCGGCTGCGGGAGCGGGACTTCACGCAAGCTATATTCCGCGTCCGCTTTTTCCAGCACCATCTGCTGCATCACGCCGAGACCTGCGGTGTCCTTGTTCTGCACGTGCGTCAGGGTGTCGAGCCGAGTGCCCTGCGTTCCAGCGGAACGCCCGCCTTGATCACGCTGCGTATGCGCGACAGGGCATTCAGGTCTTGCAGCGGGTTGCCTTCGACCAGCAAAAGGTCAGCCTGCTTGCCCAGCTGTATCACGCCATATGTAGGCTCCTTGCCATTGGCCAGGTATCGCGCGGCGTCGATGGTCGCGGCCTTGATGATTTGCGCGGGCGTCATGCCGGACTCTTGCAACAGCAGCATCTCCCGATGCAGGCCCGCGCCGGGGAAAACTCCGGATTGGGTATCACTGCCAACCAGGATCGCCATGCCAGCCTCATGCAGGCGGCGCACGTTATCACGCGAGTTCTGTCGCTGTGCGTAGAGGTTTTCCAGATAAGGCCTGAAATACTCGGCGTCATCTGACTTGGGCACGTTATCGAATGACAGCAGCACTTCCGGACTGACGGTCTCGCGCTCCAAGGCGCTGGGTTCACGCGCGCCACGCCCGAGCAAGGCATAGCCTTCGAATACCACCAGGGTTGCCACCATCGGAATCTGGTAGCTCGCCAGTTTCTGGATCTGTTCGTCAGGAATGCGCTCCTGGTAGACGCCGTGCACCCATAGCGCAACGCCGGCCTCTGCCGCATCAATGGCATCCTGCACCGAGCCGATGTGCGCGACCGTGCGCAGGTTTTGCTGGCTTGCCTCCTCCACCACGGCCTGCAGCACTTCGGGCTTGATGCGCGGGGCCTGTTCAGGAATGCGGTCGACCGCCACCTTGATCGCATCAGCGCCCATGCCCGCAATCTCGCGAACCGCTGCACGAGCAGCCTCGTCCGTATCCACTTGTCGCGTATAGCGCGGAATGATGTACCAGCGCAGCCACCAGGGCAGGAATTTCTCCATCACCGCTGCCGGATGCCCGCCCACCGCCGTGAAGATGGGGCCGGCGGCATACATCCGTGGGCCGAGCAATTCGCCAACGGCGACTTTGTTGCGCAACTTGAAGGTCTGGTTCACGAGGCCAGCCGCATCAAACACGGTGGTCACGCCACTATATAAGTAGGCCTGCATGTTGCGCGGTGGGTCGGGAAACTCGCCCACCCAGCGTGGGGCCGATGCATTGCCAAGGTGGCTGTGCATCTCAATGAGGCCGGGCAACAAGGTGGCGCCGGTGCCGTCGATCACCTGGGCATCGTCGGGCTGTTCCAGAAGTCCGGTCTCCGCAATGCCGGCGATGCTGTCACCCAGTGCCAGCACATCATGACCCATCAGTAACTTGCCGCTCTCGACATCCAGTATCGCGACATTCTTGATCATCACGGCGGCCGGTTTTTCCTCAGGCAGCTGCACCAGGTCCGGTTGCTTGCCTGTGCCGCAGCCGCCTAGCAGAGCAGCCATGAATGCCACGACGGTGCTGGTGAGGATCCATAAATGGCGATGCATCATCTTGTTATCTCCACTTCCATGCACTGGATCAAATCGCATCAGGCCTGGCGCGTGCGCAGGAATGCCCACGCGAAGAATAGCCCGAACACCAGATCATTGATGCCATAAACACTGTAGAACAGTCCGGTGACAAACGACTGTTCGTAGAGAACACCAAGCCCGTCCCCTTTTGCGCTGAACCAGATCAGCCAGGTCACGACATAGGCTGCCTTTTCCAGCGCAAACACGGCCAGCAACCATGGCACCTTGGCATAGTGGTTTGCCACCGCGATGTAGGCAAGGCCCCAAAGCATGATGGCGGCCATGCCGAAGTCAGAGAACACCTCCGGATACTGCTCGGCCACCAGGGGATTGGTGAAGAAAACCGTCGCAGTCAGCACGCCGACAATGTTGGCGACACCGGCGGCGATGAACCCGATCCGGAAAAACTCATGTTGTGTCATCACGAACCTCAGGCCGTAAGGAAGAAGGGAGTCGGCTGGTGGCTAACGCCCAGCCGGGCCGACTCTCCCGGAATCCCAGACTACGAGGGCGCGTCGGCTAGGGCAACAGCCGATCCAGGAAGCGATTGCTGAACACGCGATGCGGGTCGAAATGGTTGAGCATCTTGCGCGCCCAGTTCCAGTCGTGGTTCTTGCCATTACCTGCATCGGCCGGGAAGGCCGCCGGAATGCTGCCCTGCAGGCGCAGCGGATCTGACCAGCCGGCCAGCTCGGTGTATGCCCAGCCCTTGGACCACTCGGGACGCACCGCAGCATAGCTGCCCGAGTAGTTCTGGTAGATCCAGGCTTCCATCTCGCTGAGGAATCGCTCGGCGGCCGGCGTGTTGGGGAAGGTCAGCAGGTTCAGCCACACCGCCACGTCCCAGTCCGGGCGATCGTTGCGCGGGCGCAGCGACGAGAGCGTGGGTGGATCGGCCTTGGCCACACCGCTGTCGGCCGGATGATCCAGGCCGGTGACGCGGATCTCCATCGGTCCGTTGATCGGGTACTCGCCGCGTGCCTCGTACTCCGCGACCATCTGCAGGTACTTGTCGTGGAACTCAGACACCACGCGCTGCACGTTGCTGCGTCGGGTCATGACAGCGAAGCCGAACTCGCTCAGGCGCAAGGTCGACGCCTTGATATAGAGCAGCAGGTTCTTCGATAGACCCCACAAATCCTCTGACTGCGTGGCCTTGAGGCCTGCGACAACCGCTGCGTATTCCATTTGCCCGAACTGTGGCGTGAACTGCACGTTGCCGCGAATGATGGCGTCAGCCAACTCCGCGATCTCTTGCGGGATGCTGTCGCTGAACGGGTAGTTGTACGGCTCCTTCGTCTCGCGCGCGGTGAGCGGCTTGGTTGGCGCCACGCTCCAGACCTTGAACCAGGGCTTGTCGGTAAACGGGAACCAGATGATCTCGGCACGACCGGCACTGTCCAGGTAACTGCTCAGCTTGCGCGGCAACAGCGATGACGGCTTCGCCATTAGCTCAGATGCCGGCACATCAATGATGCTCTGGCATCGCAGGTGCGCGTCCTGGGCGACGCGGACAGTGACCTCGGTGATGAAAGCACGACCCAGGTGCGTCAGCAGTGCCTCGCAATGCGGATGGCTTCGGTCAAACCGGCGCAGGACATAGGCGCCTGCCGCCTCGTCCCATACCACCGCGGTCAGTGCGGTGATGAGGTTGCTGAGGCTGCCATAGGTCTGGCCCGGTGCCGGGGTTTCACCCTTGGCCGGTACGCCAGTGCCATGGCCATTGATGGCGAGCATGCCCGCCATGGTAATCCCGCCAATAGCAGGCGTAGCCAGGAACCCATAGCCCGCGTTCTCGATGAAGACCAGGAAGTCATCCAGCATCGCGCCAGCCTGTGCCGTGACGGCCGGCTGCGCACCGGCTTCTATGCGCATGGCAGTGAGGTGCTGCGTGGTATCCACCAGCACGACGTTACTATCGAGGCCTTCGTCTGGCAGCACGCTAAATGGCGCCCAGCCATGCATCGAGCCACGCGGCCGCAGTCGGAAATTATTGGCGCGAGCCCAGTTCGACAGGCGCACCACGTCCTCGGGGCTGCGCGGCGCGCAGGTCCACAATGCTTCGATTTCGATCTCGCCTGACCAGTTCTCCCAACCCTGCTGGTAAAGCTCAATGTCTGCGGGGAAGGCGGGTGGCGGTGCGGCCTTCGCCTCGGCACTGGCCGCACCGATGCGAAAGGCAGGTAGCCATGCGGCGCTGGCCGCGAGTGATCCTAGGCCGGTGAGTACCCTGCGCCGGCTGATGTCTGTGTGGTGTTTTTTTGTGGATGGATGGTCTGCGTCATTCTTCTTATCGTGCGCCACGATTCCCCCTTGCTCATGGTTATTTTTCTACGGTGACCCCGCATTTTCTTTTTTATGTTGCAGGCCCGAATCTAGTCAGGCCTGGATTTACAGACGTGTACGGCTCTTCTCAGCGACCCTTCGATTGCACTGGGTGAAGTGCCAGCCGCTCAATGCCATTGGGTTCCAGGATGTTGTTGCCCTTGATATAGGCTCGCACATGGTCGCCCACAGTGACTTGTTGTATGCCGTCGTTGCCAGACGGGCCCACCCAGCCATCAGGCCGGGTGTGCATCGTCCAGCCAATGATGCTGATCGCCTTGGTCGGCCGTCCCTTCTCGACTTTTTCGACTCGGATGCGCAATGCGTAGACGTTGTCCACATGGCCGCGCTCAACGCGTTTCTGCGAAACATCAATGGACTCCACCACGCCCACGATCACGCGGTCAGCGGAGGCCGCCAGCTCTTGCGCTGATTGCGGCGGCAGGGCTGCGGACGCGTTGAAGCTAACCAGCACGAGTAGCGAGGCAACAAGCAAACGAACCAAGGCACGTCTCCCATGAGCTTCTGCCTATATCTGACCAGAGTTTGGCGGGCTTAGGAAGATGCCTCGGCCCAAGGCGTTACCGGTTAACCGGCTGCCTGGTTACGGGCCTGGCTTGCTCGCCATCGCAAGCGAACCTGCTTCTCTGTTTCCACGATCGCAAACACCACGACTCCGACACCGATAATGGCCAGCCCATCCCAGAATGGCACCGCTACCGTCGCGAACACCTTCTGCAATGGCGGCAGGTAGGTGAGGGCTAACTGCGCCAAGGTCACGCTGATCACCGTTATCCAGACAATCCTCGTGCCCTTGATCGCCTGCCAGGTGAGCGAAGTGCCGTAGAGGTTGCGGATAAAGAACAGGTGGAATATCTCCATCACCACCAGCGTATTGAGTGCAATCGTGCGCGCCAGCTCAACCGAGTACCCTCGCTCGATGGCGTAGGCGTACATACCGAATACCCCGCCCAGGAACAAGACCGATACCAGCACGATTTGCCAGGCCAGCTCAGCGGTCAGGAGCGTCTCGCGCCTGAGTCGCGGCGGGCGTCGCATGGTGTTTTCTTCCGTCGGCTCGAAGGCCAGCGCGATGCCGAGCGTGATGGCAGTAATCAGGTTGATCCAGAGGATCTGGATCGGCGTGATCGGCAAGGTCATGCCGAAGAGCAGAGCGACGATGATGGTCATGGCCTCACCGGAATTGGTCGGCAGCGTCCAGCTGATGACCTTCTTGATGTTGTCGTAGACGGTGCGCCCCTCGCGCACGGCGGCCACGATCGAGGCAAAGTTGTCGTCGGCGAGCACGAACTCAGCCGCTTCCTTTGAGGCTTCGCTGCCCTTGAGCCCCATTGCCACGCCCGCGTCGGCACGCTTGAGCGCGGGCGCATCGTTGACGCCATCGCCGGTCATCGCAACTGACAAGCCATGCGACTGCAAGGCCATCACCAGCCGCAGCTTGTGCTCGGGACTGGTGCGGGCAAACACGTCCGTTTCCAGTGCCACCGCCTTCAGGGCCTTGTCATCCATGTTGTCGAGTTCGGTGCCGGTCAGGACCTTGTCGGGATTATCCAGCCCGACCAGTTTCGCGATGGCAACGGCCGTGCCCTTGTGATCACCGGTAATCATCTTCACGCGGATGCCGGCCGTATGGCATTCCTTGATAGCATCGATGGTTTCCGGTCGCGGCGGATCAATCAGGCCCACCAGCCCGACCAGCACCAGTCCTTGTTCAACATCACTGAACTTGAGGACGGTGTAGTCCGGCGCGACCGGCTTCACGGCCAGAGCAAGCACGCGCTGGCCCTGCAAGGCGATGGCCTCGCTCGTCTCCAGCCAGTATTTTTCGTCCAAGGGTTCGATGCCACCATCCGGCGCGCGCTGCTGGGCGCATTTCGCGACCAGGGTTTCCGGCGCGCCCTTCACCGCGATAAACGCATGGTTCTCATGGTCGTGGTTGAGCGTGGCCATGAAGCGATGCATGGCATCAAAGGGAATGGCATCGGTTCGCGTCCAGCCCGCCAGTTCCATGCGGAGGTCGATGCCGATCTTGCCCGCCAGCGCGAGCAGGGCGCCCTCCATTGGATCTCCTTCGACGGACCAAATCCCCTCGTGCTCTATCAAGCTGGCGTCATTGCACAAGACCGCCGCGCGGCCGAGTTCGACCAGGCTGGCGTGATCACCTGCGCTCACGATGGCGTCCTTGAGCCGGATGTCACCTTTCGGCTCATAACCCACGCCGTCCAGCGTGAACACATGAGGCCCGCTCACAATCGAGGCCACCATCATCTCGTTGCGCGTCAGCGTGCCGGTCTTGTCGGTGCAGATCACCGAGACCGATCCCAGCGTCTCAATGGCGGGCAGGCGCCGCACGATGGCATTGCGTTTCGCCATCGCCTGCACTCCCACGGCCAGCGTGATGGTCAACACGGCCGGCAAGCCTTCGGGGATGGCCGCCACCGACAGCCCGACCACGGCCATGAACACTTCCGAGAACTCCAGCCGGCCGACGAAATACCCGAACACGAGCATTGCCGCTGCCACCAGCAGGATCACCACGGTCAGCCACTGGGCAAACACGTTCATTTGCCTCAGCAGTGGCGTCGTCAGCGTCTCGACCCGCGACAACATGCCGCTGATGCGGCCAATCTCTGTTTGCGTGCCGGTTGCCACGACCACGCCCCGACCCATGCCACTGGTCACCAGCGTGCCGCTGTAGGCCATGCAGGCCCTGTCACCCAAGGGCGCTGCTTCGTCAACGGGCTGCACGCTTTTTTCGACTGGAACCGATTCACCGGTCAGGATCGACTCCTGCACCTGTAACCCGCTCTCCTGCAACAGTCGCAAGTCCGCCGCGATCTTGTCGCCCGCTTCGAGCAGCACGATGTCACCGGGCACCAGCGCCTCGCCTGCGATTGATCGGCGTGTGCCATCGCGCAATACCGAGGCCTTCAGCGCCAGCATGCGGCGGATGGCATCCATTGCCTTCTCGGCATTGCCTTCCTGGTAGAAGCCAATCGCCGCATTGGCCACGACGACCGCCAGGATCACCAGCGTATCAACCAGTTGCCCGAGCACCGCCGTGATGGTGGCGGAGCCAAGCAGGACATAGATCAGGATGTTGTGGAAATGCAGCAGGAAGCGGACCAGCGCGCTGCGCTTGGCCTGCTCTGGCAGTCGGTTAGGCCCGTAGGATTCAAGCCGTGTTGTGGCTTCCTGAGAGGAGAGGCCGTCCTCGTTCGCACGCAGGGTACCGAGGACATTCTCCGATGCCTTTGCATGCCACGCTTGGCCAGTTTCACTTCGCATGTCTGACACCGCGAAGTATCTCGTGCGGTTGGACTGCTAGCAATTCAACCGGGCCAGCCCTGTTTACATTCGCTGATGACAATAATTCCTGCGGCTTGCTTAGGCAGTCGATCCTGGCTTTCTTATACCGTCGCCTGCTACTCGACAATTTCCTGTGAGGAGCTTCGATGCTTTGCGTAGATGTCCAGCACCCACTGGAACGCGGGCTGGCTTTCTACCGATTGCCTGAGCACGATCAATTCCTCGGGCCAGGGCTCCGGCAGCGGGTAGGGAAATTCCGGGGGTCGGATGATGGCGGTCATCACCGCTGCGGCCGTGAGGTCGGCGACCGTGAATTGATCACCGACCAAAAAACCACTCGGGCCAATCTCGCGCTCCAGACGCTCAAAGTGGCCCATCATTCGTGAACGGGCGGCCGCGAGCTTCCCGGGGAAGATACCCATGTTCTTCTTGAACAGGGGTCGCATGAGCGGGAACAGGGATTGCCAGACCACACGGGTGGCAGGAGAGGATCCATCCGTCGCCATGAGCGCGCAACGCGCTGCGTCACTGATGTACGTGGACCAGAACAGTCGCCGCAGGTCCGGCGCAACCTGCTCATCGAAGTAGGCCTGGATTACCAACGCGCGTTTTAGTTTCTCGGTGTCCTGCGGAAAAAGGCGAGGTTCTGGCCGGCGACGCTCAAGTTCTTGCAGGATGTGATTTGAACCCGCCAACACCTGCCCATCCAGCTTGATGATGGGCAGCATATTCTGGCCACTGACCCAACGCGCCACCGGCACGTGAAAGCCGGGTATCTGGGTCTTGCGGATGTGCGGCCAGCCCTTGAAATCAAGCGCCCATCTCACCTTCTCGTTGTAATGGGAAACCCGGAAGTGCCAGAGGATGGGGGCGGCTTGCGTCATTTCATCGATTCTCGCTTTCGCAATTGTCTAACGACTCAGGCGGTAACTGGCATCGACAAATCAACCTGGCGCATCGCCGACAACTTCATCCACGCCTCATTGATCAGCCCAACAGCGGCGGCAGGATTTTCCAGCGGCAGTAGGTGGCCATGGTCGAGGTTCTCCAGGAAAACCGTTTGCGGGCATAGCTTCTGCCAATTGGACCACAATGCCTGCGTGAAGAAGACCGACGGCTTGCCGCGTATCGCCGCGCAAGGAATCTGCAGCTGCTTGAGAAGTGGCAACACATACGGCGGCTGGGTGTAGTTATGGGACTCCCATGACTTGGGAAAACCGAGTTCAACTGCACCGTCGCTGCTCTCGCGCACACCAAATTGGGATAGCGCAGTGAAGGCCTCCTCGCCAAAGCGCTTGTACATGCGGCTTGCCTTGCACGCCTCGATAAACTGCGCACGACTTTCCCATCGGTCTTTTTTCCTGAGCGTGCCTTTTGCCGGCTCCGTCATGTTCATCACTGACTTGGGCAACAATCGGGTCAGTACTGCCAGGGTCGGCGACACCATGGCCGGCTCGATCAGGATCAGTGCCTTGAACAGGTCCGGTCTTTTGTGAGCGGCCATGACTGTGCAGGTCGCGCCCATGGAGTGGCCGATGCCGATGATGGGCGCACAGGCGTTGTGCTCGATGTGCGTGATCAGGTCGTCGGCATAAATCTGCCAGTCCCTGCGTCGCGGCAGCTCACCTGCTTCGCGCCAGGTTGGCCGCATTTCCAGTGCGTTCAGGTC
>JBFKCG010000060.1:0-12636 GCA_041620675.1 Nevskiales bacterium
CCGCGCCTGCCGGGACCCAGCCTCAAGATCAGGCTGCGGCTGGTGAAGCGGCCGCCCCTTTTGGATCGAGAGTCCCTGATCAGCTTCTCGATGGAAACCTGGCGACTGATTGGCAGCCCCGACTACCCTTCCGATGAGGCGACATTGCGCGAGAAGGTGGAACGCAGCTATGAGCGCGCCCATTATCCGCAAGGCCTTGCCCGCCAGACGCTGGCGATCATTGCCTCGGGCAGCCGTGTGCCGCTGCTGCGTCGTATCACTGCCCCCACGCTGGTGATCCATGGCGCTGCCGACCCACTGGTGCCTGTCTCCGGCGGCAAGGATCTGGCCAAGCACATCCCGAATGCCCGGCTCGAGATCATCAAGGGCATGGGCCATGACATGCCGCCTGAACCGCTGAAGCGCATCGCCCGACTCATTCTTGAGCAGGCCCAGGCGGCGGACTCGCGCAAGCACCGGACGCACGGGGCCAAAAGAGACTCCATCAAGAAGAAAGAAACGCACCGCGCCCTGGCGTGATGTGTGATTCGCCGGCCACCGCGACGCCTGAGCCGCAGACAAAAACAAGTACGAGTTAGCGCACTACAAAATCAAAGTAGGTGTCGGGGTAGGGCTCGTTGTTCAGGATGTAATGCCACCATTCACGGTGGTAGTTGTGGAAGCCCGCGCGTTTCATCACGGACTTGAGCAGTTGCCGATTGGCACGCTGTTCGCTGGTGATGGACTCGTCCGCCGTGTTGGAGACTGGATCAAAGCAGTCAAAGCCGCTGCCCATGTCGAGCGAGCCATCGCGTCGAGCGGCTGATGGGCTGCAGCCATCATGACCGGCGCCGGAAGTCCTCGGCTTGTCCCAGACGATAGTCAGGTCCACCGTGCTGCCGCGGCTGTGCCCGGATCGGTCCGAGATATAGACCTGCTGTAGCAAGTCGAGCTTGCTGAGGTTCGGGTAATACAGTGCGCGCAAACCCGGGTCATCCGGCCACTTCGCCCAGCGCATGAAATGCCGCACGGCCTGCGCAGGCCGGTAACAGTCAAATACCTTGAGGGAAAGCCCTTGTGGCTGTAATGCGGCCTGAGCACGCGCCAGCGCCTCGGCCGCGGGTCGGGTCAACAGGCAGCGTGGTGCCTGGTAACCCGCGACTGGCTCGCCGAGGAAATTGTGCTGGCCAAAATAGCGGATGTCCTGTCGAATGCTGGGCGCTACCTGCTCAAGCGCCACAAATCCCTCCGGCAGTGTCGCGGCTGCCGATGTGTTCATTGATAGCAGTGCCAGCAACCAGCACAGGTGGCGGAACACGCGATTAAGGGGTTGGCGGGTCATGAAGCTGACGCTAGCGAGTCATGCCATATGCGTCAATCACGCGCATTCAGTTTGGATTAAGCGCCGCGCTTCTAATCTGTTGGCGTGGGTTCGAGGCATAGCCGTGACCCGCCCCCTTGTCAGACCGTGACAGCACGCAACGCCTCTACTGTTCACGGCCTTGACGCCTAATTACAGGCCGAAAACCCCCAGTATTGCTGGGCTCGGCGCAGATTCAGGCTCAGTTCAGTCTGGGTCTGTAGCATGGGTCACTCGAAATCGAGTGGTAATGATTCATTGATGTGGAGGATGTGCAATGTTGAAACCAATCCAGGTGAGCGTGTTGGCCGTGCTGGCTGCCTTTGTGGCGGCTCCCGTGGTGGCGGCTGACGGCGGAGCCAAAGCGAATACCAAGACCGAGGTCAAGGCAGAAGCCAAGGCCGATGCCAAGTCTGGCGCCAAGGCCAAAGTCGAAGCTGAGAGCAAAACCCAAGCAACGGTGCCCGATCCCAAGCTGGAACAAAAGGCCAACAAAGCTGGCAAGGCAGCAGCAGACACCGGGGCCAAAGCCGGCAAGGCTGCGGTTGATACCGGCGTGAAGGCCAAGGGAACGGCTAAGGGACAGTCCGAGCAGGCCAAGTCACACGCTGCCGAAGCCAAGGCCGCCGGTGCGGCGAAGGCCGAGTCTGCCAAGGAAGAGGGCAATAACTCACAGGGTGCCAATGATTCCGCCAAGCAGCCCGGGCCTAACTCCCAGGGTTCTGGCCTGAAGCTGGGTGTTGAGGCCGAAGCGACGATCAAGTAACGGGTTTTCCCCAAGCCACCGCGCTTCCCCTCCCTGAGCGCGGTCGTGTAGCCTGCCGGGCAACCGGCAGGCTTTTTTATTGGCTGCCCCAGGGGTCCTGTTCCTGCTCGTCTTCCTTGTCCTTACCCTGGCCTTGCTTTGCCGGTTCCTGGGTGGCACCGGCTTCCTTGATCAGTTCTTCCACGGAATGCGGGATGCTCCACTCATGGATATCCAGGCCAACACGCTCCATGCTTTGCAACAGGTCATACAGTGGCTTGGCGGAGCCGCGTGTCTGCACCATCGAGGAAGGGCGAGCCAGGAATAGGTCAAAGCGCTCGAGGAACTGCGCGCGGTCTTTCTGCAGGATGCCGCTGGAGGGTCTGCCATTGGCCCAGCGTGCGACGGTGGTAAACACCAGGGTTGGCGCTGCGATGGCCCCTGCGCCATCCATGCGCAGCACGGTCACATCGCCATAACGGGAAACAGACCCGCTCTGGGTGATGGCGGCATAGATATTGGGGGCTTTGGTCACCATGTCGGCTGGGCTAAAATGACAGTCAAGCAGTCATTCAAGTATACGCCGATGGGTTATCAGGGTCGCTTTCATTGCTATTCACGCAGCATCGCCGCCATGCTGCTGCTGTGGCATGGACTCAGCTCGGGCAATGCACCGGTGGTGGGCGTACAGCCGCCGCCAGAGCAACTGGCGACGCTGCTGGAAATGCACCAGCAGAGTATCCCCAAGTTGGGCAATACGCGCTATGTCGCCTTGGTGAATTATCGCCAGCCGTCGTGGGAGCCGCGCTTCTACATCATCGATACCCAAACCAGCGAGGTCGTGGCGCGGTATATCGTCGCTCACGGGCGTGGTTCAGACCCTGACCATGACGGCTATGCCGATCGTTTTGGTGACGAGCATGAAAGCTATCGCAGCTCGCTTGGCTTCTTCGTAACGTCGGATACCTATATCAGCGGGTCATCCGGGCACGGCCTGTCGATGCGACTGGATGGACTGTCAAAGAGCAACCGCAACGCCAGGGCGCGCAATATCGTCATCCATGCCAACTGGTACGTGGAGCCAGGCATCGTAAGCACGCAAAAGAAGCCTGGCCGCAGCTATGGCTGCCTGGTGTTCTCCAATTCAGACCGCGATGCCGTGGTGGAGAAACTCAAGGGTGGTGCACTGATCCTGGCCGCCTATTAGTGCCCGAATCAGTCCAGCACTTGCCCTGGCCACTCACGACATCTTTGCAACCAGCTTCAGCGGCAGGTTGCGCATCAAAAAGCCCATGAGTGTCCACGGCCAGGTGGGCACGCAGGCTTCTGCCACTTCCTTCTCGATCGCCTTCACCAGCGCTCGGCAGCCGGTCTCTGTGTCAACCATGAAGGGCGTGTTCTTGACCTTTTCGTTGATCTCGCTGCGGATATAACCAGGGAATAGCGTGGTGACTTTGATGGGACTTCTGCCCATCAGGTCGGCGCGGATGCCCTCGGCCAGCGCGGCCACACCGGCCTTGGTAGCCGCGTAGGTGGTGAGGTTGCGACCCATACCACGCATTGCGCTCATCGACGAGATCATCACCAAATGACCGCTACCCTGCTTGCGGAAGATTTCCAGCGCGGCCTCGCACTGTGCCAGCGCGGCAACGAAATTGGTTTCTGCTGTCTGTCGGTTGGCATAAAAATAACCGGTACCCAGGGGCTGGCCCTTGCCCATGCCGGCATTCACGATCACACGATCCAGCCCGCCTAGCTCTTGCGCGAACGCATGGAATACCTTGAACACGTCATCGTACTGGTTGACGTCGAGGGCCTTGACCGAAACCTCGATGCCAGGGTGTTTGGCCAGCAGCTCGGCCTTCAAGCTATCAAGCCGCTCGGTACGCCGCGCGCACAGCGCGAGGTTGCGACCCATGGCGGCAAACTGCCGGGCCATGCCTTCGCCCAGTCCCGAACTGGCGCCGGTAATCAGTATGGTTTTTCGCATTGCAATCCCCGTGATGATTATTGTCGATGGTTATTTTGAATGACCGCGCTTGGCCAGCTCAATCCGCGCGATCAGTCCCTTGTGCACTTCGTCAGGCCCGTCGGCCAGTCGCAGCGAGCGCGCCTGGATGAAAAATCCGGTCAGTGGCGTGTCGCGGGAGACCCCGGCGCCACCGTGGATCTGGATGGCGTCATCCACGATCTTCTGCAGCACGTTGGGCGCCACCACCTTGATCGCGGAAATCTCCGTCATCGCACCGAGAGCGCCAACTTTATCCATTTTCCAGGCCGCGTAGAGCGTCAATAGGCGTGCCTGGTCAATGGCAATGCGGGCCTCGGCCACGCGCTCGCGGTTACCACCGAGGTTGAGCAGCGGCTTGCCGAAGGCGGTGCGCGTCATGCCGCGGTCGATCATCAGTTCCAGCGCGGCCTCGGCTGCGCCGATGCAGCGCATGCAGTGATGGATGCGGCCAGGCCCGAGCCGACCCTGGGCGATCTCGAAGCCTTTGCCGGGACCGGCGATCATGTTGCTGAGCGGCACGCGCACATTGTTGAAGTGCACTTCACCGTGGCCATGCGGCGCATCATATTCGCCGAACACCGGCAGCATGCGCTGGATTTCCACACCCGGTGCATCCAGGGGCACCAGCACCATCGAGTGCTGGTGGTGTCGATCTTTCTTCTCGTCCGGCGTGCGTGCCATGAAGATCGCAATCTTGGCGGCGGGATCACCAATGCCGCTCGACCACCACTTCTTGCCGTTGAGGATCACCTCGTCACCTTCGACCACGGCAGTGGCCTGCATGTTGGTCGCATCGCTTGATGCGACGTCGGGTTCGGTCATGCAGAACACCGAGCGAATCTCACCAGCCAGCAGTGGCGTCAGCCAGCGCGCTTTTTGTTCGTCGCTGCCGTATTTCCACAATACTTCCATGTTGCCACTATCGGGCGCATTGCAGTTGAACACCTCAGGCGCCATGAAGCTGCGGCCGGTCTCCTCAGCGATCAAGGCATATTCCAGCGTGCTCAGGCCAGCACCGAGAGTTTCGTCCGGCAGGAACAGATTCCACAGGCCATCGGTCTTGGCCTTGTCCTTCAGTGCCTGCATCTGCGGCGGCTTGGTCCATCGCGTCCAGTCGCCAGTGGGATTCGCCTCCGCCACGCTGTGCCAGTAGTCATTCTCGGCCGGCTGGATATGCTCGCGCATGAATGCCTTGACGCGCTTGAGATAGTCCTTGGCCTTGGCGCTGGGTTCAAAATTCATCGGCAGTCTCCGCAGGGCACGAATCGTAGCGGTCATCCTACTGGAA
Organism: Nevskiales bacterium; assembly: GCA_041620675.1. Classification (GTDB taxonomy): domain Bacteria; phylum Pseudomonadota; class Gammaproteobacteria; order Nevskiales; family DATLYR01; genus DATLYR01. The sequence continues at coordinate 5,384 of JBFKCG010000060.1, forward strand.
GATGTCGCGACTGTTGTTATTATCGCGGTCTTTCCAACCGGCAGGCCCGCCCAAGCGGGAATCATTGACTAGCGGAGACCAAAATGAAAATTCAAGGCAGCGTAACAATCGTGACTGGGGGTGCATCCGGGCTGGGCGAAGCCACGGTGAGGCGCCTGGTGGCAGCCGGTGGCAAGGCCGTGATCGCGGATTTGAACGAAGACAAGGGGCAGTCGCTGGTTAAGGAGCTGGGCACGGGCACGAGATTCGTGTGCTGCGATGTGGCCAGCGAAGCGGATGCAGCGGCAGCGGTGCAGGCCGCGCAGGCGCTTGGACGAATTGACGGGCTGGTGAATTGTGCCGGTATTGGCACACCCGCCAAGGCCGTGGGCAAGGACGGGCCGCTCGCACTGGCCCAATTTGAAAAAGTCGTGCGCATCAACCTGACCGGCACCTTCAACATGATCCGCCTGGCGGCAGCCGCGATGCAGGCGCAGGCGCCCAATGAAGACGGTGAGCGCGGCGTGATCGTGAATACGGCCTCGGTGGCAGCCTATGATGGCCAGATCGGTCAACCGGCCTATGCGGCGTCCAAGGCCGGCGTGGTGGGCATGACACTGCCGCTGGCCCGCGAATTTGCCCGCAGCGGCATTCGTGTCGTCACCATCGCGCCGGGCTTGTTCTTCACGCCGATGATGGAGCAGCTGCCGAAAGAGGCCTGCGATTCACTCGGCAGGCAGGTGCCGTTTCCCTCGCGCCTGGGTCGTCCCGAGGAATACGCGCAGCTGGTGCAACAGGTCTTCGAGAACGCGATGCTCAACGGCGAAACCATCCGCCTGGATGGCGCGATCCGCATGGCGCCGAAATAATCAGCACAAGCGCGGGAACGCGCGAGGGCGCCCTTCGAACCGGCTAGGTGCTGGGCAGCCTCGCCTGTTCCGTCGTTGCCCTTGAATCCAGTACGGTGGCGGCGACCAGGTCTCCCGTCACGTTGATGACGGTTCGGCACATGTCGAGGATTCGATCCACGCCGATGATCAGCGCGACGCCGGCGGCGGGAATGCCGACACTCTCCAGCAGCAAAGCCAGGATGATGATGCCGATGCCGGGTGTCCCGGGGGAACCGATGGAGGCCCCCACCGCGAGCACGACCACCAGCAGCAGATCGGTCGGGCCGACATTGACACCAAAAGCCTGTGCCAGAAACAGGGTCGCGACCATCTGGTACAGGGCCGTGCCGGCCATGTTGATGGTGGTGCCGAGCGGAATGACGAAGCGCGCCGTGGACTGGCTCACGCCAAGCTTTTCTTCCGCGGTCTGCATGGTGAGGGGCATGACCGCCGCTGAACTGGAGGTGGAGAAAGCGAGCAATTGCACGTCACGGGCGGCACGCAGGAATTGGCTGATGCTGGCGCCCGTCATGACCCGGTAGATCCCCATATATAAGACCAACACCAGTGCCAGGCCGGTGATCACGGTGAGCACGTACATCGCCATGCCATACAAGGCGCCGAGGCCGAGTTGCGTGGTGAGCTTGGACAGCAGCCCAAACACGGCAAAGGGCACCAGCAACATGGACCAGCGCACGACCACCATGGTGACTTCCTGGATCGATACCAGTATTTCCAGCAAGGGCTTCTGGTGCTGCCTGGGCAGGCTGACAATGGCAATGCCGATGAGAATCGCGAAGACCACCATCTGCAGCATGTTCTGTTCCATGCCGGCCTTGAGCGGGTTGCTTGGGACGATGGCCGTGATATGGCCCGGCAATTCGGTCAGGAGGTCCCTGGTGGGCTGTGCGAGCTCCGGTGCCTGTGCAGCCGCAGGCGCCAGGTGAATGCTGGCAGTATCCATGTACAAGCCGGGCTTGATGCTCAGGGCAACGCCCATGCCAATGAGCACGGCGATTAGCGTCGTGGCGAGGAAGAAGGCACCAGCCTGCAGGCCCGTGCTGCGCAGCGAGGCCATGCTTTCACTGGAGGACATCCCAAGGATGATGGACGCCACCACGAGCGGGATGACAATCATCTGGATCAGCGCCAGGAACAGATGACCGGGCAGGGCCAGCCAGCTGGTAAGCGTTGTTGAAATATCCGGATCGACCAGCCCGGCCTCAGGGCCCAGCAGCAGCCCGGTGCCAATGCCCAGGAACATGGCAACAAGCACCTGTGCCCACAGGAAATTGCGCACCAGCGACCGCAGGCGACTGACCAGTCGATATAGCGAAGCCGGTTGGATTCCACTGATCGTTGTTGGCATAAGCAGGCAGCTTCCCGGCAGGGCAGGCGGGCCAGCTGACGTATCGGTCTGCTGGCGATGACTAATGCCAGTCTAGGTCAGGCAGGAAACCCTGCCATGACCCATGTCAATGCGACTGGTCGGCAGGCTTACGACTTGGCCAGCGTGAGAATGGTCTGTTTGAGTTGCACGTGGCTTTTCAGGCTGCGCTGCAGCCAGTACAGGCCGCTCAGTGCGCGCGTGACGAAGGCCATCTCGGCGGCCACGCGAAACTTGGGCCAGTGTGGGATGGCGCGTTGCGCGGCACGACGGCCATCCTCCAGGATGGAGGCATCGCCGAAATCAAAGTGCTTGTGCTTGAGGATGGGATCAAGGATGGCCTCGCAATGCTCGGCGTAGATCCTGCCGAAGATAACCGGGTGCTTGCTGTAAGGCATGTGCACCACGCCCAGCGCCTGCAAGGCCTTGTGCAGGGCCGGCCAGTCCTTGGCGACCGAGGCAGAAAGCACCGCGCGCATGGCCACCTGCGTTTCCGGCTGGATGGTCTTCACGCAGCCGAAATCGTAAACCACGATCTCGCCCTTCGGTGTGAAACCGAAATTCCCGGGATGCGGGTCGGCGTGCAAGCGACCGCTGACATACAACTGGTGCACCACCCACTGGGTCAAGCGGTTGCCGATCAGGTCACGGGTTGCCTGCGGGTAATGCTTCGCTGCCTCGCTGTCGTCCGCCTGGATTTCTGTCATCACAAGCACGGCATCCGTGCATAGCGCTGGCACCGGCTCCGGATACCGAATGCCTTCGAGCGGTTCACGCAGGAATGCCTCAAGGTTACGTCGCTCATTGGCGTAGTCGGTTTCCTCGACGAATCGCTCGCGGATTTCCTGCATCAGCGCCTTCAGGCCGGCACGATCCACAGGCAGCTTGCCGGCCATGCGGATCAGGCGCGCAAGATTGTCGAGATCAACATCGACGGCCTCGGACACGCCCGGGTAGCGGACCTTGATGACCACAGGGCGACCGTCGGCCAGCCTTGCACGATGCACCTGACCAATTGAGGCACTGGCCAGTGCCATCTCTTCGATACTGGCGACGAGCTTCCACTGTTCGGCTGACCATTGCGCGTCCAGCAGGGGGCGAATCTGTGCGAAGGGCAGGGGCTCGGCCTGGCGCTGCAGCTTGGACAGTTGCTCGGCTAATGCGGGTGGCAGCACATCGCGGTACTGCGAGGCGATCTGGCCAAGCTTCATCGCCGCGCCCTTGAGATCACCCAGGGTGGCGAACCAGTCCTCGCCGATCTTGCGCCACTGGGATTCTGCGCTCACCCCCGGCAGCACGCGCAGCATGCTGCGCCCGAGCGTGCGGGCGCCGGTCCAGAGCAGGCGTCGGCCGCGACGCCGGGAGGGCGGCTGCTTAGTAGTCATACATTCGGCTAGGGCGGGGCATCAGCCAGGACGCTGTCGAGGGGACGTTTGACTGACAGCGAGAGGTACGTTGTCTGAAAATCACTTGCGCAGTATATCCCGTCCCTGAGACGGGCCATGTGCATAAAACGGGAGCTTGCGCCGGGTAGGCGCGTATCCGGCAGTGGTGGGCCCGGTAGGACTCGAACCTACAACCAAGGGATTATGAGTCCCCTGCTCTGACCATTGAGCTACAGGCCCGGATTCTGCGGGTGAGGGCAATGGACCTTGCGCGAAGGCTTGCCCGATATCCGGAAGCGGGCAAAGTATAACCTGCCGGGAATCGATGGTCGTGCGTGAGAGATCTGCTTCGTTTCCGGGTGACCTGCCGTCATTGCCCAGCAGGCCGCAGCTATCGGCAGTGCTTTAGTTGGCAGGGTTGGCCGCAGAAGTGGTCAATATTGTCTGCGGCCCCTCTGACGCAGAGCGGCCGCAGGCCGCCTTCGTTGGTTGCTGAACTGTGGCCCTAGAAACGGGTGGTGACGCCTATGTTGGCTGATGTGCGGCTATAGACGTTTCTCAAGTCTTCAAACTCGATGCCAGTGATCAACTCAACGTTCTCGCCCAGCGGGATGTGGTAAAACGCGCTGACCAAGTCGGAATTGATCAGCAATACGCCGGGAACCAAAGGAACATTCTCGGCTTGGTCACCGTGATAGACGGTAAAGCGCAGGCTGTGCTTCTTGGGGAGGCCGATCGTCATCTTGACCCTGTAAGCATCAAAGTAACGATCGCTAAAGGCACGCCCATAGATCCATTCGGTGCTGAGGCTGGTGCGATCATCCTCGGTAAACCAGAACGTGAGCCCTTGTGTGTATTGGTCTACGTGCCCTGCTGAGTAGTTGAGTCGTTCCAGGTCAAACAGCAGGGATATCAGGCTGCTTGCCCGCCACTCAATACCAAAGTTGTATATCTGCTTGGCAGAGAAATCGGCATTGGGCGTCAGTGTCAGCCCCCAGTGCAGTTCCAGGACCTTGATGGGGAAATAGGCCAAAGAGGTGGAATAAAGGACGTCGGTGGTGTCATCGCGATGGCGTGCATCCCCCTGGACGCTGATGATGAGTTCATCGATCGGGCGCACGAGCATTTCGAAACTGAGGTCGTCCCAGTCCTGCCGGCCGCCGTTGAGGAAGCTGCGGCCATAGAGGGTGGTCAGGGCCCAGTCTTGCCTGGAGTCCTCTCGAATCTGACGCCCTTCATGTGAAATCGGGACCGCGAGAGCCGTGGGGGCCGAGCAAGCCAGCCCGAGTAGAATGGCGAGTCTAATGACAATGGCTTCACTGCGTCCTACAAAGCACTGCATTCCCTTGTTCCCCCGAACCAAGATCAAGTAATTCAGCAGATATTAGGCGCGGGAGCCCCTATTGTCGACTGCTGGGGAGAGCTGGAGTGCTACCCTGCGGGCAACTTGGTCGCTGTGCTGGGCTGAGGTTGGGGCTGATGTTGATGGGTGCCGTAGCGCACCATGAGCCCCAGGTCATGGCGGCGCCGCACCAGGTAGTCGAAGGTGCCGACAATGCGCCAGAGCAGGTGCATCTGGTGGTATCCGACATTCTCCACCACGCTGGCAAACATCATGCGGACCAGGTCGGTGGTTGTCTTCGGGCGCAGGCGCGTGAACTCCTGGAATAGCACCGCCGACATCGAAAGCAGGGTGCCAAGCACGATGGCCAGTACGAAGAAGAGCATGACTTCCTGGAGGGTTGCGATGCCCATCAAGAACACGAATGCAATCAGGACATAGCTGAGCCCTTCGATCAGGGCGGAGAACCCTTCGAAGATGAAGAAGTAGGGCATGCCGAATACACCGGCCAGCCCATAACGCGGGTTGAAGGTCATTTTCCAGTTTCGCAGGAGCACCTGCAGGGTTCCGCGCTGCCAGCGATTACGCTGCGCGGCATGTACGCGAACCGTCTCGGGAACCTCGGTATAGCACACCGGGTCGGGAATATACGCGATCTTGAGGGGCTTCTTGCCCTTATGCTCGTAGATGTACCGGTGCAGCCTTACCGTGACATCGATATCGTCCGTAATCGCCTTGGGGTCAACACCGCCCATGGCGATGAAGACATCCTTCTTGACGACCAAGAAAGCGCCGGAAATGCACAGCATGCTGTTGAGTTTGGCCAGTCCCAGTCGCGACCACTGGAAGCTGCGCAGGTACTCCACGGTTTGCACCAGCGGCAGGAAGCCTTTTGGCAAGCCATAGCTGATGATGCGGCCGTCCTTGACCTCAAGGCCATTGGAGGGGCGTACGATGCCACCGGCCGCAATGATCTGGCTGTCCCGCAGGAACGGGCGGACCACCCGGAGCAGCGCATCCTCTTCGAATACGCAGTCAGCGTCCATGATGCACAGCAGGGGGTAGCGAGCAAAGTTGACAGCCGCATTGATTGCGTCGGCGCGGTGGCCATTGGCCTTGTCGATAACAACCAGGTTCGGATGCTCGGCGCATTCATAGGTGCCACGGACTGCATACGTGCTGAAGCGCTTCTGCCCAACCTTATGCACCTTGCGCAAGCGGAAATGCTCGATCAGTCGTGACATGGTCTGGTCATCGGAGCCGTCATTGACCACGATCACTTCATGCTGTGGGTAGCGCAGCTTCAGTGCGCCCAGCACCGCGTTGATGATCACCTTTTCTTCATTAAAGGCCGGGATAATGACCGTGAAGGGAAGGGTCAGGGAGGATTCGGCGATGCGCCGGAATTCACCAAAGGTGATCCCCTTGTGGTAGGTGCGAAGTTGCGTGATGCCAAGCAGGATCAGGACCAGGTATATCCCGTGCAGGCACAGGTAGTAGCCAAATATGAGGCCAAGTAGCAGTTCGATGCTCATCGGGATGGGCCCTCCTCATGTACGAGCGATCCATGTTCTTCGAGGATCTGCCGACAGATGTCGCGTGCGAACGGGTCGCGATGGTTGGCGCTGTTGGATTGAAGCGCTGCCCGTCCTTCCTTGCCGAGATGCAGGAGGCCTTCCGCTGCATTGAAGCGCACCCACCAGGCGTCGTCAGTGAGCGCCTGGTTGAGGTCATAAACCGCGGCGGGCTGGCCAAGCTGGCCAAGCGCCTGCGCCGCTGCACTGCGGACTTCCCAGACCGGATCCGCCAGCAATGCACTGAGCTGGCTGGAAACCTGAGGATCTCCAATCTGCCCCAACGATCGCGTGCTCGCGATGCGCAACTCGGCGTCCTTGCCTCGCAGGAGTTCGCTGAGTTTCGGTATGGCTCGCTTGTCACGCAGCATGCCAAGGACACGAACGACCACTTGTACGGCAGCCGGCTCTTGCGCGGGATCTGTTTCTTTCAGGTAGTCGAGTAGTACGTTCGTGGCATCGCTGCCCATCTCAAACAGGATTTCTGAGCAACGTTGCAGTGGCCAGGCGGCAGGCAAGGCCAGGGAGCGCAGGATGGCCGGTATGGTCTTGAAAGCGGCCATTTGTGCCAGCGCACGCGCCGCCGCCAGCCGCACGTCCAGGATCTCGTCATCCAGCGCACGGACGAGGGGTGGTATGGCAGTTTCGTGGTTCATGTAGCCGAGATGACTGGCGGCACGGGCTCGTACGGCCCAC
>JBFKCG010000061.1:0-12223 GCA_041620675.1 Nevskiales bacterium
AGGTATTGGCTACAGCTAATGCCGGGCGCCATTGTAGTGAAATCTTTTTCTAGAGGCTACCATTTATCTTGTTCGTAATAATCAAATACTTGCATCCTTCAAGGACTTAAGCTAGCCCTCCTAGGGCATGTATAGCCCGCCATTGACGTTCAGGGTCTCGCCGGTGATGTAGCCAGCGGCGGGGGATGCCAGGAAAACCACGGCGGCGGCGATATCCTCCACGCTACCCAGCCGCCCCAAGGCGATCTGTTTGAGCATGCTCTCCTTGATGTCAGGCGTGAGGTCCTTGGTCATATCCGTTTCAATGAAGCCTGGTGCCACGACATTGACGGTAATATTGCGTGAACCGATCTCCCGGGCCAGTGACTTGCTGAACCCCATCAGCCCCGCCTTGGCCGCTGCGTAGTTCGCTTGCCCTGGATTGCCCGTCAGGCCGACGACTGAGCCGATATTAATGATGCGCCCGCGTCGCGCTTTCATCATGCCCCGAACCACCGCCTTGGAGGTACGGTAAACCGACGTCAGGTTGGTATCGAGGATTGCCTGCCACTCCTCGTCTTTCATGCGCATTAGGAGGTTATCCCGCGTAATGCCCGCATTGTTTACGAGGATCGTTGGCGGGGAATATCGCGTGGCAATCTCCTCAACAACCGTCTCAATTGCGTCTGCCTGAGTTACATTCAGGCACATGCCGCTACCGCGGATACCCGCGGTGCTCAAGGCATCCGTAATAGCCGTGGCACCTTCTTCGGTTGTGGCCGTTCCGATGACAGTGGCACCCTGTTGTCCCAGTGCCAGTGCGATGGCACGGCCGATGCCGCGCGATGCGCCGGTAACCAGCGCGACTTCATTTTGCAACATGCTCATGCTCCCCTGACCAAACCCAACGCGGATTCAAGGGACGCTGGATCCTGAATACACTCGCTGGCCGCCTCCCTGTCAATTCGCTTGTTCAATCCCGCCAGGACCTTGCCTGGACCACATTCCAGTAATGCTCTGGCGCCCCGTTCACGCAATCCCTGTATGGTCCTGACCCACAATACGGGGTGATGCAGCTGTGCAGCCAATGCCTGACGAATGTCATCGGCTGAGCTTCGCGTTGCCGCGTCCAGATTGTGCAGGACAGGAATGATAGGGGTTTGTATTGTCAGGGCGTCGAGCTGGGCCATGAGCGCATCCGCTGCTGGTTTCATCAAGCTGCAATGTGAGGGAACACTGACTGGCAGTACTTTAGTCAACTTTGCGCCTTTCGCCTTTGCAAGCATAGCGGCACGTTCCACGGCTGCCTTGTGGCCAGCAACGACAACCTGCCCCGGTGCGTTGAAGTTGACGGCCTCAACCACTTCACCTTGACCACATTCAGCACACACCTGTTGTACGGCACCGTCATCTAGGCCAACAATGGCCGCCATAGCGCCCACTCCGGTAGGTACCGCAGCTTGCATCAGTAGGCCGCGTTGCTCGACAAGTCGCAAGGCGTCCGCAAAATTGAGGGCATTGGCACAGACCAGTGCCGTGTATTCCCCAAGGCTATGCCCAGCCATCGCCATGGGCTCAGCACCTCCCTCCCCGCGCCAGACCCGCCAAACCGCCACACCCGCAGCAAGTAGCGCGGGTTGGGTGTACTGCGTCTGGTTCAGCTTGTCCTCTGGGCCCTCACTAACCAGTTGCCAAAGGTCATAAGACAGTGCTGATGATGCCTCCGCGAAAGTCTCACGGATGACCGGGAAAGATTCGGCCATGGCCGATAGCATCCCGACAGATTGAGAGCCTTGGCCCGGAAACAACAAGGCGAACTGCATATTCCCCACCCTATGAATTTTTATGTGAGTCAGCTTTCTCGCGTACGGCGAACGTGAACACTGTCAGCGCCGCGACTACAGAGTATGCCAAGCCGGCTAGAGCGCCATAACTGTGAGCAGCCACGATCACGGGCGCATCCAGCATTCCCTGAGACAGGGCGCCATGATAATGCTCCCAAACCAATTTGCCCATGAGGATGACGAGTACCACCAGCGCGAAGCGATCCCGTTGTTGCCACACCATGTCGATCAGCGCAATTACAAATAGTCCGTGCAGGACTCCAGAGAAGCCTACATACCAATGCAGGGTAGGCTGCAAGACGAACAGCGCCATGCCGACCGCAATACTCAGCCATAGGCAGCGCAGGGCACTGGCCCAGAAACGCGGTGCACTGGTATCAATCAGGCAAAGTAGCCATAGCCCGATGACATTCATCCCGGTATGTTCCCAGTCCAGATGCACCCAGTGGCAACTCAAAAGACGGTACCACTGCCCTGCCTGCAGCTCTTCCCGGTTGAAAATCAGCAACTGTTGCATGCCAGGGCCGGATAACTGGATCATTACGATCAAGAAACTGGCCGCAGCAGAAAACAGCCATCTCGATCTGGAGTGCGACAATCTTTCTGTTATCATGGCCGGATTCTACAGAATTATTCTACGTAAGTTATTGTTTTCCCCATGGAAGAGACCATGAACACCTCGCTTCTTCGTCGCCAGCGCGCAGGCAAGTCCGCTGTCATGTCTGGCTTTACCCTGATTGAAATCATGGTTGTCGTCGTGATCATCGGCGTTCTCGTCGCTATCGTCGCACCACGGGTAATGGACCGACCCGACACCGCGCGAATCGTCAAGGCCAAGCAGGACATTCGAGTGCTCGAAAGCGCGCTTAACCTGTATAGGCTGGATAACTACGTATACCCCAGCACCGAGCAGGGCCTTGAGGCGCTCGTGGTTCAGCCGAGCGGGGAACCCGCCGCCAAGAACTGGAAACAGGGGGGATATGTTGATCGCCTGCCCAAGGATCCCTGGGGAGGGAACTACCAGTACCTGAACCCAGGCGTCCATGCCGAAATTGATATCTATACCCTCGGCGCCGACAACCGTCCGGGCGGCGAAGGCGTCAATGCAGATATTGGCAACTGGAACCTTGACGGTTAAGCAGCGTCCCCGCCTGCAAAAACTGCGTCGCCAGGCTGGCTTCACGCTCCTGGAAATTCTCGCGGTTATCGTCATTATTGGCGTTACCATCAGCTTTGCCAGCCTCTCTTTAAGCTCACGGGCGGTCGACGAGCGTCTTGCCAATGAAGCCAATCGCCTCCAGGCATTATTGAAGCTTGCCGCAGACGAAGCCGTGGTCCAGGGCGAGGAAATCGGTTTTTTGTTGGCCAGCGATGGTTATGCGTTTTACCACCTTGAAGAGAATCAATGGGCGGCATATGCAGAAGGCCCCTTGCGCGAGCGCGTCTTGCCTGATGGGCTAAAACTTTACCTCGCCAGTGATGAGAGCGAAGAGTTCCAGATCCCTCTCCCTGAAGACGATGACAAAAACTCGGATTCCAAGAAAAAGAAAACATTGCCGCAGATACTTTTGCTATCCAGCGGTGAGCTGACACCCTTTGCGCTGGAACTGCGTGCTGATCACCTTCCTGTTTACTATCGCGCCGAAGGTAAGATAACGGGACAAATCAGCCTGCAGCGACTCGAGATCAAAAGGTGATAAGTAATCGCAGACAGCGTGGCTTTACCCTGCTGGAAGTGCTGGCAGCTGTTGCCGTGCTGGCACTGGCACTGGGCGCCACCATCACGGGGGCGAGCCAGTACACCGCTAACGCGACATATCTTCGTGACAAGGCCCTCGCCAGTTGGGTGGCACGCAATAAGCTGGTTGAGCTACACCTGATGCCGAGCTGGCCTGATGTGGGCAAAAGCGATGGCACAGAAGAAATGGCCGGGCGTGAGTGGACATGGCGACAAGTCGTTCAGAAAACGCCAGATGACAATGTCCGCCGTGTAGACATCTATGTTGACGCGCCTGGCAAGAAAGAAAGCCAGTTGGTCATGTTGAGTGGTTTCCTTACCGCAAAATCGCTAACGAAATGAAACGCAAGGCGTTTGGCTTTACCTTACTGGAGCTTCTCGCCGCCATTGCGATATTCGCCGTCATGGCATTGATGGCCTATGGCGGATTATCTGCCGTATTGCGTGCCCGATCATCAGTTGAAGCCTCGCTGGCACGAACGGCGGAGATCCAAAAAGCCATCTACCGCTTGCAGTCCGACATTGAACTGGCCCGCGCACGACCAATCCGTGATGAATACGGCGATGTAAAACACGCCTTTGTCAGCCTGCAGGCTAGCCGGGAGGTTCCAAGGCTTGAATTCACCCGTGGGGGTCGCCGCAATCCTCGCCTGCAAGCCCGCAGTGCATTCGAGCGTGTTGCATATGGATTGAAGGATGGCCAGCTGATCAGGTATAGCTGGATAACGCTTGATCGGGCACAAGACGACAGCCTGATCGAAACACCACTGCTCGACAAGGTTGAATCCGTTGCCTGGCGCTTTTTGGATAAGCAGCGCGAATGGCATACCACCTGGCCTCCCCGGAATAAGCCGCAGGATCAGCATGAACTGATGCCCGTCGCGGTCGAATTAAAACTGGCAACCAAGGATTTGGGTGAAATTCGTTACCTGTTTCGCATAGTTGCGGGTGTTCCACCCGAGACCTCAGGGGAGTGACCTCGTGAAGAGAGGCCAGTCAGGTATCGCATTGATCACTGCTTTGCTGGTCGTCGCAGTCGCTGTGATTGCTTCGGCGGGAATGTTGGTCGTGCATAACGTCGGCGTGCATCGCAGCAGTAACCTGCGCTTCGTTGAGCAGGCGTGGTGGTACGGGGCTGGGGTTGAGAACTGGATCGGCGAGATCCTGCGACAGGATCGACTGGATGGCGAAACTGACCATCTGGGCGAGAATTGGGCTCAGCCGGTGGATTACCTGCCAATCGAGGGGGGCTTTGTCAGCGGTCAAATCCTCGACCAGCAGGCCTGTTTCAACATCAACAATCTGGATGGTCCTTTTGCCGAACCCGCTGCTGCCCAATTCGAGCGATTAATGGGTTTACTCGAAGGCAATGACTCGTATACCGCGCCAGCGCTGATCCAGTCCATACAGGATTGGGTCGATGCGAATTTTGAGCCGAGGATTCCGGGTGGCGCAGAAGATGGGATATACACTTCCCTTGACCCGCCCTACCGCACCGCGAACCGTCCCATGCAGAGTGCCAGTGAACTGTTGCTGGTCAATGGCATGTCACGTCAGCTTTATCAGAGCCTCATCCCGTATGTTTGTGTTTTGCCGGAGTCGAACAGTCGTATCAACGTCAACACGGCCAGTGCGTTGGTGCTGGCATCCCTGGCTCCAGGCATGACCCTGCGCGACGGCGAGACCCTGGTTGCTCGTCGTGAGGAATCACCCTGGGAAACTGTCCGTGAGTTCCGGCAGGAAGAAGTGCTGGCTGGCAAGCAAATAGATGAGAATATGCTGTCCGTGGACACCCAATACTTCCTGCTGACCGGCCAGATACGGGTTGGCAATGGACGAGTCAACCTTTACAGTCTCATTTTCCGCGAGCCTGATGGCACGCCGCATCTGCTGGCGCATAGCAAAGATGCCTACTAATCCGTGACAGACACTCTCTATATACGCCTCGCGAACAATGACCAGGTCAGCTGGTGTCTGCAAACTGGCCAAAGCGGATTCGGGCATGTTCAGGCAGGTAGCCTGGAAGATGCTCTGATGCTGGCCCGTGATCGACGCTTGGTGGTAATGCTGCCATCCACGGATATCACGATAACGAGCGTCGAGCTGCCAGCGCAGCTTCAGACTGCACCCCAGGCCCGCCTGCTCCAAGCCATTCCCTACCTGCTGGAAGAACGGCTAGCTGAAGATGTCGAAACGCTCCATATCGCTATTGGCAAACGGCGTCCAGCCTCACCTCTGCCGGTCGTGATTGCCTCGCGTGAGCGGGTAGACGCCTGGCTCAAGCCTTTCTCCGACCGGCAGATCACGCCTACGGCTTTGGTTCCTGACATTCTCTGCCTGCCACATGCCAATGATCCATTACATCCTGCCTGGTCGGTGATGTTGGAAGGCTCGCAGGCCAATGTCCGTATTGGGCCTTGCGCCGGTTTTAACTGCGAAACAGAGATGCTGGCTGATTACCTGGCGCTGGCAGAACCACCCGAGGGCCTTCGACTGCAGATCTACCCAGTCGAGCATGCAGAATTACCCTCGCTGAGCTTGCCCGCACAAACTTCGTCCAGCGTGGCCAATGGCCTTGAATATCTGTTGCGAGGCTATAACGAAAACGATTCAATCAACCTGCTGCAGGGCCCCTATGCAACGACGCCAGACTACCTCTACTGGTTCCAGCCTTGGCGCATGACTGCCATGTTATTGGCCGCCTGGTTGGTACTGGGCACCTTGACGCTTGTGGTAGAGCACTTACGGCTGAAACATGAGCTTCGGGGTCTCGAAAACACAGCGGAAACAGCGTTCCGGGCAGCATTCCCGCAAGTGACCCGGATAGTGGATCTGCGCACCCAAGCACAACAGCAATTGACGGCCCTCAAACGAGCGGGCGGCGGTGGCGGCGGGTTCCTGCCGCTATTACATGGTAGCAGCCAGGTCCTCTCACGCTTTCAGACTGTGAAGGTACAGGAGATCCAGTTCCGATCGGGTGTCTTGCAACTGGCGTTGCTGGCGGACAACACCGAGGCTCTTGACGGATTGCAGCAAAGCTTTGCGCAACAACCCGGCCTGCAATTACAAGTGGAATCAGCCAACGCGACTGGTGAGGGCGTTCAGATTCGTGCTGCCATTAAGGGGCGCCCATGATCCAGGAACTGAAGCAACGTTTTACCGCGCTCAACCTGCGCGAACGCATTCTCGTCGGTATTGCTGCTGCAGTATTGGCGCTCTCTTTGATTTTTTTGGTGGTAGTAGAACCCCTACAGAACAGTGTCAAAAGATTACGTTCAGATGTCGCAGAAATGCAGGGAATTGTCGCCGAACTGGCCGACGCCAGAAGTCTGGTGTTGTCCAGTCGCAGCGGCATAGGTGTCATCCAGGGTCAAGGTCGCTCGTTGCTGTCCATTGTCGACCAGAGCGGGAAAGAGAGTGGGCTTGCCAGTGCAATTACCCGAATGCAGCCAGAGGGAGACGCCACCGTGCGAGTCTGGCTTGAGCAGGCTGACTTTGCTGCCCTCGTGCGCTGGCTAGACAAGCTGGAGAGCAATTACGGCGTCTCAGTGACCGAGGCGGCGATTGATCGTGAAAGTCAGCCTGGATTGGTGCGAGCCCGCCTCGGCTTGGTACGGGGCAACCCATGAACAAGCTGTACCTCATTGCCGGCATCGCCGGCCTATTGTTATTTATGGTCGGCCTGATTCCAGCACCACTGCTATACCACTGGTCACGTGACAACATGGACCCAAACGTTCAGGTGTACGGCGTAAGCGGTACCCTGTGGTCTGGTGAGGTCGCCAGTGTCAACCTGCACGGGGTTCGCCTGCAGACAGTCCAATGGCAACTCCGTCCTTTGTCATTACTGTTCCTGCGCCTCAGCCACGACGTAACTGCACAAACCGATCGTGGTCAGTTGCAGGCCGTGATTTCCAGAACCCCGCTTGGTACTGTCAGGATTAATGACTTGCAGGCCAGCCTATCCGTTGAACAACTGGGCCCTGCCCTCCAGTTGCCAGTTCTGCCAGTGACTGGGCAGATTTTTCTGGATCTAAACAAGGTCGTCCTGCGCAATGGCATCCCTACTTATGCAGAAGGTGCGCTGCTCTTCAAGGACCTGATATTCAGCTTTACCTCACCGCCAGCAACCTTGGGTAGCTACCGCGCCGAGCTATCAACAGCCAAAGATGTGATGCGGCTAGACGTGACCAGTGAAAGCGGAGAGCTAGATGCCGGAGGCTACGCCGAAGCTTCTACCGAAGGGAAATATGCGCTGGACATGAAGGTACGCGGCCGGGCAAATACTTCAGCTGCGGTAGCCAGTCTTTTGCAGACGCTAGGGCGACCGGATGCCGAAGGCTGGTACCACTTGCGCCGGTCCGGTGTATTCCAGGTCGAGTAAAGGCGTGCCTGAAGAAGCCTGGCAGACTCATGTCACTGTTGCTGCCGTCTGTGAACAGGAGGGGCGGTTTCTCCTGGTCGAGGAACTCATCGACGGACAGCTGCGCTTGAACCAGCCTGCGGGTCATCTTGACAAGGGTGAATCACTGACGGCCGCCGTGGTGCGAGAAACACGCGAGGAAGCGGCATGGGACATCCTGCCAGTTGCGGTGATAGGAGTGTACCTTTGGCAGGAACCTACCGGAACAAGAACCTTCCTGCGGGCCGCATTTTCGGCCCAATGCCTCAAACATCATCCTGACCAGCCTCTGGATACTGGGGTACAGCGCGCGCTTTGGTTGAGCCATGCCGAGATTGCTGCCCGTCCTGAACGACTGCGCAGTCCACTGGTGCTCCGCTGCATTGAGGATTACCTGAAAGGGCACTCTTACCCATTGGACTTAATGCATCACCTGAGCAACTAGCACACAGATGAAGGCTAATGGAGAACGTGTAATCGTCGGCATGTCCGGAGGCGTGGACTCGTCTGTGTCTGCCCTGCTCCTTCAGCAGGCTGGCTACTCGGTTGAAGGCCTTTACATGTTCAACTGGGCCGAGGATGAACAGGGTTACTGCAGTTCGGCTGAAGATTATCAGGATGCATCGAAAGTCTGCGAGAACCTGAATATACCCCTGCATCGTGCTGATTTCTCAAAGGAATATCGCGAGCGCGTTTTCGAGTATTTTCTTCGGGAATATGCCTCAGGACGCACACCGAACCCTGATGTGCTGTGCAATCGAGAGATCAAGTTCAAGTCATTTCTGGATTATGCGTTGAAGTTGGGCGCCAGCCGTATCGCGACTGGCCACTATGCCCAGGTCGCAGCCAATGCCGCCGGGGGACACGAACTTCTGCGAGCGCGTGATGCCAACAAGGACCAGACCTATTTTCTCTGCACAGTGCCGGAATCGGCGCTGGCGCTTACCCTTTTCCCAGTTGGTGGACTTCTTAAAAGCGAGGTGAGGGCTATTGCTGCCGAGCAGGGGCTGCCCGTACACGACAAAAAAGATAGTACCGGGATCTGTTTCATCGGTGAACGACGCTTTCGTGACTTCTTGTCCACCTACCTGCCGGCCAAACCAGGCCCGATCTGTTGTCGCAAAGAGGATGGGTCAGTCACTGAAATCGGACAACATCAGGGCCTGATGTATTACACGCTTGGCCAGCGGCGTGGCCTGGGCATTGGCGGCCAACGTGACGCAGGAGAAAGCCCATGGTTTGTCGTGGGCAAGGATTTGCCAAGCAGGACCTTATGGGTGTCGCAGGACTCACAACATCCAAACTTGCGCCACCGGAGGGTGAAAACAGAGGCCATGCACTGGATTGGCGCAGTCCCCACCCTGCCCTTGCGCTGCACTGCACGTATCCGTCATCGTCATGCGGACCAAGCTTGTGTGGTTTCGGAGGACGGAGAAGGGCTATTGGTTAGCTTTGACCAGCCTCAACAGGCACTGACTCCGGGCCAATTTGTCGCTCTCTACTCGGATAAGCGTTGCCTGGGAGGCGCCGCTATCGCCGAAACCACCGCCTAGAGGGGAAACCGCGCATCCGTTATAATTTTCACCCGCTTACTTGTTGGTGCCGATTTCAGGGCCCCAAGTAACCAATGACAATAGTTGATTGGTTTTCCGTACCTTAGGGAGAATTCGCATGACGGACAGCTTCAAGTCCCGCGCCACTTTGAGCGTTGGTGACAAGACCTACACTTACTACAACCTTCAGGCACTGGAGGGGAAGTTCAAGGTCTCGCGTCTCCCCTATTCCTACAAGATATTGCTTGAGAACCTCCTGCGTCACGAGGACGGGGTCAATACCACGCAAGCTGATATTGAAGCCCTTGCCAGCGCTGACCTGAAGAAGCTGCCCGAAAAAGATATTGATTTCACGCCAGCCCGTGTCGTCCTGCAGGATTTCACCGGCGTGCCCTGTGTGGTCGATTTGGCTGCGATGCGCGATGCCATCCAGCAGCTGGGTGGGAAGGCCAGCCAGGTCAATCCGCTATGTCCAGTCGAACTGGTGATCGATCACTCGGTCATGGTCGACTACTACGGCTCCAAGGAAGCTCTCGACCTGAACGCGAAAGTTGAGTTCAAACGCAATCAGGAGCGTTATGCCTTTCTGCGCTGGGGCCAGGAAGCGCTGAAGAATTTCAAGGCCGTGCCGCCGGATACCGGCATCGTGCACCAGGTAAATATTGAGTTTCTTGCTCGCACTATCTTCGAAAAGGACGGGTTGCTCTACCCGGATACCTGCTTTGGTACCGACAGCCATACGACCATGGTGAATGGCATCGGCGTATTGGGTTGGGGCGTGGGCGGTATTGAGGCCGAGGCGGCCCTGCTGGGACAGCCTTCGTCCATGCTGATGCCGGAAGTCATCGGCGTTCGCCTGACCGGCAAGTTGGCTGAAGGCGCCACCGCTACCGACCTGGTACTGACTGTCACGGAAATGCTGCGCAAGCGCGGTGTCGTCGAGAAGTTCGTGGAATTCTTCGGCCCCGGCCTGGGCAACCTGGCCACGGCCGATCGCACCACCATAGCCAATATGGCCCCGGAATACGGTGCCACATGTGGAATCTTCCCGATTGACAAGGAAACCCTGAATTACCTGCGGCTGACAGGCCGCAGTGAAGAACAGATTGAGATGATCGAGGCCTATGCCAAGGCCCAGGGCATGTGGTGGACTCCTGAAGCGGTAGAAGCCGAATACACCGACGTGCTGCATCTCGACTTGTCCTCCATCCAGCCGTCACTGGCGGGACCCAAGCGCCCACAGGACCGTGTGGTATTGCCAGATGTCAAAGCCAATTACCGCAAGGCATTTGAGGCGGAACAGAAGCTGCGTCCTTCCGCAGGCCCAATTGAAGTCACTGACCAGGGCAAGACCTTCACCCTGAAAGACGGTGCCGTGGTCATTGCAGCGATTACCTCCTGCACGAATACCTCCAACCCGGCGGTACTAATCGGCGCAGGCCTACTGGCGCGCAAGGCACGTGCGCTTGGCCTCAAGACCCAGCCTTGGGTCAAGACCTCGCTGGCTCCAGGCTCCAAGGTCGTGACGGAGTACCTGAAGAAGGCCGGGCTGATTGAGGACCTGGAGTACTTGGGCTTCCATGTCGTCGGGTATGGCTGCACGACCTGCATCGGCAACTCCGGTCCTTTGAATGAACCAATCACCAAGGCCATCCAGGGCAACAAGCTGTCTGTATCCGCCGTATTGTCTGGTAACCGCAACTTTGAGGGACGTGTTCACCAGGATGTTCGCATGAACTATCTGGCCAGCCCCCCGCTGGTTGTCGCCTACGCCCTGGCGGGCAGCACCGACCTCGACCTGACCAAGGAACCCATTGGCAAGTCCAAGGATGGCAAGGATGTCTTTCTCAAGGACATCTGGCCTACCACCAAGGAAATCTCTGACATGGTGGTCTCCAGCGTCACGGCCGGCCTGTTCACATCTACCTACGCAGATGTGTACGCTGGGGACGAACGCTGGCAGTCCATCAAGGTCGCCAAGTCCGAGACCTATCCCTGGGATTCCAAGTCGACCTACGTCCAGAACCCGCCCTACTTCAATGGCATCACCAAGACGCCACCCGGCATCCCGAACATCAAGGGTGCCCGCGCGCTTGCCGTGCTCGGTGATTCCATCACCACAGACCACATCTCACCCGCCGGTGATATCAAGTTGGATGGCCCGGCTGGCAAGTTCCTGATGGAGCATGGCGTGCAGAAGGCCGACTTCAACTCGTTTGGCTCACGCCGTGGAAACCACGAGATCATGATGCGCGGCACCTTTGCCAATACCCGCATCAAGAACTTGATGACGCCTGGGGTTGAAGGTGGCGTGTCGCGCTATATCAACGGCGGTGCTGGCCCTGTCGAGCCGATCTATGACGTGGCGATGAAATACCAGAACGAAGGCGTTCCTCTGGTTGTCATCGCCGGCAAGGAATATGGCACGGGCTCTTCCCGCGACTGGGCTGCCAAGGGAACCATCCTGCTCGGCGTCAAGGCAGTCATCACCGAGTCCTTCGAGCGCATTCATCGAGCCAACCTTGTTGGCATGGGCGTACTGCCACTCAACTTCCAGGATGGACAGAATGCCGCGGTGCTCGGTCTGGATGGCACCGAGGTCTTCGACATTGAAGGCCTGAAGAAAGGTGCCAGCGAAGTAACCGTCAATGCCAAGAAATCCGATGGTAAATCCGTCAGTTTCAAGGCCAAGGTTCGCATCAACACG
>JBFKCG010000062.1:0-12216 GCA_041620675.1 Nevskiales bacterium
ATCAACATCAACAGCCAGATCTGCTATGTCGACTCACTCAGTCGGTAAGCAGGCACTTACACGCAAACCCGCTGACCGCAAGCTTGCGGATGAAACAGTGGCGCTCGACGTTCAGAAACTCAACCTGTACTACGGCCAGAAGCGTGCACTTAACGATATTAGCCTGCAGATACCATCCAAGCGCGTTACTGCGTTTATCGGGCCGAGCGGTTGTGGAAAATCCACCTTGCTCCGCTGCTTCAACAGGATGAATGATCTCATCGATGGCGTCAGGATCGAGGGCAATATCCTGTTTGAAAACAAGAACATCAATGATCGGAATGTGGATGTTGCACAGTTGCGCCGTCGCATCGGCATGGTTTTCCAGAAACCTAACCCTTTTCCCAAGACCATCTATGAGAACGTGGCGTATGGCCTTCGTTTGGGTGGTATTAACCGACGTTCCGTCCTTGATGAAAAAGTCGAATGGGCGTTGAAGGCTGCCGCAATCTGGAATGAAGTGAAGGATCGCTTGCATGATAATGCACTTGGCCTGTCAGGCGGCCAGCAGCAGCGTCTCGTGATTGCACGGGCCGTGGCCATTGAGCCAGAGGTTCTATTGCTCGATGAACCATGCTCGGCACTTGACCCGATAGCTACCCTGAAGATCGAGGAACTGATCTACGAGCTCAAGGACCGCTATACCATCGTGATCGTCACTCACAACATGCAGCAGGCGGCTCGTGTATCAGACTATACCGCCTTCATGTACTTGGGCGACCTGATCGAATACAACAACACTGACCGCATATTCACCAATCCGTCAGAAAAACAAACTGAAGATTACATTACCGGCCGTTACGGCTGAGTGGTTTCCAGGAGCGCGTTATGGACAAGTCAGGAATCTCACAACACATATCCCGCCAATTCAATGTCGAGTTGGAGGATGTCCGTCAGCGCGTCCTGGCCATGGGTGGCTTGGTCGAGCAACAAATCGCTGATGCATTGCGTGCCCTTCTCGAAGGTGATGGCACGTTGGGTCATGCCGTCGAGGAGCGCGATACCCAAGTAAATACCTTCGAGGTTTTCATAGACGAGGAGTGCAGTCGTATCCTCGCCAGGCGCCAGCCGACCGCAAGTGACTTACGGCTGGTGATGGCAATCATGAAAACCATCACTGACCTTGAACGTATTGGCGACGAGGCAGAAAGGATCGGGCGAATGGCAGCCAATCTGGCCGGTGAGGAGCGTGCCGAGAAAAATACCTATTCAGCTGTTGAGCACCTTGGCAACCATGTGTTGCAAATGGTCCGTGATGCGCTGGATGCCTTTGCCCGAATGGATCCAGAGCTGGCACTCGAAGTGGCCAAGGAAGACAGCAAAGTGGACCGAGAATACGAAGGTATCATGCGCCAGAGCATTACCTTCATGATGGAAGACCCCCGGACCATCAGTCGAGTCATCAACATCATGTGGTCAGTACGCGCACTCGAGCGGATTGGTGACCACGCACGAAATATCTCCGAGTACGTGATTTACTTTGTGCACGGCAAGGACGTCCGCCACATCTCGTTGGAAGACATGGAGCGAGAAGTACTCGGCCGAGGCTAACCTCCCTCTGCCTACCGTCAAATGGCGGCTTGCAGGATCTTGAAGAAGAAGACGGAGAGGAATGCACCTGCGGGCAGGGTGATGATCCAGGACATGAAAATCGTCCTGATCACGCCAAGGTCTAGGGCAGCGATGCCTCGGGCGAAGCCTACGCCGACAACGGCACCAACCAGGCTGTGCGTGGTTGAAATCGGCAGGCCAATCCCAGAAGCCACGACGACGGTGCCCGCGGCAGCCAGTTCGGCAGCAAAACCACGACTTGGCGTCAGGTGAGTGATGTTCTGGCCAATGGTCTTGATGACATGGCGGCCATAGGTCGCAAGTCCCACCACGATTCCGACGCCCCCTAGTAACAGCAGCCATAGAGGGACTGCGGATTTCGATGCAACTCCACCTGTTTGCAGGACGCCCAGGATAGCCGCAACCGGACCAATGGCATTTGCAACATCATTCGAGCCGTGGGCAAAAGCCATGCTGCAAGCCGTGAATACCATGAGAACGGCAAAAACACGCTCAACACCAGCAAATCTTTCAGCACGTGTTGCGGACTCTGCGATCGAAATGCGGTTCAAAAAAGGAATTGCTATGACTACAGCGGCTATTCCCATCAGGACGGCGACTCCATAGGATTGCCATTCACCGAGTTCTAGCCCGACGTGCTTCAGGCCCTTGAGCAGGGTAATCAGGGTAATAAAGAAGCCAGTGGCAAAGATATAAATCGGTACGTACTTCTTGGCATTCCTGAAAGGATCCGGCGTCTCCAGTATCAGACGTTGAACGCTGGTGAATATCATGAAGGCAACGATGCCTGAGACGAGAGGGGAGACTATCCAGCTGGCGGCAATGGTGCCAACCTGGTTCCATTTCACGACTTCCATGCCGATGCCGATTGACGCGAACCCAACAATCGCGCCGACAATGGAGTGGGTCGTGGAGACAGGCCATCCCATTGCAGAGGCAATCAGCAGCCAGGTTCCAGCGGCCAGCAAAGACGCGAGCATGCCATCAACGAGAAGGTCCGGACGATCCGCAAGGACGCTGGAATCAATGATTCCGCCGCGAATCGTGCTGGTCACTTCACCACCTGCCAGCACGGATCCTGCGAATTCAAAGATGGCCGCCACGATGATTGCCTTGCGGATAGTCAGTACTTTCGAGCCAATCGAAGTGGCCATTGCATTGGCGACATCGTTGGCGCCAATTCCCCAGGCCATGAAAAGCCCAAAAATGGCAGCCAGCCAGAAATAAAGTTCTATGTTTTCCATGAGGTTCCCCGGGTAACGAGCAGTGCAGGGTGTGGTGTGCCTGGCTTAACGTGCCAGTAGTAGTTGGAGCCTGCGGCCCACTCGTTGCGCGTCATTCGCCAATTCGCCAATCCAGTCAATGATCTTGTAAAGGAACATGACATCGACTGGTGGCAAGGACTTCTCGATTTCGAGCAGCTGGGCCCGAAGCCGGATTTCGATCTGATCTGTTTCATGCTCTATGCGGTCAAGCTCGGCGATCATGGATTCCATGACATCCAGTTCTGTCCCGCGGAATCCGCTTTCGAACAGTTCGCTCAACTCGCTGACGGTCTTGTTGGCTTGGTGTGAGGCATCGACGGCACTGTTGACGAGCTCCGTAAAAGTGGCAGCAGTCGCAGGTGGAAAGACCATTTTCCGACCCAGTAACAGGCCAGCAATGTCGCGTGCGCGGTTGGCAATCTTGTCCTGTGCTGTTACCAGATCAAGAAGGTCTGCGCGTGGAACGGGCATGAACAAGGCGTTTGGCAAGTGCATGCGGATGTTCTTTTTCGAGCTGTCAGCATCATGTTCGAGCTCGGTGATCTGGTCCAGGATGACCTTCACCTCCACCCAATCCTGCTTGACTGCTGCTGCGAATAGCGGAGGTAGTTTGCTTGCGCAGGCATTGGCGCGCTCCATGTGGAGGAGGATATGGCCCACGGGTGAGCTGCCAAAGATGCGTGATAAGTAACTAGTCGCCATCGAACACTTCCAATGAGGGCTGTCAGGCCTTATTTTGCCGAAGCCGGGCCTCTAGGCATAGCCCCCGCTGTTAGGATTACACCTGACCCAGTCTGCTAATATGCGTTTCACAAACTTATGGCTGTATCACCCTTTCTCCAGCGCCTAGTGCGCCACCCGCTCTGGCCCTACATTGTGGTGCTGTTCTGCATCGCCATGATGGCGTTCGCCGTTTATGCGGTTTATCTGGATCGAATCGTCCGGGAACGCTTCGAAGGCGCACGTTGGTCATTGCCTGCCCAGGTCTATGCGCGTCCGCTTGAGTTGTACCCTGGCGCTGCGATTACAGCGGAAGGGCTCAAACGGGAGCTCTCCCGTCTCGGATACCGCGCCGCTGACCAGGCCAAGGGTCCAGGTACCTATGCCGGAAATGGACGGGATATTACGATCAACACGCGCGACTTCCTGTTCTGGGATGGCCGCAAACCGTCACGAACCCTACGCGTGACTTTCGACGATAGCGCCGTTTCATCCATTACTGACGTCACAACAGGACAAGCCGAGCCTTTATTCAGGCTTGACCCTCTGTTGATAGGCAGCATTTACCCATCCCAGGGCGAGGATCGGGTTCTGGTTCGGCTCAAGGATATTCCGCCCCTGTTACCCAAGGGGCTCATCCTGATAGAAGACCGCCGATTCTATAAGCACAATGGTGTGGATCCGCGCGCGATATTACGTGCGACGGCGGCAAATCTGGCTGCAGGTCATGTGGTGCAGGGTGGCAGCACGATCACGCAGCAGCTGGTCAAGAATTTCTATCTCGATAACCGCCAGACGTACGGCCGCAAGTTCAACGAAGCAATCATGGCCCTATTGCTAGAGTCACACTTTGGCAAGCAGGAAATCCTCGAAACCTATATCAACGAAGTCTACCTTGGCCAGGATGGCAATAGGGCAATTCATGGTTTCGGACTAGGCAGTCTGTTCTATTTCAACAAGCCAGTTAATGAGTTGCAGCCTCATGAGATGGCAGTGTTGATTGCCATCGTCAAAGGGCCGTCCTATTACGATCCGCGCCGTCGTGCTGAACGAGTCATAGAACGTCGCAACCTGGTCCTGGATGAATTCTCAGCAGCAGGCTTGATCACGCCGGAGCTGGCGGCGGCTGGAAAGAAGAAGCCACTCGGCGTTTCCGGCAAGGGCTCTGGCACGTCGCAGTTTCCGGCATTCGTTGAATTGGTCCGTCGACAGCTGAAGCAGCGTTACCAGGAGAATGTCCTCACGACGGAAGGCCTGAGGATCTTCACGACACTCGATCCTCTGGTGCAGGCCGCCATCGAAGAGCACATCACTGAAGGGCTCTCAGGGCTTGAGAAAGGCCGTGGCCTGAAATCCGGGACCTTGCAGGCCGCGGCAGTCGTCACCACCACCAGCGGCGGGGAAGTATTAGGCCTCGTCGGGGGCAGGGATCCCCGATTCATCGGCTTTAATCGAGCACTGGATGCCAAGAGACAGATCGGCTCGCTTGCCAAGCCATTTGTCTATTTGACTGCACTGGCCCGTCCTCAAGAATTTAACCTGTTAACGGCAATTGATGACGATGAGCTCGAGGTGCCGCAGCCTGACGGCAGTGTATGGGAACCCAAGAATTACGATAATGAATATCGAGGTTGGATTAACCTGTTTGAGGGCTTGGTCTACAGCTACAACATTCCGACCGTCAAGATTGCATTACAAGTTGGCATGCCTGCGGTCGTGAATACCATCCGGCGAATGGGATACCCGCGTGAAGCCATGCCGGTACCGGCCGTTGCCCTGGGTGCCATCGACATGGCACCCATTGAAGTGGCACAGCTTTACAACACGTTGGCGACCGGCGGCTACTATTCGCCCTTGCTGGCTATTCGTGAGGTAACGACGCAGCAAGGACAGCCCTTGGGTCGTTTCACACTGAAGAGCCGGTCAGTTTTTCCTGAGGCACCAGTTTATTTGCTGAACTGGTCACTCGAGCGCGTCATGCTCCAGGGAACGGGTACGGGTGCTTTTCGCTATCTGCCGCGTTCGTTACGGGTGGCCGGCAAAACCGGCACCACCAATGACATGCGAGATAGCTGGTTTGCTGGTTTTAGTGGAAACCGTGTTGCCGTGGTATGGGTTGGCCGCGACGACAACCAGGCGGGCAAGCTGAGTGGTGCATCCGGGGCCTTGCCGTTGTGGGCGCAAATCATGCGAGACAGCGATCCACTGAGTTATTCACCGGCTTTGCCTGAAAACGTTGAACTCCTCCCGTTTGACATCACAGATGATGAGCATGACGACGACGATTGTGACCAGGTAACGCAGGTTCCATTCCTGCGTGGAACACTGCCAGAGGACTTTGTCCCGTGCGGTGGACGAAAAGATGACAGGGAGGGCTTCTTCGAAGGCCTGTTTGGTAGTGACGAAACCAAAGAAGAAGAGCGCAGAGATACGACAAGAAAGAAAAAGAAGTCTTGGTTCTGGGATTTATTCGATTGATGGCCATGTCTTGGCGTCAATTGACGGATTAATCCAGTGGCTATTGATTTCGCGCACTTATTTGGAGCCGATGGACCAATTTCAACACGCCTGGAAGGATTTCAGACCAGGGCAGGGCAAGCCACCATGGCATCGACGATCGCTGATGCGATCGAAAACCAAGGTCAGCTTGTCATAGAAGCCGGCACTGGCACAGGAAAGACGCTTGCGTATCTGGTGCCAGCCTTGCTGTCTGGGCGGAAAGTCATCATATCGACCGGTACCAAGGCCTTGCAGGAACAGTTGTTTGGCAAGGACTTACCGGTCGCTCGTGCTGCGCTTGATCTACCAGTTCGTGTCGCACTGCTAAAAGGTCGGGCGAACTACCTTTGCCTGCATCGCCTGGATCTGGCACGCGCACAAGGCAGAGTCCGGGCGCCTGAGCACCTCGCCAAACTACGGCGTATTCACGAATGGTCAATACAGACGCGCAGTGGCGACCTCGCCGAGGTTGGCGATGTTGCTGACGGATCTCCTGTCTGGCCGCTTGTCAGCTCGACGGCCGATAATTGCCTGGGCAGTGATTGCCCTCGTTTTTCAGAGTGTCATCCGCTCAAGGCACGCCGTGTGGCGTTGGAAGCCGATGTGGTTGTGGTCAATCACCATCTTTTCTTCGCAGACCTGGCAGTCAAACAGGGTGGCTTCGGTGAGCTGCTGCCAAAGGCTGATGCAATTATCCTGGATGAGGCACACCAGGTAGCAGAGACGGCCTCTCTCTTCTTCGGGAACAGCATCAGTGGTAAGCAGGTTTCCGATCTCGTGCGTGATGTAAGAGCTGAATACGAAGAAACAGCCGCTGATACGCCCGACCTGGAGTTATTGTTGCGTGATCTTGAAACCGCAACCCAACGGCTAGATTTGTCGCTGCCGAATCACGGCACCCGAATGGCCTGGTCTAAGGCAATGGATGTGGTCGCGGTTAGGGAGGCTGCAGAACGCTTGCGTGCGGCCTTGATTGATCTCGAAGCCCTGCTGGAAGCACTTTCCACACGCTCTCAAGGCCTTCATAGCTGCCATGAGCGCTGCCAGGGGTTGATTGAGTGCTTGGATGAGCTGGACGAAGACAGCCATGAGACCGTTCGTTGGGTCGAGAAATTCAATCATGGTTTCTCGCTAAACAGCACACCATTGGACATCTCCGGTCGATTTCATCAGCTGATGCGTGCTCACTCGGCGGCTTGGGTTTTTACCTCAGCGACGCTAGCGGTCAAACGCAGTTTTGAACACTTCATCTCCAGAATTGGGATGGAATCCCCGCAAACCATGGTTCTGGACAGCCCTTTTGACTACCAGCGAAATGCCATGCTTTATCTACCCACTGGACTGCCGGATCCCAATTCTCCTCACTACACTGTGGCAGTCGTCAAGGCGGCTCTTCCGCTTATCCAGGCAAGTCATGGTGGCGCCTTCTTGCTCTGTACCAGTCATCGCGCACTGCAGGAGGCAGCTGCTGCCATGAGGCCTGTACTCGACCAACCCTTGCTGGTGCAGGGCGAGGCAGGCCGCAGCGAGTTGCTCACGCGTTTTCGGGAAGCAGGTAACGCAGTGCTGATTGGAACCAGCAGCTTTTGGGAAGGGGTTGATGTCAGGGGCACAGCACTACGATTGGTCATCATTGACAAGCTGCCATTCAGCTCGCCTGGTGACCCAGTTCTACAGGCACGCATGGAGGCGCTACGGGAACAGGGCAATGACCCGTTTCGTAGCTACCAATTGCCACAAGCGGTAATTACCCTGAAGCAGGGTGCGGGCCGGCTGATTCGAGACGCCAGTGACCGTGGTGTCCTTATGCTATGTGACCCACGCTTGACGAGTCGGCCTTATGGAAAGACTTTTCTCAGCAGCCTACCAGCCATGCCCATCACACGAAAACTGGAAGACGCCTGCGATTTCTTTCAACAGTCGGTAGTGGCATGAAGATCCTGGCACTGGACAGTGCAACAGATGCTTGCTCGGCAGCCCTGTACCTGGATGGGGACATAAGCGAACATTTTGAACTTGCACCACGACGCCATACGCAGCTCCTGCTCCCGATGGCTCATGAGTTACTGGCCGAAGCTGGCATGGAAATGGGGGATCTGGACCTGCTGGCTTACACACAAGGTCCAGGGTCCTTTACTGGACTTCGTATCACCCTGGGGATTGTGCAGGGTTTGGCTTTTGGACTGGATAAGCCCGTCATTGGCATTTCGACACTTGCGGCCTTGGCCGAGCGCTGCTTCCAAAAGCAGGATGTCACGCGCGTTGCGGTTGCCATGGATGCACGCATGGACCAGGTCTATTGGGGGGAATATGTGCTTGATCACGCAGGTCATTGCACCGCACTGAGCGCGGATTCCCTGCGCAACCCTGCTGATGTGCCATTCCTGGGCGACGGCTGGCATGTGGCGGGGACTGGCTGGCAACGTTATTCGTCTGAACTACAGAAAGCCAGTGGCATAGTGCAAGGTCAGCAAACGATCGAGTCCTATCCGCACGCAGCGGAGGCTGCAAAACTGGCTGCCCTGCGCGCCAGCGAGGGTGCCGCAAAGTCGGCGCTGGAGGCCCGACCCAGCTATCTAAGGGACAAGGTTGCCGAGAAAATGAAAAAATAACTGCGAAAAAACTGCCAAGGATCCACTCACTGGATTGCCCCTGCTGATTTCAGTAGCTTTGCGAGGGCCTCAGCGACTTGCTGGTAACCTGAGGAATTCGGGTGAATCGGGTCTGCTTTCAATGACTTGTCACCCAGTACATCTGCCAGAATCTCGTTTTCGAGTGGCAACCGGAATTTCTTTGCCAACTCTTCATACATGCTGTCGCTCCGCACGAATAGGCCTGGCCTTGGGACGGCAACCAGCACCACCGGGATATTCTCTGCACGCGCCATGTCGATCATGCGTTCAAGATTGGCACGCGTCCGCGTGGGATCAACCTTCCGCAAGAAGTCATTGCCTCCCAGGCACAAGATGACCAAGTCTGGCTGGGTATCTTCCAGTAGCCGAGGGAGGCGGGCGAGCCCATCGGCTGTCGTTTCGCCGGGTACGCCTGCATTGATCACGGTGCGGCCGGTGCTGGCAGACAGGCGCTCTGGATAGCTTTCGTGACTTTTTGCTCCAGTACCATAGGTCAGGCTGTCACCAAACGCGAGGATGCGTGCGTCGCTGGCTAATGATGGCAAGCGCGGGACATCTGAAGAGCAGGCCTGCAACAATGCCAACGTGCCAATTAACAACCAAGCCAGGTATCTGGCTGTTAAGCTTTGGGATAAGCTCTTGTGGCGTTTCATACTTGTCCAATAATACTGGGTGACGGTGATATCTAATGATTTACTCGATCGAGAATCGCAAGCTGGAAATACGCGGAAAAGAATACTTCATAGCGGATAATGCCACTGTCATCGGCTCTGTTGCCCTTGAGGATAAGGCGAGCATCTGGTTCAACACGGTCCTGCGCGGTGATGATGCGCAGATCACCATTGGTGAGGGCAGTAACGTACAAGATGGTTCTGTGCTGCACTCAGACCCCGGCTTGCCATTGACGCTGGGAAGTTATGTGACGGTAGGGCACATGGTCATGCTGCATGGCTGCACCATAGGCAATAATTCATTGATAGGCATTGGCGCCGTGGTCCTGAACAACGCCAAGATTGGCAATAACTGCCTGGTTGGCGCCGGCTCGCTCATTCCAGAGGGCAAGGAGTACCCTGATGGTTCCCTCATCCTGGGAACGCCGGGCAGGGTAGTTCGCCAGCTTGGGCCGCAAGAGTTGCAGATCATCCGGCTGTCGGCGGAACACTACGTTCACAATATCAAGCGATATCAGAAGAATCTCAAACCTGCCTAAATGTGGGGCAGTGTTAGCGCCCTTTGCGCGTGAAATAAACATCGTATCGGGCCCGATTACCGCTGGATTGATGGTCCGGCTCGCGTCCAGCCAGGTAAGTACCGTTCGGCGGGCGTTTTACCACCACACGTTGTGTTGCGTAACCCAGGGCAGCGTCCAGCAATTGGCTGGCATCCTCATCGTCACCCGCGATTGCCCGTAAAACACGCATCTCCTTCTTTGCCAAGGCGGTTTTATTGCCCTGTGGGTACATGGGGTCGAGATAGACCACCTCATCCGGGTTGTTTGAGGCATCCGACCGCATATACTCGATTGCATCCAGCTCTTTGATGGCCACTCTTTCCGATAGCCAGTCCCGACAGGCCGGTTCCTGCATCGCCCTGGACAAGCCGTCACGAAGCAGGGCGGCTGTGACTGACACTCGCTCAAGCAGGGTAACCCGGCAGCCAAGGCCGGCGAGTACGATGCCATCGCGCCCTAGTCCTGCCGTCGCATCCAGTATGCGTAGTGCACCTTCCCGGTGCAGCCCACAGGCCCGCGCAAGGGGTTGGCGGCGGCCTCCCTGGATGCGCCGGCGGATTTCTGGATCCCAAAGGCTCGAATAGATAGGCCCGTGTGTATTCTCACTGAGTGCCTGCAATTCAAGCCGGCTTTCCGTCAGGACGAGCGCAAATAAAAAACCCTGCGACTGTGCGCCCTTCAACAGGGGCAAGTGCAGGGTTTCTGCCAGGCCTTCAGCCTCTACCAGGCGACTGTCATCCAGTACCTGGATACAAAGCGACTGAGCGATAGTTTGCAGTCCCGAGTTACAGCTTGGCGGGGTCGAACAGTGTCGGCAGGCGCTGGGCCAGCATGAGGTCACCATCGACCTGCAGCTTGCCAGTCATGAAGGCGGTCATGCCATTCAATTCACCCTTGAGAAGTGCCGCCAAGTCGTCATCTTCCATGGTCAACGTGACGTCTGCGGAAGGGGCCAAGCCATCGTGCACGGTGCACTTGCCGTCCTTGATCTCAAGGTAGGTCGGCTTTGACGTCTTGTATTGGATCGTCACGTTGAGATCCGCGGCCGCATCTGCATTCAGTGCAGACGGGAAATTCTTAATCATTTCATTGACGCTCATGCAATCACTCCAGATTGGTAATTTCAGCCCCCGCATCCTATAACGTCCGGGTCTGTGGCCGCAATCTCAGTGACCAGGTTCTGTGCTGTCCCCATTGAGCA
Organism: Nevskiales bacterium; assembly: GCA_041620675.1. Classification (GTDB taxonomy): domain Bacteria; phylum Pseudomonadota; class Gammaproteobacteria; order Nevskiales; family DATLYR01; genus DATLYR01. The sequence continues at coordinate 11,161 of JBFKCG010000062.1, forward strand.
AGAAGTGAGCACGGGCTATGGCCACAGGGATGGCTTCATTTTCCTGCCAGCAGTGAATTTGAACTTGTGCAACTCGACGCCCCAGCCGCGCCACCGCGCATCTGGAGAAGCTGGTACGAGGCCCCGCAGATCGCAGGTAATCAATGGAAAAGTCTATTGTTTTCGGGATGCCGATATGGCTGGGTTCCATGTGCAATAGATGCAGCAGGGCGGCATTTTCCATAAAGCCGGCAACTACACCGCCATGGACAGCAGGCAGTGATTTGTTGCCCACCAGCCGGTCAAGGAACGGTAAGCGACAGAACAGTCCCTGTTCATCCTTGCCCATCTCAACACCCAGGAATACCGCATAGGGAATACGAGCGACCATGTTGTTGTCGTGAGTGGCTGGCAGTGACATGGTCATTCCCCGGTGTCGGCAGCCTGTGGCTTCCGTCTCGATTTCAACATGAACACGCTGGAACTGGTTGCCACCAGGCGTTCTTCAGAGTCCTGCCAGGCCTTGGCTCGTACGAATGCAATATGTCGGGTTGTCCGATAGCATTCGGCTTGGACAAAGATTGTCTTGTCCCGAAGGGCTGGTCGCAGGTAGTCCGTGCGTAAATCCAGTGTCGCTATCGAAATGGGCTTGTTGACATCCGTGATCACTGCAAATCCGCAGGCTGTATCGATGATGGAGGTAATGACGCCGGTATGAACCAGTCCACGTTCCGGGTCACCTAAAAGTTCATCCCGATAGTCGAGCGCCATCAGGGCCATCCCCTTGGCAATATCAATCACTCGCATGCCTATATCCTGTGCATGCGGGATGTAATTGTGGAGATTGTCAGCCATCACCTGATGTTGGGGGGTCATGCGACTGCGGATTCCCTTGGTTTGAACGTGGATTGCTACGCTATTATAGGTTCTGGCTGGTTGCCACAGTTCATCACCGAGTCGTGATCACTGGAGCCATGTGCCATCCAGGACAGCTCCACCTCTTGAAAGTGTGGTTGATGGTTTTGAACAAGACATCTGACTTGAGACTCCTGGCGATTGAGCGACTGCAGCATACCC
>JBFKCG010000063.1:0-11623 GCA_041620675.1 Nevskiales bacterium
CTGCCAGCGCGTGCTGACCCTGAAGGATGGTTGCCTGCATGGATGATCTGCGACTGAGCTGGCGCCATTCACTGCGCAGGCTGCGGCGCGCGACCCAGGCCGGTGAGTTGCGCATTCTGGCATTGGCGATCGTGGTGGCGGTCGCGGCCTCTTCTGCTGTGGGACTGTTCAGCGAGCGCATGCGCGCGGCCTTGGCCGCGCAAAGTGGCGAGACGCTGGGTGGCGATGTCATCGTGTCCGGGCGCGAACCGATCCCGGAGACCTTGCTGGCCCAGGCACAATCTTACGGTTTACGGAACAGTCAGTTCGTCAGTTTCCCGAGCCTGCTGATTGCCGGCGAGCGTTCCGCACTGGCCTCGGTCAAGGCAGTGGACGCGAGTTACCCATTGCGTGGTGAAGTGCGGATTGCCGATGAAGCCTATGGCGATGCACGGATCACCGATGCCGTGCCGGATGCCGGCGAGGCTTGGGCCGACGTACGCCTGTGGAGTGAACTGGGCCTGCAGCCAGGCACATCGATCCAGGTCGGTGCCATCACGCTCAAGGTCCAAGCGGTGCTTGAGAATGAACCGGGTCGCGGCATGGGCTATTTTGATTTGGCCCCCCGACTGCTCATCAACAGCGCCGATGTCGAGGCCAGCGGACTGCTGGGACCAGGCAGTCGCGTGCAATACGGCCTGCTACTGGCAGGTGACGCCGCCGCGCTGGATCGCCTGCGACAGCCGGTCAAGGAAGCCGCGCTGCGCTGGACCTCGCCACAGGACGCACGTCCGGAAGTACGCACCGCGCTGGACCGCGCCGGTCAGTTCTTGGATATCGCCGTGCTCGCCGCAGCCCTGCTAGCAGCCGCCGCCATTGGCCTTGCCGCGCACCAGCATGGCTCTCGCCTGCGCGACGAGGTAGCCCTGCTCAAGTGTCTGGGCGCCCGGCAGGGGTTTATCCTGCGAACCTTGTTGCTGAACCTGCTGCTGCTCGGGCTGGGAAGTGCTGCCATGGGCGCCCTGCTCGGCTTCGCTGGGCAAGCCATCCTAGCGGAGTTGATCAGCAGCCTGGTGGAGAACCTTGTTCTGCCCGGCCCATCGCCTTTACCAGTCTTGTCCTCGGTCGGCTTGGGCATGCTGATGCTGCTGGGGTTTGGCTTGCCCCCGGTCCTGGAGGCACGGCGCGTGCCGCCCCTGCGCGTATTACAGCGCAACCTCACTGAAACCCGTCGCACACGATTGGTATGGGGACTGGCTGTGGCCAGCGTACTGGCACTGCTGGCCTGGCAGACGCGCGACCTGCAACTGGCATTGCGCGTGCTGGGCGGGGCAATGGCGACGCTGGTGGTGCTCGCGCTGATGGCCTGGGGCATGGTCGCCCTCCTCAAGCCGATGCAAGCCAGGGTCGGCTACTCCTGGCGCTTTGGCTTGGGCAATATCGCGCGTCGGCGAGGCGGCTCGGTGGCGCAGGTCGTCGCCCTGGGCTTGGGCCTGTTGGCGCTGTTACTGGTTTCTGTCGTGCGCCAGGACCTTTTGGACAGCTGGCGCAGCCGTTTGCCCACTGACACGCCCAACGTGTTCCTGATCAATATCCAGACCGATCAACTGGAAGCGCTCAAGGCCTTCTTCGCCAGCAGGGATTACCACGACCTTGAGTTGTGGCCGATGGCGCGTGGCCGGTTGGTCGAGCTCAATGGCGAGCGCGTCAGCGCGGACATGTTTGATGACCCGGAGACACAACGCTGGATCAACCGCGACTTCAACCTGTCCTGGACCGATCGAATCGGCGACGACAATGAAATGATCGACGGAAAGTGGTGGGCAGAGTCCGGGCAGGGCCAGCCGTGGTTATCGGTGGACACCTATGCAGTCGAGCGCCTGAAGCTGAAGCTTGGTGACAACCTGACCCTGCAGTTTGCGGATCGTCCCGTCACCCTCACCGTACACAGCATTCGCAAGGTGCATTGGGACAGCTTCCGTCCGAATTTTTTCCTGTTGACGCCGCCCGGGGTGATCGAGGATGTGCCAGCACAGTGGCTGACCAGTTTTTACCTGCCAGCCGAGCGTCGCGCCTTGCTACGGGACCTGATCCGGCAATTTCCCAACATCACCGCGCTAGATATCGAGACCGTGATGAATCAGGTGCGTGGCATCATGGAGCGCATCGTTCGCGCGGTCGAGTTCATGCTGCTGTTCACGCTGGTCGCTGGCCTGGTCGTGCTGCTGGCCGCGATCGAAGGCACCCGCAGTGAACGTGCCCGCGAGACGGCGCTGTTGCGCACGCTGGGGGCGCGCACGCCGATCCTGATCAAGGGCCTGCTGGCGGAATTCGCGGTACTCGGCTTGCTGGCTGGGCTGGTCGCAGCACTCGCCGCGCAGTTGGTGGCCTGGGCATTGGCGGTACAAGTCTTCCAGATCCCCTACGGCCCGCGTCCCCTCTTATGGATCGCCGGCGCCTTGAGCGGCATGGCACTGGTCACAGGACTTGGCTGGCTGTCCCTGCGCAGCGTGCTGGCGACGCCACCGACGCGAGTCTTACAAAGCGGCTAACCGTCCTTGCGCCACTTGCTAAACCAGTGTTCCAGCTGACGACCCGCCGCTTCCCGCCCACCGAGGCCAAACGCGAGGGCCACCGCAACGGCGACTGATCCCAAGGTCAGGGCAAAGGCAAGGTTGACGATATCGTCGGCGATACCCATGGCGCGCAAGCCCATCGCCAGGACCAGTCCCAACACGGCCACGCGCGCAATATTGGCCAGCCCGACATCCTTGCTCCCACTGGCACGCTTGACGGCGTTGTATATCAGGGAGGCCAGCCAGAAACCCACGGCCAGGATCAAGGTGCCCAACACGATGTTTGCGCCAAACTCGATGAAGTGCGTCAGCAGGTCGCGCACTTGCGTCAGGCCAAGCATGTCACTGGCTTCCACCGTGGCAAACAGCATGGCGAAAAACAACAGGACCTTGCCCACCAGCTGAGACGGCTTGTTGGTCTTGCCAAAGACATCACCCATGCCGGCCTTGGCGGGTAGCGCGTCGAGCCCCATGCTGCTCAGCAGCTTGGCCATGGCATCGGCGGCAATCCGCACGATGTAGAAGGTCACGACCAGGATGATGGCGGCCGCGATGATATTGGGCACTGCATTCAGGAAAGTTTGCAGCACCTGTTTTGCCGGTTGTGAAATGGCCTCGATCTTCAGTGCATCCAGTGCCGCGACCACGGCCGGGAACAGCACCAGGATAAAGACAATCATCCCGGCAATCTCGGATAGGCGCACCGACTTATCCATTTGCTGCTGGGAGAACTTGTCGATGCCACTGGCCGCGAGCAGGCTCGTAACCAATCCACGCAACACCTTGGCGATCAGCCAACCCACCACGCCAATGACGACCGCGGCGAACAGGTTCGGCACCATCTCCAGAGCCTCACCAATCATGCTCTGGATCGGTGCCATGAGGCCTTGCAGCCCCAGCGCATCCAGCACTGCTGGCAGGAACAGCAGGATCACCAGCCAGAACAGCACATTGGCGATATTCTTGCTGACCGGCTGCATGCCTGCGCTTTTTGCCAGCTTGTCATCCAGACTGGTCGCGGCAAGCCCCTTGGTCACGCCAATGCGCAACGCCATGGCTAGACCCCAGGCAACCAGCAACAGGATCAGGCCACCCGCCAGCCTTGGCAGATAGCCAAGGATCGTGGTGACCAGGACCTGGAAGGGTCCCGACACGATTTCCAGGTGCAGGACATTGAACACACCGATCGCCGTGATCAGAATGACGAACCAGAACAGGCCACTGGCAATCCCGCTCTCCATGTCCATTTTCTGGTCAGTGGCATCCTCCACGTGCTGGTTCAGTTTGGCGACGGATAGCAGCTTGCGCACGGTGGCGCGCACGATGACGGCGATGATCCAGCCAATCGCCAGCATGGCGATGGCGCCGATGATTCCGGGCAAACTCGCGCCCAGGGTGCTCTGCAGCGACCCGCTCAACATTGAAAAGTCCATGTCCGTCTCCGTGGGTGGGTGAACGGCCCCAAAATCACAACATGGCCGATTGGCTCGTGGCTTCAGGGTAGACCCCGCCCACAGGGGAGCGCTGGTTCTTTTAGAACAGGTAGCTGAATAGCGCGAAGCAGCCCCAGCCCGCCAAGGCGAGCACCGCAGCCAGCAGAGCAAGGGTGATCAGCTGGCGCCATAGGGGGCTGTTGGCCGGTTTTCCCTCCACTGCGTCCAGGTGCCTGGTCAGTAACTCGGCATTGCGCCGGTTGGCCTTGAAAGCAAAGTCGAATAGGTCGCCCAGGACCGGAACCAGCCCTGACAGCGCGTCAATGACCGTAATGCCGATCATGCGCGCGATCAGGTGGGGCGGAGCACCGACCCGGACTCCTTCGATGATGATGACACTCGAAAGCAGCAATCCGACGATATCCCCCGCCACGGGCACCAGGCCAATGATGGGCTCCAATCCAATCTTCCAGCGGGTACCCGGGACGCGGATGCACCCATCCAGCCAGTAAGCGATCTTCTGCAGGCGCGCACGCACCTGCGGAATGCGCTGGATATGCTGTGGCTGCAGGGTTTTTCGCGTGTCGTCCATGCAAAGATTATCCGACAGTTGCAGCCAGCCGTGGCCTGTTCATGGCCACAGCCAGGTGCACATCAAGTCATTTTCTTGCGAGCGAACCTTACTGTCAGTCGCTGATAGGCGGCCGGCAACAAGCGTACAACCCAGTCGATGACGTAGGCGTCGGGCCCCACCAGCACGCGGCGCTTGTTCTTTTCCACCGCCTTGAGGATGGTGGTCGCGGCACTGGCGGCGGTGGTGATGAAGTTCTTTTCCATGCGCTCTGCCGAGACATCTGTCTTCAGGCCAATCGCCCGGATACTGCTGTCCTGACGCGCGGCACGCGCGATGTTGGTCTTGATGCCGCCCGGATGCACGCTGGTGGCGGATACGCCGCAATCCATCATGTCCAGTTCCTGGCGCAGCGACTCGGTGAAGCCCCGCACGGCGAACTTGGCGGCGTTGTAAGCCGACTGCGAGGGAATGCCTACCAAACCGAACACGCTGGAGGTGTTGATGACATGTCCTTCGCCGGCTGCCTTCAGGTGGGGCAGGAAGGCCTTGGTGCCGTAGACCACGCCCCAGAAGTTGATATTGAACAGCCAGTCGAAGTCCTCGTAGGTCATGCCCTCGACAGTGGCACCCAGCGCCACACCGGCATTGTTGAAGATCAGGTTGACCTTGCCATGGTCGCGCACCACCTGCTCAGCCCAGGCATACACCGCATCCTTGCTGGCAACATCCACCTTTGCAGTGGTGACTTTCACGCCATGACTACCCGCGAGCGTGGCGGTCTCGGCCAGCCCTTTTTCATTCACATCGCAGATGGCGACATGGCAGCCTCGCGCAGCCAGCTGCACCGCCAGCTCACGACCCATGCCGGAGCCTGCACCGGTGATCGCGGCCACCTTGTTCTTGAAATCTTTCACTCGAATTCTCCCCCTACGCACGATTCATGGTTTTGTCAGCCTGAGCCAAGCCCAGAATCCTGCAGGAATCTGCGCTTGACCCATGCGGATGTTATGGATACCCAGCCAATCTGGCCAGCGTGAGTGTAAGCGCTGGCACTGAATGCATGCGAGCAAGGACTGTACCGGCAGGTGCTGCAGGCTGGCTTCACCCGAGCTGATCGGCAAGTTAACCCAAGTCCCGCTGCAGAATCATCGATCGCGCTATACCTGTGGCCGCACCCCAAGTCATGATATGGAGATTGTCTGCAAGCGGAATAACTGCTGCTTGATGAATTCACGGCGACGATAAAATAATTAACCAGGGGTGGCGCCTGAGAACAGCTGGACACATTCAATCCGCACAGCGGCCTGTAACCAGTCATTGCCAAGCGAACACACATCGGAATAACTTGCAGACAACTCACGGGAGCCTTCCATGCGTCGCGTCTTGATTGTGTTAGCCCTTCTGGTCTTCGGCCTGCTGGCCGGGCTGACCGCCTTTGACTACTTTGCACCAGAGACGGCCGCACGCTGGGGCGTGAACCTGGAGCGCTCGCGCAGCGGTCTTGTTGCAAAACAGATTACGGTAGGCGGTCTGGAAATCGCTTACCTGGAAGGCGGCACCGCCGACAAGGCAGGAGAGGCGCTGATCCTGGTACACGGCTTTGGCGCCGACAAGGACAACTTCACGCGCGTATCCGCGAAGCTGACACCGCACTACCGCGTGATCATTCCCGACTTGCCCGGCTTTGGTGAAAGCAGCAAGCCCGATGCCGCTGATTACCGCATCAGCGCACAGGCCGACCGAGTGCATGCGCTAGCGCTGGCACTCGGTGTGCAACGCGCGCACCTGGGTGGCAGCTCCATGGGCGGGGCCATCATCACCGCCTATGCACTGAAATACCCGGAGGCAACGGCCAGCCTGTGGCTGCTCGGGCCCGCCGGCCTGAGCAAGGCCTTTGATTCCGAGCTTGGCCAACAGATCGCGGAGACTGGCAAGAACCCACTGCTGGCGCCGACTCCCGAAGAGTTCCCGGCCATCATGCAGTTCGTGATGTCAAAGCCGCCGTTCTTGCCCTACTCGATCAAGCATGTCCTCGGAAAACGCGCCGCCGCCAACTATCCGCTGCATGCACGCATCTTTGAGCAGATCAATGATCCCAACCAGCCGCATCCAACGTTTGATGACTTGATCCAGGACATCAAGATTCCGGCACTGGTGGTCTGGGGCAAAGAGGACCGAGCGCTCAACTACCAGGCCGGCGCCACCTACAAGGCCAAGATGCCGCAAGCGGAAGTCATCATCATGGACGGCATCGGCCACCTGCCGATGGTCGAGGCCCCGGCGCAATCGGCACGTGATTACCTGGCATTTCGTGCCCGCCTGAACTAGGCCAAGACCCCGTCCGGCATTGGCCGGACGGGGCTTTTCCGCTATCCTGCGCGCTCTTTCGGGCAATACGCGGCGTCCTTTGAATGAGCCAAACCGCCAGCCCTGCTTGATCGCCAAACTTTTTGCTTCGAGGAACCCCCATGAAGAAGCCCGTACGTGTCACCATCTCCGGCGCCGCCGGCCAGATTTCCTACTCGCTGATCTTCCGAATCGCCGCCGGTGAGATGCTGGGCCCCGACCAGCCCGTCATCCTGCAGTTGCTGGAAATCACCCCCGCCATGCAGGCCCTGCAGGGCGTGATCATGGAAGTCAACGACTGCGCGTTCCCGTTGGTGCATGGCGTAATTGGCACCGACAAGCTCGAAGAAGCCTTTGATGGCACGGATGTCGCCCTGCTGGTCGGTGCGCGTCCCCGCGGCCCCGGCATGGAGCGCAAGGACCTGCTGTCCGCCAATGGCGCCATCTTTGGCCCACAGGGCAAAGCCCTCAACGACCATGCCAGCCGTGACGTCAAGGTGCTGGTGGTCGGCAACCCGGCCAACACCAATGCGCTGATTGCCGCCAGCAGCGCACCCAAGCTCGACCCGCGTCAGTTCCACGCCATGACGCGCCTCGATCACAACCGCGCGATGAGCCAGCTGGCCGAGAAGACCGGCAGCCATGTCAACGACATCAAGCGCGTCGTGATCTGGGGCAACCACAGCTCGACCCAGTACCCGGATATCCGCTTTGCCACGATCAAAGGCACGCCAGCGACCGATTTGGTTGACCAGGCCTGGTACAAGGAAACCTACATTCCCACCGTGCAGCAACGCGGCGCGGCCATCATCAAGGCCCGCGGCGCCAGCTCTGCCGCCTCGGCCGCCTGTGCGGCGATGGATCATATTCGCAGCTGGAGCCAGGGCACGCCCAAGGGCGAGTGGGTGTCCATGTCAGTCCCGTCGGACGGCAGCTACGGTATCAAGGAAGGCGTGGTCTACAGCTACCCCTGCGAGTGCAGCAACGGCAACTACAAGATCGTGCAGGGCCTGGAGATCGATGACTTCTCGCGCGAGAAGATGGACGCCTCCGATCAGGAGCTGCGCGAGGAACGCGCCGCGGTCGAAGGCCTGCTGGGCTGATCCCGGCTTGCTGCAACACAACCGAAGACCGCCGCGAGGCGGTCTTCGCATTTATATCGCCCGAAAAGCCATTCAGCGGTTAGGATTGGCAGTTATGCACTATCTTGTCATTTGCCTGTTATTCCTCAGTAGTCCGGCCTGGGCCCTGGTTGGTACCGACGACCTGGTCACGTCCGTCGAGAACTCGGGCATCCCGCATGGCGACCTGTCGTTGCTGGCAGTTGAAGGCACCGGCCGCAATGCCAAAGTTCTGCTGAGCCTCAACGCGAGCCAGGCCTTGATCCCGGCATCGGTCACCAAACTCATTACTGCCGCCGCTGCGTTGCGGGAATTCCCGCCCGGCACGCGCTTTGAAACACGCCTGCTCTCGAACGGCGACCAGAAGGGCAAGGTCCTCAACGGCGACCTCGTGCTCAAGGGTGGCGGCGACCCTTCGTTCAAACCTTCTATCCTGGCCGAGTTGGTGGGACGTCTCGCCCGCACCGGCATCCGCGAAATCAAGGGCGATATTCTCGTTGATGACAGCTACTTTGACAGCGTGCGCGTGGATGCCAGCCGCAAGGACACCCAGCGCGTAGACAAGGCCTACGACGCGCCGGTTGGTGCCATGTCCTTCAACTGGAACTCGGTCGGTGTCTTCGTGCGGCCTGGTGACCGTGCTGGCGAGCCCGCCCGCATCATCCTTGAACCCGAGAGTGATTACATCCGCGTGCGCGGAGAAGTCAGGACCGCCGTCGGCCGCGGTCGGCCTCATGTCGGCGTGCGACGCATTGCCGATCCCTCGTTCAGCGGGGACACCATCGAGGTCAACGGCTACATTGGCCAGCAGATCGAAGAGGTCATGGCCTACAAGAACATCACCCAGCCGGATATCTGGTCGGGCGAGAACCTAAAGCAGGAGCTCAAGCGACGCGGCATCAGTGTCAGCGGTCGAGTACGCCGCGGCACCGCCAGCTTCGGCTCACGCACGCTGGCAACGATCCAGGGCGACACGGTGCAGGAAATCGTGGTCGAGATGAACAAGGCCTCTAATAACTTTGTCGCCGAGATGCTGGCCAAGAACCTGTCCGCGCAATTGCAGCCGCCGGGAAATCTCGAGCGCGGCATGGTGATTATCCGTGATTACATGCGCTCGCTGGGCCTGAGCGAGCTGGAATATACGCTGGTCAACCCTTCCGGCCTGACAAGGGACAACAAGCTGTCAGCGCGGGCACTGGTGCGGGTGTTGCAGGACATGGGCGGCAATTTCCAGTACGCACCCGAATTCATGGCTTCACTGCCCATCGCCGGCGTGGATGGCACCCTGCGTCGGCGCCTGCGCAATACGCCAGCCGAGCGCTTTGTGCGAGCCAAGACCGGCTATGTCGACAATGTGCTGACGCTGGCGGGTTACGCCGGCCACAAGGACGGACGCATCGTCACCTTCGCCTTCCTCTTTAACGGCAAGACGCCGACCTATCGCGTGCGCAAGCTCTACGATGACCTCAGCGAAGAGCTGGCGGCACCAGACGAATCCAAGCCAGACAAGCCAGCCAAGAAAAGTCGTTAGTTTCGTTTTTAATAGTCTCGGTCCCAGCGGCCAGCCTAGTCCTCGTTCGGCTCGTGCGACTTGCTCCGGGGTGGATCTTCTTCCTTTGCGCGCCTGTCTTGTCGCACGCTCAGGCCCAGGATGTGGTTGAGTGCGCGGATCGAGCCATACAAGGATTGGGTAGTACGGCCATGCAGGTTCCGCATGAACCTGCCCATGCCGTCCTGGACCCGCGTGGCATCCACACTGCGCAGGCTCGCCGCCAGAAGCTCGCGCGCAAATCGGTCCTGCTCCCGTTGCAGGCGCCAGCACTGCCAGCCCAGCAGCACGCTGGCCAGCACAAACAACAGGCTTAGCCCCAGTTCAGGCACCGTGCAACCTCACCTCAGCTTCCAGCCCATGCTTGAGCACTTCCTGCTGGAGCACTTCCTGCGTGCGTTCATACACGAGGCGACGAACCAGATTAGGCGTCAGCGTGCCGAGGGCGCCGGCCAGCCAGGATTTCTCGGCGGCGACCTGCATTGGGTTGAGTATCTCGATCGAGAGCAGGAGGGGCCGTTCGGTACCAATCAGTGCACGCGCTTCCTCGGGCAGTGACTGCGCGACGATCTGCAACTGCACACAGTCATCCTGCAGCGTGCGCAATTCCAGGCGCTGGCGATACAGCCAGGCCATCAGTCCACCTAGCAGCAGTGCATTGATGGAAAGCAGGATCACATTCAGGTCCATGTCATCTCTCCCGATTCTTATTGAGAATCACGCTAGCACAGCACCCTATTGCCAGTACCCGGGGCCATACTTTTTTTGTGCGCGGCTAGTCCTAATGTAGCGAGTGCGAACGCAGGCATCCTTCGCTGATTCTGCGTACTTGCGCGTCATTCCAGGACAGCGCCTCCGTCGTCAGCGAATCGATATGCCAATACAGGTACTGGTCTGACTGTACCGGCCCGCCGAACAGCTCGCGCGTGGGGATTCGCTGGACATGCAGGACCAGCTTGCGGCCCTCCAAGCGATAACGGCCTTCGATCAGGAAATCAATCTGCTCCACCTGCTGGAAAGCGTCAGGCTTGCCATGCGTCACCGAGCGAAACCGTCCATCCTGATGGAACTCGTATTCCACCACCCGATCATTGGCGGAGTCCACGCATTGCCAACGACCCACCAGCAGTTTCGCCAGCGTTGGCGCGGCAGGCTCCGGTGCTTGTGCGTCCGTCAGCGCTGGCTCTGGCAATACGGCCTGGCGCTCTACTTTTCCAGCCTGCGGCGAACGCCACTCCAGCGATAAATAGTAGGCCAGCGTGCCTAGCAGCACCGCCCCTAGCAGCAACGCCGTCGCACCCAGGCTTTTACGTATGGCCGCAGACAAACTCGAAGGATCTTCCAACTGCTCTGGACTCAGGCTGCTGGCATCGGGTCGCGCCATCCTCACCGGCGCGCGATCCTGTGCAGTCATGGCCTGGGTAACCCGGCCAAGGCCAGGCGGGCGTCGTGACGCCACGGCAGCCTGCGCTGATCCTGACGTCCCCGTCGCTGGCGCTACTTCGTGCTGGCTACTCAAATTTGCCGCTGGATGCGAGTGACCAGAGGCGGTGTTCGCTTGACCTGCAGATTGAACACCACTTCCTGCCGTGGATTGGGCAGATGGCATGTCTGCTGCCTGCATCGGCAGCTGCGCCGTGGGCATGGCGGGTGAAGCCCTTCCTGCCGATGCCTTGGTGTCGCTGCGGAATTCGCACTCCAATCCGACCTTGGTCAGTGCGTCAAAATGACGCCGAGCTACTGCCTCATCCTCGCAGGACTTGACCACGATGGGCTTGCCGCGCAGGAACCATTCGACCTGGGCGGGCGTCGCCTTGAACAGGCGTTGCAGTTCGACTTCAACAGTTGCGCGATCCGCACCCTTGAGCAGCCGCCCGGTAAAGACGACTTGGTGCATCAACTGGCTCTTGACGCATCGCTGCGCACGCGAGCAATCGCCGCGCACCAGCCCTTGTAAAGCCGATCCATGCGGTCCTGCGGTCGCTCCGGCTCGAACCGGTGCTCGCTCTGCCAGAGCTGCGCGATCTCATCCAGCGACTGGTAAA
>JBFKCG010000064.1:0-11227 GCA_041620675.1 Nevskiales bacterium
CCCTCCTGGCATGGTGCCGAGAGCAGATGGCGAACTACAAGGTGCCACGATACTTTGAGTTCGCAGGCTCACTGCCAACGAATCCCTCTGGCAAGGTGCTCAAGTACCAGCTGCGGGATTCGGCAAGGACCAACCAAGCAAACAAAGCCGTATAAGTCTCGCGACATTCTGAGCACGGCATAGGGGCTCACCCCAAGTCAGCTTGAAGCCAGGTTCTTCGCTACGCCCTGAAAGACAGATTGATCAAGGATTAATAGTGATGAGCAAACCACTCAGTAACACCGTCGCCGTCGTCACGGGTGCCTCACGCGGCGCCGGCAAAGGCATTGCCATCGCGCTGGGCCGCGAGGGTGCCACCGTGTATGTCACCGGTCGCACATTGAAGGAAGGCGATGCCCCCCTTCCGGGCACCATCGCCGCCACCGCACAGGCGGTCACCGAGGCAGGCGGCACCGGCATCGCCGTGGCCTGCGACCATGCCAAGGACAGCGACACGCAGATGCTGTTCGAGAAGGTGGTGGCTGAACAAGGTCGGCTCGACATCCTCGTCAACAATGCCACTTTCCTGCATGACCAGCTGACCGAGCCCGGCGGCTTCTGGGAAAAGTCACTTTACCTGTCCAACATCCTCAACGTGGGCTTGCGCTCGGCCTATGTCGCCAGCTGGTACGCGGCACGCTACATGGTGGCGCAGAAGAGCGGGACGATTGTTTTCACCTCTTCGTTTGGTGGCAATTGCTACATGCATGGCGCCGCCTATGGCGCACAGAAAGCCGGCGTGGATCGCTTCGCCCATGACATGGCGATTGACCTGAAGGACCATAACATCGCCGCGGTATCGATCTGGATGGGCATGTTGCGCACGGATCGCACCAAGCGCGTGATGGATGAAGACCCGAGCAAGTACCAGGGCTTCTGGGACATTGCCGAGACACCGGAATTCACCGGTCACCTCATCGCGGCGCTGCACCGCGACCCCAAGCGCATGGAGAAATCGGGCAAGGTGCTGATCGGCGCCGAGCTCGCGCAGGAATACGGCATCACGGATGAAGGCAGGCAGCCGCCCTCACATCGACCCATGCTCGGCAGCCCGCCTACGGTCAATCCCGCCATCGTGCAATGAGCCCGGCCCGTCATTCGTGCAGCCGGTTCAGATTCAGTTAATACTGGGTCGCTAAGATAACCTGTAATTTCATCAGGAGACCCGGCATGAACCAGTATTCGAACAACATCAAGAAACAGGGACCTCAATTGGCTGCCCGGTGGGCCGCCGTCATCATCACTGGTTTCCTGGCCGCCTCGCCCGTATTGGCCGCCAAGCCAGATGGCGTGGGCAACGACAAGGGCAAGAAGTACGAGCAGGCCGAGAAATCGGCGACGTCACAGCACAGCCATTCTGGCCCACAGGTCAATGTTTTCCTGAATGACCGGCAACGCAGCATCATCCGGGATTTTTACCGTGGTGAATTCAAGCGTGGCCACTGCCCTCCCGGCTTAGCCAAGAAGAACAATGGCTGCATGCCGCCCGGACAGGCCAAGAAATGGGCCAGGGGCAAGCGCCTGCCTGGCGACGTGCATTACCACGACCTGCCGCGCGATCTCCTGGACAGGCTGGGCCGTGCACCTGAGGGCCATAAATACGTGCGCGTCGCCGCCGACATCCTGCTGCTGGCCGTCGGCACCAGCATGGTGGTTGACGCGGTAGAGGACCTCAATAGTCTCTGATCAACTTGTGCACGTGTGCAGGACAAAACAAGAAAGGCCGCTATACGCGGCCTTTCTTTTTGGCAATGGACAATGGGCTATCTGCGCTTGAGGAAGAAAACGACCCCATAGGCAGGGATTGCATAGAGCAAGATGCCAAAGGGGATGCCCGCGTAGAAAGCCACGACGTGCATCCTCGTCATCTCGCAGGTCTGGTAAAAGGCCATCGCAGTCTCGTTGCAGGGAACGAAACCCTGCAACCACCTGCCTTGCCAGTAAAAGTAATAAGAAAGCTCGGTATAGCCAGACACTGCCGACAGATAAGCGAACCCGAACAGGCCGAACGTGACGATACTGGCAATGGCCAGTGATTGCAGAAGTGTCTTCATCCAATATCCCTACGCTAAGTGGTTTCTGGCTGCCCGGGTGCAAACATCGCCCGCCCCTACCCGGTCATTGTTCCATGGCTGTCCCGGTCAGTGAAAAATCCATGGCCACCACATCCTGCACTGACAACAGGCCAGCAAACAACGAGTAAGGTTCGATGCCGAAATCCGTCTGGCGAATAATCATTGATCCCGTGACGCTGATTTCAGTCTTACTGTGTCTTACCTGCAACAGGACAGGCAAGACCCGAGTCACGCCCCGCATGTTCACGGCAACCTGCGCGAGCAGTATCGGCCAGTCGCCGGTGATGGCCACTGACTTCAGGTGAATCCTGGGGTATTGGTCAGCCTGCAAGCCGCGCTCGCCCAGCATGTTGCGCCGGGTGCCACTGATGTCAGACTCTGAGCGCTCACCGGCGAAGTTACCGCCAGTCTCCGCACGCAGGCGCGGATCATCTACAACGAGTTCATCCAATGGCAAGCTCAGGTCGAAACGTGCGGCACTGGGTTCATCATTCGGCATGTGCGCGAAAGCCAGGAAACGGGGCGCGCTGAGGATGTGGTTATGACCCGCCTTGGCGGCACGTCCACCGCGAAAGACATAAATCAACAGCTGTGAACGTGACGGATCCATGACATAGACCTGGCCCCCGGCCGCCAGGCGCTGCTGATAGTCTGCACGCAGGGCCTCGTCTGTCGGGACCGGTTCTGCCGTGACACTTGCCGTCGCGACGGAATCAGGAGACGCGGTCGCTTCTGGCTTTGACAGCGGAGCATGGCAAGCGGCGAGTCCAAGCGTCACACAGGCCGTCAGGAATAGTTTGCGGATAGGCATGCTACTTGAGTATAGCCCTTCGTTTGGATGAGGCTGCCACGATTCGCCACATGCAAGGATGTGAGCGTTGTTACGTTGTGTAGCTCCCACTGCCCTGGATGACTGACAAGACAGGTAACCCATGAGTCAATCGCCGCCTCGCACCGAACGCATCTCCCCGACGGCTTATGCCACCGGCTATCTCTGGTACAAACTCGGCCTGTCGCACCCGGCCATGGCCACGCCCCAGGGTGAACGCCTGGATAAATATTTCAGCTTGCTGATGAAAGTGCTGGGCGGGAAGGTATTCCAGAACCTGATGATCGCGCGGCACAAGGGCATTGATAGCCTGCTTGAGCGTGCCATCGAGGACGGTCGCATCGGACAAGTGATCGAAATTGCCGCCGGCCTGTCCGGGCGCGGTATTCGCATGTCGCAGAAGTATGGGCAGCGATTGCGTTATATCGAGACAGACCTGCCTCACATGGCGGCACTCAAGCGCAAGCTACTCGATGAGGCCAAGCTGCTATCGGACCGGCATCAGGTCATGGACCTCAACGCACTGGCCCAGACCGGCCCGGATTCGCTGACTGAGATCGTCAAGTCGCTGGACCCGAATGTGGGCACCGCGATTATCACCGAGGGGCTGATGAACTACCTGCACCCGCTGAGCGCGCGTGCGGTATGGGGTCGCATCGCCAGGAACCTGAAGACCTTCCCGCAGGGACTCTACCTGGCCGATGTCTACCTCGTGCAGCAGCATCGCGGGCTTGCCGCCAAGCTGTTTGGCGGCGTGATTCAGCTGTTCGTGCGCGGCCGCATGCACATCCACTTTGAATCCGTCGAGCATGGCCAACGGCTCATGCAGGATGCGGGTTTCGTGAATGCCGTCATCCACGAAACCCGTGACTTGCCGGAAACCCGCGAGATCAGCCGCCAACCCGGTGGCGAGCGCGTACGACTACTGGAGGCCCGAACCTAGTTCGTGCACTGCGCCGGCATGTTCGGCTCGCGGCATACGATCTGCTCCCACATCTGCAGGTAGGCTTCGGCCGAGTTGTAGAGCGCATCGAGCGCTTCGCCCCCGCCTTCCAGCCGGATCTCCTCGACGAAGTCGGCGACCAGGCCGAAATGGGAAGTGCCTGTCTCATCCACGTGCCAGTACTTGCCGCTTTCCGGAATGGTCTGCATGTTGACCGTCAGTGGCGCGAAGCCGGCATATTTTTCGCCCCAATCCGGTCCTTCGAACAATTTGAACGGGTACACCACCGGCGCTGAGCCATTGCCGCGCGGACCTGCGAGGTTAGCCAGGCCATTGCCGTCCATGCCGAAGCCCAGCGCCATCTCCCTGCCCTGTGGCCAGATTGGCTTGAGCTTCTCCAGGAAATCCTTGTGGCCCTTGCCGTTGGGCTTCGCCGGGTAAATGAGGCCACCCATCGCAAGAATATCCTCGGCCTGGTCCATGGAAATGCCGCCATGACCTCCGTGTGCAGAGATAAAGGGATATTGCGGTGTCATTGCCTTACCCATGTCGATCATGTCCTGCTTGATCGACAGTTCGGCGTGGTCAATGTCAATGATGAACTTCTTCTCCATCAATTTTTGCAGCGCGTATCGACCCAGCGGGGTGATGCCGCGGGCATTGCACTGATTGCGGTCGCCCGTTTTGTAGACCGGCAATGGTCCCTGGAAATTCGAGACAATGAAGCCGGTGAGCGGATCGCTGCCAAAGCCGGAAGGCGCGCTTGAGTCATACATCTTCGCGCCCGCGCCGTAAAAATACGGCACATCCGGGCAGTCATAGGTATCCCAGAAGCGTTTGGTGCCCCAGTAACCGACAAGGTTGAGCGCGAGGGAATTGAAAATCCCCGTACCGCCCAGGGCGCTGTTCACATCGTGGTACGGAAACAGTTCGCGTACGCCCAGTTCCCAGATCTCGTCGATTTGCTTATCTATGTTTGCCTCTGTGCAGAGCGGATCCAGCGCCCTGCCCCCGTCCTTGTTATCTCCGGGCAGGAAGGTCACGTTGCATTGGAAGACATTCGAGAACTCGAGGCCCGGCACTACCGCCAGCTTGCCTTCGTTGATGACGGCACGCGCCTCGAACGGATCCTTGACGATGCGGTACCAGCCCTTGCCCGGACCACCTTCCTGCGCGTCAATGTAATCCTGCACCTGGAACAGGTACTTCACCTGCTTGATGCCTACACCCATATCGTCGCAATCAATCTTTGACGCGCCGGCGGGGTTGAGCGCGCTTGCATAAGCCTTGCCCACCTCACACAACGCCTCGATGTTAGTGCCCTCCACCACCATGATGCGCAAACCGGCCTTCCAGGCGCGCTCGATCCACTTGTAGTACATCATCTGGTGCAGCTGGGAATTACGCGCCGGCCAGTCCACGAAGCTGGGCCAGCCCTTGGTGTCGTGGAACTTCAGCGGCTCGTTATCGAGGATCGTGGCCTCGGGATCGAGCGTGCCGTTAGGACCATGCATGGCAGCGCAGTCTTTGAGCGCATGCGGCACGCCAAAGCGATGCATGGTCTGGCCGTACATCACGCCGCCGGCCGACGGCCCCACAATCTCCTTGCCATCGGACATCTCGCTGCCCATGGCCTGGTGCGCATGGACTTCGGCAAAACCCACGACGGGTTTGTTGATGCCACGGCCCTTATAAGTCTGACCGATGATATCCGTGTTGATTTCTGGATAAGCCGTGCAACCCGTGGTGGGGACAAACTTGAACTCACCGGCGCTGGCGGCCAGCACCAGGTTGCCGCTCGCAGGATCAACTGCCATTGACTGGCCGGTGGTCTCGGACTTGGCGGTGTGTCCACCCTTGGGCCCGAGGTCAACAATCCAGTTGGTTGCCGGTGCAGCGGTCGCCGCCGTGGTCACGCTGCTGCCACTGGCGGACAGCAGTGACTTGTCCTTGGCATGGAACAGGTATTCGCCCAGCGCAGTGGGCTTCATGTAGAAGGTCTCGCCGCCGATCACATCAGCTGAGCTGAAGGTATAACCTGCACCATTGCGCACGGCGTAATTGCCGTTTGCCAGCGACTGCAAGGCGAAGCAACGATTGGCCAGGTCATAGCGGGTGCTGGGCGTGGTGCTGGGCGCAGTGACAGAGTCCTGCTTGTCGCTGCCTGAGCTGCCACCACAAGCTGCCAGCAACAGGCTTAGCCCGATCACGGCAAGAGACGAATGACGCATGACCTTCTCCGGAATTTGCGTTTGGTGAATGTGGCAGGACGCGGGCCTGCCATCCCGGGGGACATTAAAGGCAATAATCCCCAGGATGGCTATAGTAAAAACACATGAGTCGTCAGGATTATTCGCCCAATGAAGCCTTTTAGCGTCGTTTTTGTGCTGTTGGCCTGCGGAATCCTGTTGCCGGGTGCCGTCCACGCCCATTCCTTTGGCCGGATCTACAACCTGCCGGTGCCATTCTGGATGTATGCCTATGCCGCCACTGCGGCACTGGTGCTGTCCTTCGTGATGGTTGCTTATTTCGTCACTGCCCATGGGGCAGCCCAACCCGTGCACAGTCGCGACCTCACCAACACGGCCTGGCTGCGCAGGCTGCAGGCTCTGCCTTTATTGACCCTGCTGCGCTGGTTCAGTGTCGGACTTTTGCTGCTTTGCCTGCTGACTGGATTCCTGGGCAATCGCGACCCCTATCGCAATTTCAACATGACCCTGTTCTGGGTGGTGTATGTGCTGGGCTTCGCCTACCTGACCGCGCTGATCGGTGACTTGCATGCCGCGATCAATCCCTGGCGCGTGCTGGCGGACGCCCTCGGACGCGCATTCACCGGATTTGCGCGTGGGCGCTTTCGCTATCCCGCCGGTCTGGCCTACTGGCCTGCGCTGGTTTTCTACATGGCCTTCATCTGGATCGAGCTGTTCACTTTCATGCGACCTTTTTCGCTGTCAGTGATGCTGCTCATCTACAGCGGCATTAACCTCGTCGGCGTGTGGTTGATCGGCAGCACGGCGTGGTTCCGCTACTGCGAGTTCCTGAGTGTGTTCTTTCGTTTGATCGCGAAAATGGCGCCACTGGATTACCAGCCGGCAGCACAACCCGGCCAGCGCGGCCGGCTGCGCCTGCGCGCCCCTTTTGTCGGCTTGCTTGAAGAGCGAACGGAGCACCTCAGCCTGCTGCTGTTCCTGCTGTTCATGCTGTCATCCACTGCCTTTGACGGCCTGCGCATGACACTTCCATGGTTCCAGCTGTTCTGGGCTGACCCCTTCAACCTGATCACGCCCTGGATCGGCAAGCCGCCGCTGTATGCCGCAGTCACCCTGCGGCCTTTCTATCTGGCCTATGAAAGTGCCTGGCTGCTGCTCTCGCCCTTCCTGTACCTGGCGATCTACCTGCTGTTCATCGCGCTTGCGAAATTCCTGACACGAAGCCGTCACACGCTCATGGAGCTGGCATTGTATTTTGGCCTGTCACTGTTGCCGATCGCTCTGGTCTACAACATCACGCATTACTACACGCTGCTGCTGACGCAGGGATTGAAAATCATCAGCCTGGCATCGGATCCGTTTGGCTTGGGCTGGGACTTGTTTGGCACGGCCATGACATTTCGCGCGCCGATCCTGCCCGCCATGGGCCTGGTCTGGCATAGCCAGGTTGGCCTGATCCTGTTCGGCCACATCGTCAGCGTTTACCTCGCGCACCTTGAGGCCTTGCGGATATTCGAAACACGACGGCAGGCATTGATCAGCCAGTTGCCGATGCTGTTCCTGATGGTGATCTTCACCACGGCGGGCTTATGGATCCTGGCGCAACCCCTTAATACCTGAGGGCAGGATGCCTGCTGCCCGGCCTGGCTAGCGCGCGATATAGGCCACCAGGCGCCAGACCGACACAAAGATCAGCCAGAGGGTCAGGCCCACCAGTGCCGCCACCATCAAGCTGTCAATCGAGATCACAAAGGCTGGCTCGTAAACCGCGAGGGTGGCGCTGACGATCTCGGGGTCGTGGTGCCGGCTCAGGTAGAGCAGCTGGTGCCACACGTCGGTGTTCAGGCCGGCCAGCGTCTCGCGCAGGCGGACGACGGAGTCCGCCATGGCCTGGATTGCGGCGCCCTCTTCGTAGAAGGTGCGATCACTGCTGTTGAGGTGATGCTTGATCAATGCCTGCAGGCTACCGCCGTGGTAACGGTCGGCGATGGCCTGGAATGGGGCCAGGTCCTGTAAAACCTGGTCAAGCCGCCCTCCCACACGCTGCTGGTACTGGTTGATGAAGCTGGGCGCGCAGCCGCCGGCCACCACACCAAACAGCAGGATGAGACGATCTAGCATTCCACCGATGAAGTTCATGCAGGGATTACACCCGCATTTGCCAGCGGCTGCAATCTAACAGCGGACGCACGCCTTGAACTGGGCTATGGTAGCGGTCACAAAAATTCACAAACGGAGCCCCCTATGGCCAGCTGGACCCCCACGGATATGCCCTCCCTCATCGGCAAACTTGCGATTGTCACCGGCGCGAACAGCGGCCTGGGTTACTACACGACGCTGGAACTCGCGCGCAAGGGTGCGCAGGTAATCCTGGCCTGCCGCTCGCAAGCCAAGACAGAAGAAGCGATGCAAGACATTCGCAAGGCAGTGCCAGAAGCCAAGCTTGAGTTCATGGCACTGGACCTGTCGGACCTGAAATCGATACGCGCGTTTGCACAAGCCTTCACCGCGAAACACAACAAACTGGATCTGCTCATCAATAATGCCGGGGTCATGGCCCTGCCTTTCTGCAAGACGGCAGATGGTTTCGAGATGCAGATCGGCACCAACCACCTCGGCCATTTCGCCCTCACCGGGCTGCTGCTTGACGTGCTCAAGGCCACACCGGACTCACGCGTGGTCAACGTCGCCAGCATGGCGCACCGCTGGACGCCCGGCATGGACCTGGATGACCTCAACTGGGAACGCAAGCGATACAAGAAGTGGGATGCCTACGGCAAGAGCAAACTCGCCAACCTGTTGTTCACCTTCGAGCTGGATCGCCGCCTGAAGCGAGCCGGCCTCAACATCCTGTCCGTTGCCGCACACCCAGGCTATTCCGCCACCAACCTGGGCTTCGCTGGCCCGGCCATGGCCAAGTCCCTGCTTGGCAAGCTGATGATGGACGTTGGCAACCTGTTTGCCCAACCGGCTGACATGGGCGCTTTGCCACAACTGTACGCGGCCACCATGCCGGATATGCAGGGCAGCGATTACATCGGGCCCGATGGCTTCAGGCAACTCAAGGGCTACCCGAAGAAAGTGGGCTGTCGTCGCGCCGCACGTGATCCCGAGTTGGCATCCAAGCTCTGGGTACTGTCGCAGCAACTCACCGGGGTCAAATACCTCTAGCCTTCCGTGTCAGCGGACGGTTGTGTGGTGCCCCGCTGCAGGCTATCGTGCTTGGGCTGACATGAGCAGGATTCATCCGGATTGACCACCAGACTGCCACCACTGGAGCGCCTGCGCGTTTTCGAGGCGGCTGCACGCCAGCTCAGCTTCAAGGAAGCCGCACAGGAGCTTTTCATCACCCCGTCCGCGGTAAGCCACCAGATCAAGGCGCTTGAGCAGCAGCTTGGGTTTGACCTGTTCCAGCGCCGGAATCGCAGCCTGACCCTGACCGATTCCGGCGAGGCCTACCTCGCTGTTGTGGCCACGGCACTGACCGCTTTGAACCGTGGCCATGCACGCGTGGTCCAGAAACACGGACAATCGCCCTTGCGAATTCATACGGTCAGCTTCTTGGCGGAGCTGATCATTCCCTGGCTCGACGGTTTCCGTCAGGACAATCCCGACCTGCAGTTACGTATCGAAACCAGCCTCGAATCCGTGGACCTTGCGCGAGATCCCATTGATCTTGCCCTCCGTCTTGGCGACGGGAAATGGCCGGACCTGCATTGCGAGAAGCTGCTACCACTGAGCTTCGCACCGGTGTGCGCACCAGCCCTATTGCGGCGCAAGCCATTACGCAACCCCGGTGACATCGCCGGCCATACCTTGATCGACTTCATCAACTACCCTGCGGCCTGGCAACAGTGGCTACGACATCATGATGTCGATACCTCAGGCATCGAGAATCGCCTGCTGCTGGATAATTATTCTGCGATGCTGCTCGCTGCCGAGCAGGGGCTTGGCATCACGATTGGCATGTTCCCGCTGGTCACGCCGCGCCTCAAGGATGGCCGGCTCAAGGCGCTTTTCAAGGATCAGGTCCCCAGCCACTGGGGTGCCTACCTGGTCTGTCGGCCGGGCGAAGAAAATAAGACCGGTATCATCGCTTTCCGGCATTGGCTCAAGCGCCAGATCCGGGAAAGACTCAGATGAATGGATTTCACCTGACGCGCGACTAACTTTCGTTTGTCAGGCCATGGGAAGGCAACCTAGCCTGTAGCGGTCATTCAACCGCCAAAGGCATGCCATGGACGCTTCCTATCTTGATACCTGCATGACCGAAAGCAAGCGACGCGGCCTGCTTTCAGGATATGCCCGCCAGTCACGACCAGACATCCACTTCATGCCAGTCTCCGATGCGACCATTCGCTACCGGATCGCCGGCAGTGGCAACACTACCTTGGTGTTTGCGACCGACCCACCGGTGATGCTTGAGCAGTACGACGAACTGATCGCCGAGCTTTCGAAGGACCATCGCGTGGTGGTTTTCGAGGTCCCAGCCTTCGGTTTCTCTGTGCCCAGGAACGGGATGGACTTGCACTTTGCAGGCGCGACGGACTGCATGCACGAGTTCCTTCGCAAACTGGACCTTGGCCCTTATGTGCTCACCCTCCCATGCGTGATTGGCTATTCCGCCGTGGCGATGGCCTCACAGGATCCAGACCTGGTTGCGGCCGTGGTCATGATCCAGACCCCGCACTGGCATGAGGGTATCCAATGGAAGAAAGGTCGTGACCCGAAGAACATCCTCGGGCGCCCTTATGTCGGGCAGTTATTGCTGAGATGGCTCAAGTCCAAGCGTGCGGGCGCTTGGTACGCCGCTGCCCTCGGTGAACGCAAGCGCCTGCAGGAATTCCTGGTGCCCACGCTAGACGCGTTCCGTCACGGTGCACTATTCAGCCTGGCCACGGCATTCCAGCAATTCCTGGTCGAGGAAGAACCTGCCCTGCGGCCAATCCAGCAGCCCACACTGGTCGTGTGGGGAGAAGCCGACCAGAGTCATTGCCATACTGACAAGGCCAGCACCTTGCTTTATGCGCCCCATGCCCAGCTGCATTACTTCAAGGATGCCGGACACTTCCCGGAGTTGGAGCAGGTCCAACGCTTTTCAATGGTACTGCGCGAATTCCTGGCCAGTACC
>JBFKCG010000065.1:0-11190 GCA_041620675.1 Nevskiales bacterium
AATCTCGTCCCAGCCCCGCAGCCAGCTGCCACCTTGGCTCAACAGGCCAATGGCACCGATCAGCAGTGTCGCGCCCACAATCACCAGCCGCAAGCGACGATTGTCGCGGACGATTTGATCGCGAAGTTCTCGCACGGCCTGCTGCTGCAGGACGCCCGGCTGTGCCTGTCCCTGCTCGAGCTGCCTTAGCAAACCATGGGCCAGCTGAGGCAGGCTTTCGGCGAGCGAGGGGATCTGGTCACGGAAGCGCTCCAGCGTGGCGCGCGGACCCACGCGGTTTCGCATCCACTCTTCCATGATGGGCTTGGCGGTTTTCCACAGGTCGAGATCTGGGTATAGCTGCCGCCCAAGACCCTCAATGTTGAGGATGGTTTTCTGCAGCAGCACCAGCTGCGGCTGGACCTCCATGTTGAAGCGGCGCGCTGTCTGGAACAGGCGCACCAGGAACATCCCAAACGAGATGTCCTTCAGTGGACGATTGAAGATTGGCTCACAGACACTTCGAATGGCTGACTCGAATTCATCCACGCGCGTGCCTGCGGGCACCCAGCCACTTTCCACATGCAATTCAGCCACGCGGCGATAGTCATGATTGAAGAAAGCGAGGAAATTCTCTGCCAGGTAACGCTGGTCGGCCGGATTGAGCGAGCCCACGATACCAAAATCCAGGGCGATATAACGCGGCAAGTCAGGGTTATCGATATCAACGAAAATATTGCCCGGATGCATATCGGCATGGAAGAAATTGTCGCGGAACACCTGGTTGAAGAATATCTGAACGCCACGCTCGGCCAGCACCTGGAAATTAACGTTGGCTGCCTTCAAGGCTGCAATATCGTCAATCGGCAAGCCGAAGACGCGCTCCATCACCAGGACGTTGGTTCGACTGAGGTCAAAATAGATTTGCGGATGGTAGATCAGCTCGGAGCCCAGCCAGTTGCGCCGTAGCTGGCTGGCGTTGGCACCTTCACGCAACAGGTCCAGCTCATCCAGAATGACTTTCTCGTACTCGGCCACCACGCGCACAGGATGCAGGCGCTTGCCCTGATCCCAGTAGCGCTCAACCAGTCCGGCAATCGTGAACATGAGGTCAACGTCACGACGGATCAGCCTCTCGATGTCGGGACGCAGGACCTTGACCACCACCGCCATGCCCTGGCTCTCGCCTGTTGCTGGCTTCAGACGCGCTGCATGGACCTGGGCGATGCTGGCCGAGGCCAGTGGCTGCGTCTCGAATTGGTCGAAGACCTTGCTGACGGGAAAGCCATACGCTTCCTCGACAATGGCCAGTGCAACCGCGCCGGGAAACGGCGGCACCTCATCCTGCAGCTTGGCCAATTCATTGGCGATGTCCGGCGGCAGCAGGTCTGGGCGTGTCGACAGGGTCTGTCCCAGCTTGACGAAAACCGGGCCGAGTTCTTCCAGCGCCTCGCGAATGCGTACACCCAAGGGGCGCGCAATCACCGCCGGAGATGGCTGCAAGCCCAGCTTGCGTGCACCCTCACCCAGCAGCTCTCCTAGCCCGTATTTGGTCACCACGCGGCGAATCTGCCACAGGCGGCGCAGCTGCGTGAAGCCACGAATCATGCGCCCGCCCCACCCGGATCAAGACGGCCCTGCAGGCGACGAAGCCGTGCCTCCAGCCGCTCAACGTCATCCCGGAATTCTTCGACGCCATCCATCCATTTCTGCAAATCGGCACGATGCACGAGGTCGCGGGTTTCCTCGCGCAAGTATTCCGCCGTGTCACGACCCAGCACCTGGCTCGTGTTTCGGCCAAAGCTGAATGCATCACGCATGAAGCGACCGATGCCATGCGCGGCGACCCCACCCAAGGGAGCGGCCAGCAACTCCTCAAAATCAAAATGCACGCGTCGCAAGAGGTCAGAGAACGCCTCAGCCAGCGCCATGTCACCGTCTACCTTCACGGCACCGCTCAGGAGCAACTCCGCCTGCTCGGTCTGGGGCCACATCAGTCGCGCGAAAGCCGGCAGGCTCCCGCTCAGGGTGACATCAGCAGGTTGCTCGCTCTGAGCCAGCACCTGCACTCCGTTCGGCCCGGGCAGCAACCAGGCCGTGAGATCAAACTCACGCAGGTGCACGGCGATCACGCGGCCCTTGAGTTGCCCACATTCGCGCAAGACCTCGGCATCCAACGCGAGATAGCGATTCAGGGCGATCTCGAAAGCCCCGAGGATGGGATCCGGCAATTGCATCAAAGCTTGTATCCCCGGTGCACGGCGACAATGCCACCCGTCAGGTTATAAAACTGGCAACGCGCATAGCCGGCCTGCTCCATCATGCCCTTGAGGGTTTCCTGGTCGGGGTGCATGCGGATGGATTCCGCCAGGTAGCGGTAGCTGTCGGAATCCTTTGCCACCAGCTTGCCCATCATGGGCAACACATGGAAGGAATACTGGTCATAGGCCTGGGACAGTCCCGGCACCTTCGGCTTGGAAAACTCCAGGATCAGCAGGCGGCCGCCCGGCTTGAGCACACGGTACATTGACTCGAGCGCAGCCTGCTTGTCGGTGACATTACGCAGCCCGAACCCGATCGTGATGCAGTCAAAGTAGTTATCGGCAAACGGCAGTTGCTCGGCGTTGGCCTGTACATATTCAATATTGCCGACCACGCCCTTGTCCGTCAGGCGCTGTCGGCCCACTCCCAGCATCGAGGCATTGATATCGGAACAGACGACCTGGCCCTTTGAGCCAACCCGCGCTGCCATGGCTGCGCTGAGGTCACCGGTTCCACCAGCCAGGTCGAGGACGCGCTCGCCGGGGCGAACGGCCGCCAGTTCGATGGCGAATTTCTTCCAGAGCCGGTGCACACCGAACGACATCAGGTCATTCATGAGGTCATAGCGGCCTGCGACGGAGTCAAACACCTCGCCGACGCGCTTTTGTTTTTCGCCCCAGAGCACTTTCTGGAAGCCAAAGTCAGTAATCTTGTCTTTCGGGTTCATGCCTTGGTTTTCTTCAGCAATGACGACAGCGGCCGCACGACATCAGGATCCCGGCTAAGCCCGGCCTGTTCCATGCGCTGCAGATAATTAGCCCAATTGGCTACCTGATTCTCGCCCAATTCACGCAGCACCGGCCAAGTATAAAGCCCGGTGTTGTGGCCATCGCTGAAATGCAGGCGCACGGCGTAATGGCCAACCGGCTCTATCTGGCGGATTCCCACAGTCTGCTTGCCGGGGACCAGCACTGTCTCTGCCGCGCCATGACCCTGGACCTCCGCGGACGGCGAAAACACTCGCAGGTACTCACAGGGCAGCTCAAAACGCTCGCCATCGGCAAAGGTGACATCCAGCACGCGCGAGGCGCTGTGTAGTTTGATCTCGGTCGGGGTGGTGGCAGGCTTGGACATGGCCACAGTATACCGGTCGGCTTGCCGCCAGCCTTGCCGCCCGCTTCAAAAACTAGGTGCCAAAGTGCCCATGCGCAAGGAAATGCCGCGTCAGCTCGATGACCCGGCGATTGCCCATCAGGAAGGTGTGGGTGACCGGCAGCACGCGAAAGTCACGCATACCCTCAACCTGGGCGCTGGCCACGGACACCTTGCCGTCATTGGGTTTGGGCAGGATGCCTGACAACACCGGATTAAGCCCAAGGCTCCCGGTGATGACCCCCAGCTCAAACTCAACCGGCGGCAGCTTGCGTGGCAAAGCCTCTTCACCGGTCCCCAACTGCAAGCCAGCCGGGCCATTCACCAGGCGAAACAATCGCCAGCTGCCTAGCCGATCCACCAACTCACTGCCCTGGTTGGGCGGCGCGAGCATCACCACGCGCCCCAGGCCATCCAATTGATGCTGGCTCAGGTAATAACGAAGCAGGATGCCGCCCATCGAGTGCGTGACAAAGTGCACGCGTTGCGCCTGCAGGGCTGCCAGCTGGCCCTGGATGCCGGCAAAGGTTTGCACTGTCAGTCGCTCGATGGGTGCCTTGCGCGAGGGATAGCCCTGGTTGATGACCCGATAGCCTGATTGCTCCAGCGCACGCTGCATGGGCCGCATCGAAAGCCGGGTGCGGGCCAGACCATGCAGCAGGACTACTGTGTCGCTCAAAGAATGTACCGGCTCAGGTCTTCGTCCTTGGATAGACTGCCCAGACGCAGGTCCACGTAGGCTGCGTCCACCGTCAGTGACTGGCCATCCCGATCCGGTGCGTCATAGGAGACCTCTTCCACCAGCCGCTCCATGACCGTATGCAGGCGTCGCGCGCCGATGTTTTCCGTCTGCTCATTGACGCGAAAGGCAATCTCCGCCAGCCGCCTCACGCCATCCTCGGTGAACTCCAGCGACACACCCTCTGTCCTTAGCAAGGCCACATATTGCTCTGTCAGCGAGCAATTCGGCTCGGTCAGGATACGCACGAAGTCATCCACGCCCAGTGCCGATAATTCCACGCGAATGGGCAGGCGCCCCTGCAGCTCGGGAATCAGGTCGGAGGGTTTTGCGTAACTAAACGCACCCGAGGCGATGAACAGGATATGGTCGGTGCGCACCATGCCGTACTTGGTGGTCACGCTGCAGCCCTCGATCAGGGGCAAGAGGTCACGTTGCACGCCCTCACGTGAGACATCCGCGCCAGAGACTTCCCCACGACGGCAGA
Source organism: Nevskiales bacterium (assembly GCA_041620675.1). Classification (GTDB taxonomy): domain Bacteria; phylum Pseudomonadota; class Gammaproteobacteria; order Nevskiales; family DATLYR01; genus DATLYR01. The sequence goes on from JBFKCG010000065.1 coordinate 4,620, forward strand.
CCTTGTCGATCTCATCGATGAAAACGATGCCGTTCTGCTCGACATTGGCAAGCGCCTTCGACTTGATGACGTCCTCGTCCACCAGCTTGGCCGCCTCTTCGTCCGTCAAAAGCCGGTAGGCCTGCTTCACCGTCATCTTGCGCCGCTTGGTACGCCCCGCCCCGCCCATGTTCTGGAACATGCTTTGCAGCTGGCTGGTCATTTCCTCCATGCCCGGCGGTGCCATGATCTCGATGCCCATCTGGGCCGCACGCAGGTCTAGCTCAATCTCCTTGTCATCAAGCTTGCCCTCGCGCAGGCGCTTGCGGAAGATCTGCCGCGTGGCGTCCTGCTCGCTCTGCTTCTGGGCTTCCTCTGGCGTGCGTGCGCGTGGCAACAGCACATCAAGAATGCGCTCTTCGGCAGCATCCTCCGCTCGATGGCGGACCTTGAGGGTTTCCTGCTCACGCGTCAGCTTGACCGCGGCGTCCATCAGGTCCTTGATGATGGACTCCACATCACGCCCGACGTAGCCGACCTCGGTGAATTTGGTGGCCTCGATCTTGAGGAACGGCGCATTGGCCAAGCTGGCCAGCCGCCTTGCGATCTCGGTCTTGCCGACACCGGTCGGGCCGATCATGAGGATGTTCTTTGGCTTGATCTCGGCCCGCAGGGTCTCGTCCAGCTGCAGGCGACGCCAGCGATTACGCAACGCGATTGCCACCGCGCGCTTGGCATCCTTCTGTCCGATGATGTGGTGATCCAGTTCCTGGACAATCTCACGCGGCGTCATCATGGGCACGACTTGCCCGCTGGAAGGGATCTTTTCGACGGGATCAGCACTCATGTCAGCGACTCAACGGTTAGCTTGTGGTTGGTATAAACACAGATATCTGCGGCGATATTCAGCGCCTTCTCGGCAATTTCACGGGCTGATAATTCCGTGTTATCCAGCAAGGCTCGCGCGGCCGCCTGGGCAAACGGACCTCCCGAGCCAATCGCAATCACGTCGTGTTCCGGCTCCATCACGTCGCCATTGCCCGAAATCATTAGCGCATGCTCCTTGTCCGCCACGATCAGCAGGGCTTCAAGCCGGCGCAGGAAGCGGTCGGTACGCCAGTCCTTGGCCATCTCGACGGCGGCACGCATGAGGTTGCCGCTGTGCGTCTGCAACTTGCCCTCGAAGCGCTCAAACAGGGTGAAGGCATCGGCAGTGCCGCCCGCGAAACCAGCCACCACCTTGCCGTCATAAATCCGCTTCACCTTCTTGGCGTTGCCCTTGATCGTGGTATTTCCCATCGATACCTGGCCGTCACCGGCCACGGTCGTCTCGCCATTGCGACGCACGCAAAGAATGGTCGTACCCCTGAATTGTTCCATGCGGGATTCCTGATTATTGGAGGACTTGTAAGTTCAGACTATCAATTAATGGGGACGTTCTGGCCAAACTCAAGGCAAACGCCAGAATTGCAGGCTGGCCGCGCTATCTGCCTGTTTTGAAGTGCAAATATACTGACCCGAGGCCAGGATCACGTGCTCGTCTTTTTCCGGGCGCGGGGATGTGCCTCGTCGTAAACCTTGGCCAGGCGCTGGAAATCCAGGTGAGTGTAAATCTGCGTGGTGCTGATGTTGGCGTGCCCGAGCAGCTCCTGCACTGCACGCAGGTCGCCGCTGGACTCCAGCACATGCGTGGCAAAGGAGTGTCGCAACATGTGCGGGTGTAGCGCCGTGTTGACTCCGCGCCGCATGGCCCAGTATCGCAATCGCTGCTGGACCATGCGCGTGCTGATGCGACGACCGCCCTTGCCAAGGAACAACGCGTTTTCACCGACGGCGGCCCAGCGCGCGCGATCCTGCAGCCAAGCCTTAAGCGCATCATCGGCCTTGCGACCGACCGGGACGACGCGGGTCTTGGCGCCCTTGCCAAGCACCCGTACCTCACCGGAACCCGGCTCCACGTCACCGAGGTTCAGCCCAACCAGCTCGGCGAGGCGCAGGCCTGAGGAATAAAACAACTCCATGATGGCCTGGTCACGACTGGCCCAGGCATCATCCCTTCCTTCCGTGCTGTCGAGCAACTGCGCAACCTGATCGGCATCCATGGCCTTAGGCAGGGGTCGCTTCAATTTCGGACCCCGCACGTCCGCTGCCGGATCCTTTCCGGCCAGTCCCTCTCGCATCAAATATCGGTAGAACGCCCGGATCGCCGACAGCAGGCGCTGCAGGCTGGCAGGTGAAAGTCCACGGCGATGACCTTGCGCAATGAAGGCGCGCACATGATGGACGTCGAGTTCACGCCATTGCTTCACGCCTGCGGAATCACAGAACTTGCGCAGCAGGCCCAAGTCTCTGGCATAGGCGGCGTGGGTATGAGACGACAGTCGTCGTTCTCCCTGCAAATGCTGCAGGTAGGCATCCAGCGCCTGCGCTAGGGCGTCCTTTGGCCTTGCAGCCGAAGGGCCATGCGCCTGGCGTTTGGGCTTCACTTAACTGCGCGCCGAGTCCTGGCCAAGGTGTACCAGCGAGGCGGCGGCCACGAGATCGGCAATCAATTCAAGGAACAGCGTGCCAATGTCGGGGCGAAAACGCTTTGGCTCGCGACTGGCCACGACCAGCATGCCCAGCATCACCGGCTTGCCGACGGGCATGATCGCCGCCGATTTCAGCAACCCTGCCTCGTCCGGGAACAGCAAGCCCAGCTGCCGTTCCGTCAGCGGGCCACAGATCGGGCGCGGTGAGCGGAAGAAATCCTTGAAAACCTCATGGGTGGAATCTTTTTCGGTCAGGTAATGCAGCCCGGGCACCTCGCTGACACGCTCATGGTCACTCTTCACACCCAGATAGATGGCATCGACGGAGAAATCCCGCTTGAGGCCCGCTTCCAGTGCCTTGAACACATCTGTGAGGTTGCGCGCGACTATCAATGCACGCGCCAGATCCTGCAAGTGCAGGACGCGGGACTCATTCTCGCGCGCGGTATCCAGTAGAGTCTTCAGCCGGCTCTGCAACTGCTGATTACGGTCACGCAGGCGCTGCACCTGATGCTCGATGAGCGAGATGGCCTTGCCGCCGACCGCGTGACGCAGGGTCAGCGTCTCGAGCACTTCCGGGTGTTTTACGAAGAAATCCGTGTTGGCCGCCAGCCAGCTGGCCACCTGCTCATCATCCAGCGCAGGCGTTGCCTGCGCCGAACCTGGCTCCCGCACCCGTTTCGAACTCATATCTCGACCTCCCCCTCATAGACCTTTTGTGCCGGGCCAGTCATGTATATCGGCTGACCTTCTCCCGACCACTCAAGCCGCAGTGTACCACCGGGCAATGCCAGCTCCACCGCTTCATCAAACCAGCCCTGTAATCGGCCCGCTGCCATTGCCGCGCAGGCACCGCTGCCACAGGCCAGGGTCTCGCCCGCGCCACGCTCGAATACACGCAGGCGGCCATGTCCACGATCCAGTACCTGCAGGAAGCCGATATTGGCCCGCTCAGGAAAAAATGAATGCGTCTCCAGTTGAGCACCGAGCTCAGCAACCGGTGCACTGTAAACATCATCCACGCGAATCACGGCATGGGGATTGCCCATGCTCAGCGCGGCAAACTCCACTTCATGGCCCTCGTCCAGCATCAGGCGATAGCTGGTGTCGCGTGTTTCCGCCGCAATGGGCACCATCGCCGGCTCGAAATTCGGCACCCCCATGTTCACCCGCACCATCCCGTCTGGCTGCAGCTGCAGCTCGAGCGCGCCATTGCGCACGCTGACCTTGAGGCTTTCCTTGTCGGTCAGCCCTTGCTCACGCACGAAGTGAAGAAAACAACGCGCGCCATTGCCGCACTGCGCCGACTCTGACCCATCCGAGTTGAGGATTCGATAGTGAAAATCCGTGCCAGCAGCCTTGGCAGGCTCGACCAGCAGGATCTGGTCGCAGCCAATACCAAAGTGGCGATCCGCGATAAAGCGCGCCTGTTCGGGTGATAACACCAGTGACTGTCGGGTGGCATCGAACACGACAAAGTCGTTGCCCAAACCATGCATTTTTGTGAATTTTCTCTTCATTCCAATAGGATACGCGTGACACACGGGGAAGGAAACGCCCGCTCAACGGGCAAGCACGCTGCCCGCTTTCGCGGCGTTTGAGCCACACCGCAGAAAACAGCGTAGAATGCCAGCCCGATGCAAACCCGCAGCCTACAGCATGTGCTCGTCATTGCCGCACTGGTCCTTGGCCAGTGGCTGGCGATTGCCCATGACTACCAGCATCCGTTGGTGGCTGGCACCGAAGCCGCCTGTCAGGTCTGCGCGCATGGTCAGCAGCTACAAGCCGGCCCTCTGGCTGCGCCCGTGCTGGCAAAGCATGGCCTGTCCATTGAAGTCCCGCAGGCCCAGCCTGCCAGTCCGGTACTGGCGCATCGTCACCAGCCCGCCTCCATCCGCGCCCCGCCTCACCTGTCCGTCTAATCCAACTTTTTGACTCGCGGCATGCCTTTGGCAGCCGTGATTAATCATTTATTCCGGACTTGACGAAAGGTGAGTTATGAACCGATCCATTCTATTGATTTGCATTGCCGCGACTGCGTCCCTGCCATTGGCCAGTGGTGCCGCTGAAAAAGAAGACAGCCAGCGCATCCGCCAGGATATCCAGCAACTGCGCCAGGACTACGAACAACGCATACAGGCGCTGGAAAAGAAGCTTTCCGAATCCGAGCAGGCTCGCACGCAAGCCACTGCAGCGCCTGCACCACAGCCTGCGCCGACATCAGCACCGGCCACCTCCTTCAATCCCAAGATCAGCCTCATCCTGCAAGGCACTTATGCGGATTTCAGCTCATCGGCTGAAGCCGAAGTGCCCGGTTTCCTGCTGGGTCCTGAGACCGAATTGCGGCCCGAAGGCTTCTCACTGGCGGAAACCGAACTCAACCTTGAAGCCAATGTGGATGACAAGATTCACGCATGGGCCACGATCGCCCTTGAGAACGAGGATGGCGAGACCGTGGTTGCAGTTGAGGAAGCCTACGGCAACAGCCTGGGCCTTCCGTACGGCCTGGCAGTCAAGGGTGGACGTTTCCTTTCCGACATTGGCTACCAGAATCGCCAGCACAGCCATGCCTGGGAATTTGCCGACACGCCCCTCGTCTATCGCGCGTTTTTTGCCAACCAGCTAAGAGATGACGGCGTCCAGCTGCGCTGGGTCGCGCCCACAGACCTGTTCTTTGAGACCGGCGTCGAGCTTTTCAGGGGCGACGCTTTCCCGGCCGGGGGTGAGGACCGCAGTGGCATCAACCTCTCCACGGTCTTTGCCCATCTCGGCGGCGACGTGGGCAACGACAGTTCATGGCGCGCAGGAATCTCACACATTCGCGCCGATGCAGATGACCGGCACACGGGTGAAGACACCGAGACCAGCTTCACCGGCGACAGCGACATCACCGGCCTGGACTTCGTCTGGAAGTGGGCGCCGAATGGCAACCCGGCGATCCGCAACTTCGTATTCCAGGGGGAATACTTTGTGCGCGACGAGAAAGGCCAGGTCGTCTACGATCCGGATGGCAGTGCCGACACCAGCGCCTACCAAGGCCGCCAAAAAGGCTTTTACCTGCAGGGCGTTTACCAGTGGATGCCGCGCTGGCGCGCGGGCCTGCGCTATGACCGGCTGACGGCTGACAATGATGTTGCCTCGGTGGTGTCAGGCACGACACTCGAGACGCTGGCCGAGACCAGCACGGACCCGGAGCGATGGAGCGCGATGATGGATTTTTCCAATAGCGAGTTCAGCCGCTTCCGCCTGCAATATAACCGCGATGAGTCACGCGCCAATGGCGAGGTCGATAATCAATGGTTGTTGCAGTACATCTACTCGCTGGGCGCACATCCCGCGCACAGCTTCTGATTCGCGCGATGAGAAATCTCCTCATCACGCTGTTATTCCTTGGGGCCGCCGCCACCGCTCAACCGGTAGCGGCGGCGCTCAAGATATTTGCCTGCGAGCCGGAATGGGCAGCACTGGCCCGTGAAATCGGTACAGACAAGGTCGAGACCTATTCCGCCACCACGGCCCTGCAGGATGTCCACAAGATCCAGGCGCGTCCGAGCCTGATCGCTAAATTCCGTCAGGCGGATCTTGTCATCTGTACCGGCGCGGGTCTTGAAGAAGGCTGGCTGCCCGCACTCATCAGCAAGGCCAACAATCCACGCGTCCTGTCGGGAGGTAACGGCTATCTAGAAGCAAGCCGCTACGTGGAGATGATTGAGGTACCAGCAGCCGTCGACCGTTCCATGGGTGACGTGCATTCTGCGGGCAACCCCCATATCCAGACCGATCCGCGCAATCTGCCCAGGATTGCCGAGGCAATCGCCAAGCGCATGGCCCAACTGGATCCTGCCAACGGGGCACATTACAAGCAGCGCAACACCGATTTCCTCCAACGCCTGCAACTGGCCGTCACGCACTGGGAAACCAAGGCCGCTCCTCTCAAGGGGCTGCGTTTTGTCGCCATGCATAAGGACTGGTCCTATCTGGCGCGCTGGCTGGGGCTGGTACAGGTTGGCACGCTGGAGCCCAAGCCGGGCCTGCCGCCCAGTGCAGCGCACCTGGCCAAG
>JBFKCG010000066.1:0-10890 GCA_041620675.1 Nevskiales bacterium
AGCGCCTGCTGGCGAAGTATGAGCTGGACAAGGACGCGGATCCCCAGCATTACGCCATCGGCCTTAAGGAACTGTGGGAGATAGACCCCGCCAAGTTCCAGTCCGGCCTGGTGGTGCATGGTGCCGGTTGGCCGCTGAATAACGCCAACCCGGGCGGATCCTTCCTTTACCACCTGGAAGACAACAAGGTGGCGGTTGGGCTCATTGTTGACCTGTCCTACAGCAACCCGCATCTGTCACCGTTCGACGAATTCCAGCGCTTCAAGCATCACCCGGTGTGCAGCCAGTACTTGGAAGGCGGCAAGCGCCTGGCTTACGGTGCACGCGCCATCACCAAGGGCGGCTTCAACTCGCTACCCAAGATGATTTTCCCGGGTGGCGCCCTGATCGGTTGTGACCTGGGCACCATGAATTTCTCCAAGATCAAGGGTAATCACACTGCCATGAAGTCCGGCATGCTGGCCGCTGAAGCCGCAGCCGAGGCCTTGCTGGCAGGAGGTGAAGGCGGTGATCTACTGAATGCGTTCCCCGAGAAGTTCAAGGCCAGCTGGCTTTATGACGAGCTCTATCGCAGCCGCAATTTTGGCCCGGCCTTGCACAAGTTTGGCAGCCTGATTGGGGGCGCCATCAACTACATCGAGCAGAACTGGTTCGGTGGCAAGTTCCCGTTCACGATGCATGACCGCATCCCTGACCATACCACGCTGAAACTGGCCTCTGAAAGCAAGAAGATCGAGTACGCCAAGCCGGACGGCAAGCTCAGCTTCGACAAGCTGTCTTCGGTTTTCCTGTCCAGCACCAACCACGAGGAAGACCAGCCGGTCCACCTCAAGCTGGCGGACGCCAGCATCCCGATCGCCAAGAACCTGCCCCAGTATGACGAGCCCGCGCAACGGTATTGCCCGGCCGGCGTTTATGAGGTGATCGAGAAGGACGGCGAGAAGCACTTCCAGATCAATGCGCAGAACTGTGTGCACTGCAAGACCTGCGACATCAAGGATCCGGCCCAGAACATCACCTGGGTCGCTCCGGAAGGAAACGGCGGTCCGAATTACGCTGCGATGTAAGTATTCATTGCCATTCGCAAGAGGCGAGTCTCCCGCCGGAGATTTCGCGGGTGTGTCGTATGGCAAGAAAGAACAAGAGTAAGGAGCCATTGTGGAATACCGTTCAGTCTTCAGGCCTGACCTATTCAAGGATCAGAACATCATCGTGACCGGGGGCGGCTCCGGCATTGGTCGCTGTGCAGCGCACGAGTTGGCTGCGCTGGGCGCGCACGTCGTGCTCACTGGCCGCAAGCAGGAAAAACTGGATAGTGTCTCCGCCGAGATTCGTGAAGACGGGGGTGAATGCAGCAGCCATGCCTTCGACATCCGTGACGAGGAGGCAGTGAAGAGCAGCATCAAGGCAATCCTCGCGGACCGCGGCCGCATCCATGGGCTCGTCAACAATGCCGGTGGCCAGTATCCCTCGCCGCTGATGGCCATCAGCAAGAAAGGCTGGGAAGCCGTAGTTGCCAATAACCTGACTGGTGGCTTCCTGGTCGCGCGTGAGCTTTACAACCAGTGCATGAAGAAGAACGGTGGCGCCATCGTGAACATGGTCGCGGACATGTGGGGTGGCATGCCCGGCATGGCGCACTCGGGTGCGGCGCGGGCAGGCATGGTCAATTTCACGGAAACTGCGGCAGTTGAGTGGGCTACCAGTGGTGTGCGCGTGAATGCCGTGGCACCGGGCTGGATCGCATCCTCGGGGCTGGACCAGTACGACGAGTCTTTCACCAAGGAAATCATCCCGAGGATGTCGGGCATGGTGCCGCTGCAACGGCTGGCGGAGGAGGCGGAGGTCTCGTCCGTGATCGCATTCCTGCTGTCGGATGCGGCTGCCTTCGTGACCGGCGTCTGTATCAAGATTGATGGTGGCGCTTCACTGAACTGCAAGCTGTTCCCGCTGCAGCCTGCGCCGAATTCCAAACCGTACCAGGGCTTCCACCGGGCCCGTCGACCCAAAGCCCTGGGAGGCTAAATCCGATGGCAGTCATAGAATCCAAGATAGACACCACGTCTGAGCAATACCTCAAGAATCGTGAGGAAATGCTCGCGGCCGTCGCGGAGTTCCGCGCGGTGGAGGACAAGGTCCGCGCCACTGAAGAGAGCAAACGGGAGCGCTTCCACAAGCGCAAGCAATTGCTGCCACGTGAGCGTGTCACCCTGATGCTTGATCGCGGTTCGCCGTTCCTTGAGCTGTCGACCTGCTGTGGCTACAAGATGCACGACGACAAGGACGGTTCGCTGGCGGGTGGCAACACCATCATCGGCATCGGCTATGTCGAAGGCGTGCGCTCGCTGGTCTCCGCCTCCAACTCTGCCATCAAGGGCGGCACGATGACGCCATGGGGCGTGCAGAAAGGCCTGCGCGTGCAGGAAATTGCCTTGCAGCAGAAGCTACCGGTCGTCTCGATGATTGAATCCGGCGGCGCGAACCTCTTGTACCAGGCGGAAGTCTTCATCCCGGGTGGCAAGACCTTTGCCAACCAGGCTCGCCTGTCGGCGGCCGGTATCCCGCAGGTCACGGTCGTGCATGGTTCATCCACAGCCGGCGGCGCCTACATGCCGGGACTGTCCGATTACGTGGTCATGGTGCGCAAGCAGGCCAAGGTGTTCCTGGCCGGTCCCCCGCTGTTGAAAGCCGCGACCGGGGAAATCGCTGATGATGAGGACCTGGGTGGCGCCGAGATGCATTCACAGGTGTCCGGGGTGAGCGAATTCCTGGCCGAGAACGATGCCGATGGCATTCGCATCGCACGCGAGATCATGCGCAGCCTCAACTGGAACGCAGGACGCCCGCAGATCTCGACCTTGCCGGTGCGTGAACCACTTTATGACATAGACGAACTGTGTGGCGTGGTCCCGGCCGATTATCGCAAGCCGTATGACTGCCGCGAGGCCATTGCGCGCATCGTGGATGGTTCCGAGTTCCTCGACTTCAAGTACGAATATGACCGCCAGACCATCTGTGGTCGTGCGACCATCCAGGGTCATCCCGTTGGCATCATCTCGAACAACGGCCCGATTACCGTACGTGGTGCCACCAAGGCGGGGCAGTTCATCCAGCTATGCTGCCAGACCAACATCCCGATCATTTACCTGATGAACACCACCGGCTACATGGTCGGTAGTGACTCGGAACAGGGCGGCATCGTCAAGCACGGATCCAAGATGATCCAGGCCGTGGCCAATGCCACCGTGCCACAGATCACCATCGTCATGGGCGGCTCCTTTGGTGCGGGTAACTATGGCATGTGCGGACGCGGCTTCGGTCCGCATTTCATCTTTGCCTGGCCCAATAGCCGAACTTCGGTGATGGGTGGCGAGCAGGCCGCCGGCGTGATGGAGATCATCACGCGCGAGAAATGGCAGAAGCAGGGCAAGGTCATGTCCGAGACGGATGAAAAGATGCTGGCGTCAATCCGCCAGGGAATCATCAGCCAGTTCGACAAGGAATCCAGCGCCTTGGCCGCGACTGCGCGCCTGTTCGACGATGGGCTGATTGACCCGCGCGATACGCGCCGTGTGCTGGGCTTCACGCTGTCCATCTGCCGCGAGGCGCAGCAGCGCACTGTCCAGCGCAATAGTTTTGGTATTGCAAGATTGTAACCAGGGTCCTAACCATGAACTTCAGCCACGAACACGACGAGATCTACAAGACAACGAAACAGTTCGTCGAGAAGGAGATCAACCCGCATGCCGCTGAATGGGAACGCGAAGGCATCTTCCCGGCGCGCAAGCTATTCAAGCAGATGGGTGACCTCGGGCTACTGGGCATTACCAAGCCAACGGAATTCGGCGGACTCGGCCTCGATTATTCCTACCAGGTGGCCTTCGCGGAAGGTCTTGGACATTGCACCGTCGGTGGCATCCCAATGGCCATCGGTGTGCAGACCGACATGGCCACGCCAGCGCTGGCGCGTTTTGGCTCGGATGAACTCAAGAAGAATTACCTGGCGCCCAGCATTGCGGGAGATCTGGTGGCCTGTATCGCCGTGAGCGAACCGGGCGCGGGCTCGGATGTGGCGGGAATCAAGACCAGCGCGCGACGGGTCGGGGGTGACTGGGTCATCAATGGCCAGAAGATGTGGATCACCAACGGTACGCAGGGCGATTGGGCCTGCCTGCTGTGCAACACCAGTGAAGGCACGCGTCACAACAACAAGTCGCTGATCGTGGTGCCGCTGGATGCCAAGGGCATTGACCGTAAGACCAAGCTCGACAAGCTGGGGCAGCGCTCCAGTGATACCGCGATCATTTTCTTTGACGAGGTGCGTGTTCCCGCCAGTAACCTCATTGGCGAGGAGGGCAAGGGCTTTACCTACCAGATGCAACAATTCCAGGAAGAGAGACTGTTCCTGTCGGCCAGCATCCTTGCCAGCATGGATCGAGTCTTGGACGAGACCATGCGCTATACCAGCCAGCGCCAGATATTTGGCCAGCCAATCCTTGGCAATCAGTACGTCAGCTATCGCCTCGCCGAACTGCGTACCGAGGTCGAGGCCTGCCGCTCGCTAGTTTACCGCGCGACCCAAGACCAGCAATCAGGCAAGGATGTCACGCTGATGGCGTCCATGGCCAAGCTCAAGACCGCGCGTGTGGCACGCGAGGTGTGCGACAGCTGCCTGCAGTTCTGGGGCGGACAAGGCTATATGTGGGAAAACCCGGTTTCGCAGTTCTATCGCGACCTGCGCCTGCACTCGATTGGTGGTGGTGCAGATGAGGTCATGCTCAAGATCATTGCCAAGATGAGCGCCAAATGAGCCTGCCAGAGACCCCTAACATCCTGCAGGCCCTCGACAAGGGTGTTCTGCACCTGACATTCAACCGGCCAGAGGCACGCAATGCCATGTCGACGGCGCTGCTGAATGACCTCAGCGCACTGTTTGATGCCATTCATGAGGATCGTGGTGTACGCGCAGTGGTGCTGCGTGGTGCCGGCGGTCATTTCTGCGCTGGCGGCGATATCAAGGATATGGCCAGCGCACGCCAGGCCAAAGCCAGTGAGGGAGGCGACCCTGTCGCGGATTACAACCGCAGTTTTGGTCGATTGCTGCGCAAGGTGAACGCTGCGCCACAGGCCACCATCGCCATTCTTGAGGGAGCGGTGCTGGGTGGGGGTTTTGGGCTGGCCTGCGTCACGGACATCGCGATCGCGCACAAGGATGCCAGTTTCGGCATGCCGGAAACGGGCTTGGGGATCCCACCCGCGCAGATCGCGCCATTCGTGGTCGAGCGGATCGGCCTTTCACAGGCACGGCGGCTGGGCGTATGCGGTGCCCGTTTCAAGGGGGACGAGGCACTTCGCTTGGGTCTGGTGCATTTTGTCGCAAGCGACGAGGACCATATCCAAGCGCTGCTAGCGGATGTTGTTAAACAAATCAGGCGCTGTGCGCCCGGGGCCAATGCCGTGACTAAGGGCATCATGCTGGCAGTTGGCCATCAGGACCCTGAAACCATTCTGGACGATGCTGCGCGCCAGTTCTCCGCGGCGATACGCAGCGCAGAAGGCATGGAAGGAACGATGGCTTTTGTGCAGAAAAGACTGCCGAACTGGGCAGAGGAAAAATAACGATGTCGAAATTCAGCAAGGTCCTGGTTGCCAATCGCGGTGAGATTGCGGTTCGCGTGATACGCGGGTGCAAGAAACTGGGCTATAAGACCGTGGCGGTCTACTCGGATGCCGATCGTGACGCCATGCATGTCTGGGAGGCAGATGAGGCTGTTCGCATCGGGCCGTCGCCAGCCAAGGAATCCTACCTCGTCATCGAGAACATCATTGCGGCAGCAAGGCAATCGGGCGCAGAGGCCGTGCATCCCGGTTATGGCTTTTTGTCAGAACGCGAGGACTTTGCCCAGGCCGTGCTGGATGCCGGGCTGGTGTTCATCGGTCCTGATCCGGCTTCCATCGAGGCCATGGGCAATAAGAGTGCCTCCAAGATTCGCATGCTTAAGGCCAAGGTGCCCTGTGTGCCGGGCTACCAGGGCGATGACCAGTCCGATGAGACGCTGCTGAAGGAAGCAAAAAAGGTTGGGCTGCCGGTCATGATCAAGGCGGCAGCTGGCGGTGGTGGCCGCGGCATGCGTTTGGTGTTTGAGGAAAAGGACCTGGCTTCCAGTATCCAGTCGGCGCGTTCCGAGGCAAGCAATGCCTTTGGTGATGGGCAGCTGCTGATCGAAAAAGCGGTTGTCGATGCACGTCACGTCGAGATACAGGTGTTTGGGGATCGCCACGGCAACGTGATCCACATCGGCGAACGTGACTGCTCTATCCAGCGGCGAAACCAGAAGGTTGTCGAGGAAGCGCCATCGCCCGCGGTCGATGATGCGCTACGCCGCAAGATGGGTGAGGCGGCGGTCGCAGCCGCCAAGGCCGTGAATTATGTCGGCGCGGGCACGGTGGAGTTCATGCTCGCTCGAGACAAGCAGTTTTATTTCCTCGAGATGAATACTCGCCTTCAGGTTGAGCATCCTGTCACTGAGTTGGTGTATGGCATTGACCTGGTTGAGTGGCAGCTGCGCATCGCGCAAGGTGAGTCTCTGCCGTTATCCCAGGATCAAGTCCTGGCTCGCAGTTCGGGGCATGCGATCGAAGTGCGATTGTGCGCGGAAAACCCCGCGAATAACTTCATGCCCCAGACCGGCCAGGTGCTGGCCTGGCAGGTCCCGACTGGCGAAGGTGTGCGCGTAGACCATGGCCTCAAAAGCGGGCAACTGATCAGTCCGTTCTATGACTCCATGCAAGCCAAACTCATTGCCCATGCGCCAACGCGGGAATTGGCGCGGCGCAAACTACTCAAAATCCTCAGTGACACCGTTCTGCTTGGCGTGGCCAGTAACCGGGATTTTCTTGAGCGCATCATCGGGCACGAGGAGTTCGCCAGTGGCGATTTCTCGACAGCTTTCATCGGTAAAAACTTTCCGCCAGAGGTCATCAAGGCTAGCGAGAAGCCTGGCCTTCACCATACAGCACTGGCTGCTGCCGTTCTTTACCAGACCGACGCCATTCGCTTGCAGGCGAGTGCCGGCCTGACGGGCAATATGCTGAGTTGGTTCAGCTCGAATCCCGCCCCATCGCTGGTCAAGCTGCGCTGTCAGGACGTGGAGACCCAGTGCCAGGTCATGGCGCGACCACAGGGTGAGTTTGAAATCCGGGTACTACAAGGCGAGCAATCGGAAATCCTGCACCTGACCTTGACCGCGCAGTCGGGTCATGAGCTGCACTATGTCTGTGAGGGAGTACAGGGACGCGCGTATTACGCCAGGCATGCCAACGGCCTGTGGCTGTGTTCCGAGAGCGAGACCCACGCCTACGTGGATGGAACCTATGAGCCGGCCAAGGGTGCAGAAGCGGGCAGTGACGGTCGCTTGGTCGCACCGATGGACGGGAAAATCATCGCCGTGAACGTCAAGAATGGCGATCACGTCCAGAAGGGTCAAACCCTGGTCGTGCTCGAGGCCATGAAAATGGAGTTCCAGGTAACGGCTGGCGTCGAAGGCAGTGTTGATAACGTGAACTGTGTCATGGGCGCTCAGGTCAGTGCACGCCAGTTACTGGTGTCGATCAAACCGGCCGGCGGCTAGGTTATACCTTGGGGCCGGTAATCCGGCCATAATGCAAGGATGCATCGTCGCTTACTGATCATTGCCCTGCTGTTCCAAGCTGGGACTGCCTTGGCCTGCGAAGAAGTTGTCTCTCTTGCTGGTGCTGACTGGCGAGCCCATCGCGGCGATGACTTGGCCTGGGCACAGCCCGGTTTTGACGACAGCCACTGGAGCCGACTGGATCAAGACCCAATCACAAAGCTGGGAGAAATGGGTGGCCTGGAGGATGGGTTCCTGTGGTACCGCCTGCGCTTCCAGATCAAGCCTGAAGATCTGAACCAAGCCTGCTTCCTGTATCTTGGTCAAATTCAGGAAACAGATGTGACTTACCTCAACGGGGTGCGAATCGGCGGCGAAGGAAGGCTTGGTAATGACTGGTACGAATTCGTCAGCGCCATGCGCAAGCCGCGAAGCTACCTGTTGCCTGCTGCATTGCTGACGCCGGGTGAGAACCTGGTTGCGGTACGCGCCCTCAGTCTTTTCCTCCCGACTGGATTGCCAGTCGAAGACACCAAGCTGGGTCCAGCTCCGTTGATACTGCAGGAGGCACATGAGCAGCAGAGAAATGTCGAAAGAATTGAAGTCATTACGCTGACCTTGCTATTGCTCGGGACGTTAATGGCGGGGTTCTTGTTGTTAACCCGAATCGAGGAGCAACAGTACTGGGTATTCTTCAGTCTTGTCGTTTCCGCTGCCACGATTTATTACGTGGATAGCCTGCTGTCCTACTCATTGAGGCTTGATGCGGCCTGGGTCAAGCGCCTGGTCTTCGTTGCGGGCCCAGTGATACCAATGGCATCGCTCCGCTACCTGTCGCTGATCACCGGGCAGCGTTTCCCAAGAATATACTGGTGGATGGCATTGTTGCCCGTCCTGTGTGCGCTCCCTTTGATGTTCGATCAGCCAATTGAACAGGTCGTGCTGGTTTATGACCTGTGGTTCGTGTCATTTGCCCCCATTGCACTGTTGCTACTGGTTTACCTGGTGAGGGGGGCGCGATATCAAGTGCAGCAGTCAAGGCCGATGTTGTTCGCGCTATTGGCGATCTGTGTGGGACTCGTATATGGCTTGCTGGGTGACGGAACAATAACCGGCGACTTCAATCCTGTTGAATTGGGAATCCTGGGCATGACCGCCATCCTGATGTTGGCCTTTGCACGCCGAGTGACACTTCAGCACAAGGCCAGGTTGCGCCTGTCAGTTGGAGTGTTGTCTGCCCAGGATGATGAACGTCGCCGCATCGCACGTGAACTGCATGATGGATTGGGGCAGCGATTGGTGGCAGCCCGTTTATTGCTGGAAGCAGAGGCTTTGAAAAATCCGGGTGGCCAGTTGCAGGAAGTAGTGCGTGAATTGCGCGATACCACACAGGAGTTGCGTGCAATCGTCTACGGCCTGCGCCCTGTCGAGCTGGGCGAAGTTAGCTTGAAGAGTGCATTGCACAGCTATAGCCAGCGCGTGCATGAGCTTACGGGCGTCTATGTAAAAGTGTTTTACAGCCATGAGGGTGGCCTGCCCGCTCAAGTCGAAGAACACCTGTTCCGCATCGTTCAGGAGGCGGTTAATAATGCGACCCGCCATGGTGGGGCGCGTGAAGTGCGTGTAGAGCTGACAAGCGTGAATAGGCAACTGACAATGCGAATTACGGATGATGGTTCCGGCTTTGACCTTGATGAGAACAGTGACCGTGGCCTGGGTCTGACTGCGATGGCCGAGCGAGTACGCTTGTGTGACGGAAGATTCCACATTGAGAGCCGGGTTGGCGGTGGCACCACCCTGCGCCTTGAAATTCCATTATCCTAGACAGGCGTAGTAAAGGTCTTATTTAGCCAGCTATTGCTCGCCATCTTGTTTCCAAACGTTAAAGATGATCTCACTGTAGTCTTACGAGGGTTTCATGATTCGTATCGGCACGCCGTTGACATCCACGGCCACCCGCGTCCTGCTTTGCGGCTCGGGAGAGCTGGGCAAGGAGGTCGTTATTGAACTGCAGCGATTCGGCGTTGAGGTCATTGCGCTTGATCGCTACCCCAACGCACCGGCCATGCAGGTTGCCCATCGCTCACATGTGGTGCCGATGCTGGATGGTGACGCTCTGCGCCGCGTGATCGAGCAAGAGAAACCGCATTACATCGTTCCCGAGATCGAAGCCATTGCGACAGATACGCTGGTTGAGCTCGAGAACGAAGGCTATACCGTGATCCCGACGGCACGTGCTGCCAAACTCACCATGAACCGCGAAGGGATTCGACGGCTTGCCGCTGAGACGCTGGGCCTGCGGGTTTCCCCTTATCGTTTTGCGGATAACGAGGGTGACTATAAAAAAGCGGTGGCGGAGATTGGCCTGCCTTGCGTAATCAAGCCAATTATGAGTTCTTCGGGAAAGGGCCAGAGTCTGGTCCGATCGGAAGCAGACGTCGACAAGGCCTGGGCCTATGCCCAGCAGGGCGGCCGGGCCGGTGCGGGTAGGGTCATAGTCGAAGGTTTCGTAAATTTCGATTACGAGATCACCTTGCTGACGGTGCGACATGCGAATGGCACATCCTTCTGTGAGCCCATCGGGCACCTGCAGAAAGACGGCGATTACCGCGAATCCTGGCAGCCGCAACCCATGACAAACGATGCACTGACGGAAGCCAGGCGAATCGCAGCCGCCGTTACCGATAACCTGGGTGGTCGTGGTGTCTTCGGCGTTGAATTGTTCGTCAAAGGCGATGAGGTGTGGTTCAGCGAGGTATCGCCGCGCCCCCATGACACCGGGCTGGTCACTCTCATCTCTCAAGACCTGTCAGAGTTTGCCTTGCACGCGCGTGCCATCCTGGGTTTGCCTATCCCGAATATTCATTCGCAGGGCCCGTCGGCGTCCTGTGCCTTGCTGGTCGAGGGCAACTCAGACAAGGTCTCCTTCGGTAATGTCGGGGCGGCATTAACCGACCCAGACACCGCGTTGCGGTTGTTTGGCAAGCCTGAGGTGCAGGGTCATCGCCGCATGGGTGTGACCTTGGCACGCGCAACCAGCATCGAAGAAGCCCGCAGCAAGGCAGTACGGGCCATGCAATCTATTCAGATCGAGCTTTAGGCGCAGCAACGAATGTTTCACAACATCCTCGTGTTATGCACGGCCAATATTTGCCGCAGCCCATTGGCAGAAAAAATCCTCAGTTCCTGATCCGATTGGTCAGCCGCGGGCAGTTTTTGAATCCGTTCGCGACCTCATCCAGGATTATGCCGATGACTG
>JBFKCG010000067.1:0-10716 GCA_041620675.1 Nevskiales bacterium
GAGCCCGGCCCAGAACGGGATCTCCGCTGTCTCGGTCCAGGGCTGCACCTTTTGCAACGCACCGACTACATGCACCAGTGTCAGCAGGCCGGTGCTGCCGATCAGGATATTGAAATAGAACGGCTGCAAAGCCGGATGCGAAGCCGCGTGCCAACTGGCCCATACCAATACCAGTGCGACCACGCCCAGGCAGCGGCCGAAATAGAGCGCGAGGCCTGGCCGGGCATCCACTTCCCAGCGCAAGGCCATGGCCCATTTAAGTGGCGCCAGGCTGATGGGAATGGCGAAAGCCACCAGAGTAATAATCGCGACGACGCGCAAGAATGTGCTGGAATACTCTGAAAATAGTCCGATCACTCTCACCCCCCTATTTGATGACCTTAGTGTACGCGCGATGCTTTGCTTACAGTTGTGGGCTTGCCACGGACAAAGAAAAAGCCGCAATTGCGGCCTTTATGAGCATCCTCTGCACACTTGCCTCACTCAAGCTCACGCACCGTCACCCTGTTGCGACCCTTGTGCTTACTTTCATACAGCGCGGAGTCAACCATCTTCATGACATCCTCAATCTCTGGCTCGGTTTTGGCGGGCTTAAGCACTACGACACCAATGCTGACGGATAGGTTCTTGCCCTGCTTGTCGTCAATCCCCGCCGCCTTCCGGATAGCGTCATATAGTTTTATCCGGGTTTTCTCGCCGAGAGTGGTGGCGCCATTAATGTCCGTATCAGAAAGAATCGCAATGAATTCATCGCCACCCAGACGCGCAATCGAATCGCCCGGACGTTTGAATAATCTGGGCAGTTCCTCACCAATGGCAGAAATGATCTTGTCGCCTGCAGCATGACCAAGCGCGTCATTGATTTCCTTGAATTTGTCGACGTCCAACATCAGGAGCGCGATCGGCCTTTTACTACGCTGTGCCCGCCCTAGTTCCATTTGCGCCTGAAGGATGAACTGCCTGCGGTTAATCAGCCCGGAGAGTTCATCCGTGGTTGCTTGCTCCCTGAGATGCAATTCACCTTCAACAACCTTGGCCATGTCTTTCATGAGATTTTGCTGGTCATCTGACGGATCCTTGGGGGTGTCGCTGATCGCGCACAAGGTGCCTACCGCATAGCCATCGGAACTCATGACCGGGACGCCGATATAGAACGCGATCTTTGGGGCGCCCGTTACCAGCGGGTTGTCTGCAAAACGAGGGTCTTCCCTGGCGTTGGTGACGATAAAGAGCGACTTTGAGTTGATGGCATGGCCACAAAACGAGATGCGGCGATTCGTTTCTTGTACATCAAGGCCTACACTGGATTTGAACCACTGGCGATCCTTGTCCACGATCGTGACACAAGCTATGGGTGTGTCCATGATCTTGGCCGTCATACGCGTGATGCGATCAAAGGCATCTTCAGGGCCCGTATCCAGGATCTCGAGCCTGTCCACCGCACGTTGGCGTTGGGTTTCGTTATCGGGAATTTTCGGGGGTTCCACCGCTATGCCCTCACACATACAGTCTAGAATGAGTTCTGTCATCCTAATGCGATATGACATGGAATCTATATGGCTTTCTTTGACTAACCGCCTCGTGAGCCCAGGTTAGTGCGTGTCCCGAGATGACGCCTCACAATTCCATAATAATCAGTATGTTGGCCAAATGGCTCTAAAGCCGCGCACTTGTCCTCGACTCAGCTTTCCGTGATTCAAGCGGGATCCCCATCATCGGCCCGATTGGATTCCACCGCGTTTACATAAGCCTCTTGCAGTGTCTTGAGCGGATGCGAAGCCGTCACGTGACCCATGAACGGTGGCCAGATGTTGTAGCCGAGCAAGGACTGCAGTTGCGGTGACATGGCCCGCACTTTCTCGCGCGGCACGCCCAGGAAGAAATTTTCCTGCGTGCGCGCCCAGGGCTGGCAATACTGGTTGGAGAAGGCCAGTCGTGGCGCCTGCGAACGATTGGCGCCGCCTCGATGCACCAGCGTGCCGAGGAAAAACACGCAGGCGCCGGCCGGCATCTCGATCGGCACCAGCTCTCGCTCCAGCGACTGCGGCATGGGCTTGCCCGACATTGCGCCGCGATACGCGCCACCCACGGCTTCGTCATCCCAACGGTGACTGCCAGGGATAACCTCGGTGCCGCCGTTCTCGGCGGTGAAGGCATCCACTGCCACAATCGTGCTGATGCTGACGGGCGGGCGCGGACGCGGGATGGTGTAGAAGGTGTCGTCGTAATGCAGCGGCTGGGCCGTCTCGCCGGGATGGATGCAGATGGACTGGCTGGCCGTCAGCAGGAAGCCAGGCTGCAGGTAGTGACTGCACGCTGCCATCACACGCGCATCTTCGGCGATGTCTTCAAATACTTTCCCGCGCGCCACCAGGGTATACACGCGCTCGGTCTTGAAGCCCTCGAAATCATTGCGGCCCCGATGCCTGCCCAGGTAAGGGGCCAAGCCATCGCGCACCGCGCGCAGCGTCTCAGCCGAGAGAAAATCGGGAATGATGCAGTAACCCTGCTCTTCCAGTTCCTGCAGGGGCATAGCGTCCCCAATGCTGCGCAGGGTCTCCGGCATTGTCAGCCGCTCACAGGCCCAACCGCATGCTCGCCGCCGCGCGCAGGACCTTCAAGGGGAAGGAGAGCGGGAAGCGAGCATAGCCCGGCACATCGTTTGGTACGCGCGCAGGCTCTGGTGCGAAGCGGGTGAAAAAACGCATCTGCGGCGCAGGGCATCCGCCGACAATGGCCGTGCCATACAGGGTAATCCACGGCTGCCAGCCCTCGAAATCCACGATCACCGCACTGTTGCAGCAGCTCGCGACATTGCGTCGGGTCGTCGAATTCTCCCGGATCTTGTAGTGCTTGATGAGGTTCTTGCCCTTCACCCACTCGACCTTGTCCTTGCGCACCAGCACATAGGCAGTGCCGCCCAGTGCATCCTTGACGGCCCTGGCATTGGGCAGGGCCTCGACCTGTGCGGAACCCGCCTGGCAGTCATCACAGTAACAGACAATCCGGCTGATGGGTTCGCCGCTTGCCCGCAATTCAACCTGGCCGCAGCTGCAACGAACAACCCAGTCGGGCCCCGAAGACTTAGCCATAGTCCCCCCTCTCATGCGAGGCCACCTCGACCCCTTGAGCCAATCTTATACAACGGCAGTTGGAAATGTGGCGACAGCGGCCCGCGTGGACCGGCGTCAGGCGAGGTGGCGTACCGTCACGCGGTTGCGACCCTGGTCTTTGCTTTCATATAGCGCGGAATCAGCCGTCACGAAAAAGTCCTCGGCCGACCGGCTGGGATGGTTGGGCCGGGACACAGCGACACCAATGCTGACTGAAGGTTGTGGCTGCCTTGGCTTGGAGGTTCCCAAGGTTCTGCCAATGGCGGATTTGAGGACCACGGAAACCTTGTGGCTGATATCGGCAGCCTGAGCCTCATCCGTGTCTGCCAACACCGCCATGAATTCATCGCCGCCGAAACGCGCAATGGCATCGCCCGGGCGACGAATGAGCTCCGGCAATTTCCTGCCGATGGTGGTGATGACCGCATCCCCGGCTTCGTGACCGAATTGGTCGTTGATCTGCTTGAAGTGATCGACGTCCAGCATCATGAGCGACAGTGGTGTTTGATTCCTTCGCGCACGGGCGATTTCGCGCTTGACCAAGGGCATGAACAGCCGGCGATTCATCAGGCCAGACAAGTCATCCGTCGTCGCCTGCTGGCGCAGCTTCAATTCGTCTTCCACCATGGCGGCGAGATCCAGCAGCAACTGCTGCTGGCTTTCGCTTGGCTCCTTGGGTTCCTGGCCAATGGCGCAGAGCGTGCCAACCGGATAACCATCCGGGCTGTTCACGGGCACGCCGGCATAGAACGCGATATTGGGGGCTCCGGTCACCAGTGGGTTGTCTGTAAAGCGCTCGTCTTGCTGTGCATTCGGCACCAGGAACAGGCCCTTTGAATTGATCGCGTGCCCGCAGAAGGACACACGGCGGGCTGTCTCCTCTACCGGCAGCCCAACCCTGGACTTGAACCATTGCCGGTCCTTGTCAACGATCGTGACACAGGCAAAGGGCACGTCCATGACGTGGGCAGCGATGCGCGTGATGCGATCGAACACGTCCTCGGGCAGCGTGTCGAGGATGTCCAGATTCATGACCGCGTCGAGGCGGCGGGCCTCGTTACGAGGCGTTTTTGGAGCTTGCATGGTGGGCCGACCTGGATGACCAAACATTTTTGACCACTTACTACCTTACGCATATCAAACAATATGGCTATAGATAACTTGACCCATTGTGCAATCCAGCCCGTTTCGCGCACGGCGTCACTACATTGCTCACGCGCAGAGTCCAGCTGCCTGCGGGTCAAGGCAAGCCCTTGCCGAATCCCTTAAAGTCAGGCCATGCGTAGCTTTCGCTACTACGATTTCCTGGTTGCCGGCATGGTCACCGTGCTGCTGTGCTCCAACCTGATCGGACCGGCCAAGGTCGCGATGGTCACGCTGCCAGTGCTTGGGGTCTTGAGCTTTGGTGCTGGCAACCTGTTCTTCCCCATCAGCTACATCTTTGGCGACGTATTGACCGAGGTGTATGGCTACGCCCGTGCGCGGCGTGCGATCTGGGCAGGATTTGCGGCGATGCTGTTCGCCAGCGGCATGAGCTGGTTCATCCTCAACGTGCCGGCCAGCCCCGCCGAGCCGTTCAACGAACAGTACCAACCCGCCCTGGAGACAGCGTTCGGCACCACCTTTCGCATTGTCTGCGCCAGCATCCTGGCCTACTGGGTCGGGGACTTCGTCAATTCCTACCTGCTGGCAAAAATGAAGCTATGGACAGGCGGCCGGCACCTGTGGATGCGCACGATTGGTTCCACCATTGGCGGACAGGGCATCGATTCGCTGATCTTCTATCCCCTGGCTTTCTATGGGATATGGACTGGAGATGCCCTGATGGCGGTGGTGATCTTCAACTTCGTGTTCAAGGTCATGGTCGAGGTGCTATTCACACCCGTGACCTATTTCGTGGTCAATCGCCTCAAGCGTGCGGAGGGCGTGGATACCTACGACAGCCACACCAACTTCACCCCTTTCTCGCTCAAGGATGCGGGTGAGAATCGTCGCAAGTCGTCTGCAACGGAGTGAACCCGCCATGAACATCCTGCTCACCGGCGCCACTGGCATGATTGGTTCCGCACTTCAGCACAGGCTGGGCGATCACCAGCTGTGGTGCCTGATGCGCCGCGAGCCGAGGCCCGGCGAGCTGCTACATGGGCGGGCGATCCGGAGTATCAGCGCAGTCGATGCGAAGCTTGATGCGGTCATCAACCTGGCGGGCGAGAACATCGGCGCGCGCCGCTGGACCGAGGCACGCAAACAGGCCCTGCGCGACTCGCGCATTGCCTTCACCCACGACCTGGCCCGAGACCTGGCCGAAACCGGGCACCACCCCACTGTATGGATCAATGCCTCGGCGGTCGGTTATTACGGCAACCAGCCACGTGCCCAGCTCAATGAGGATGCGCCTGCCGGCGATGATTTCGCTGCACATTTGTGTGCGGACTGGGAGGCCGCCGCACAGGCGGCACAACCCCTGTGTGACCGTCAGGTGATCTTCCGGTTGGGCGTTGTCATCGGTCCGGGAGGCGTGCTCGCGAAGTTGCGGCTGCCTTTTTCGCTGGGGCTCGGCGCGGTCATGGGACCGGGCCAGCAATTCATGCCCTGGGTTGCGCTGGCGGATGTCTGCACTGCATTGCAGCAAGCCCTGACTGACACGCGCTATTGCGGCCACATCAACCTGGTCGCACCCGAGGCAGTCGACCAGCGCCAGTTCGCCGCGCAGTTGGCGAAGCAACTGCATCGCCCCCTGCTGTTCAAGTTCCCGGCACCTGTATTGCGCGTGTTGATGGGCGAGATGAGCAGCTTGTTACTGGTTGACCAGCAGGTGGTCCCTGCACGCCTGCAGGCCCTGGGCTTTGACTTTCGTTATCCGCGCCTGACGCCGGCGCTGCGAGACAACCTGGGCTAATCGCCTTGACTGCGCCTGCCGCCACCGATGTCCCTGGCGCCAGTGTGGTGGTGGGAGCCAATGGCGGCATTGGCAGTGCGCTGGCGCAACAACTGGCGGCGCGCGGCGAGACGGTGATCGCCCTGTCGAGGACCGACTGCGCACAGTACCCGCACAGCCTGCGTCTCGACCTGCGGCAGGATGACAGCATTGACCAGGCCTGCGAAGCCATCCGCCAGCAACTTGCACAACAGCAAGGCTCGTTGCGGGCCATTTATATCTGCAGTGGCATCCTGCACGCGCCGGCGCTGCGACCGGAACGGCGCATCGAGGATCTTGATTCGTCCGCGTTCGAGACCGTGATGCGCATCAATGCACTGGGCCCGCTACGCTTGCTCGCTGGGCTCAAGCCCTTGCTGCCGCGTGCGTGTACGACACGCATCGCTGCGATCTCGGCACGCGTGGGCAGCATCAGCGACAACCGTCTGGGCGGCTGGTACAGCTATCGCTGCTCAAAGGCCGCACTCAATATGGGTTTGCAGACCCTGGCCGTTGAGCTTCGCCGCAGCCACCCCGAATGCTCGGTGACGCTGTTTCACCCGGGGACGACCGATACCGCGCTATCGAAGCCATTCCAGCAGAACGTTCCAGCCGGCAAGCTGTTTACTGCCGAGCGAGCCGCCCGCCAGTTCCTCACGGTGCTGGATCAGCGCGGCGGCCAGGCGGGTGCCGCATTCCTGGATTGGGCCGGCAAGCCAATCAGCTTCTAGGCATCGGCAGCAGCCAGGCTGGGCTACGCCGCTTTAGCCTGCACTGGCTGCGGGCGCACGACCTGGCGACGGTCATAGCGAAGCGGTGGCTGGCCCCAGTGCGCCGCACTGACCATGCCCAGCAACCCACTGCGTGGGCTGGGACGTCGCCAGCAGGCAATCGGCATGTCCCGCAACATCTGCAGGGCCTGCTCGTAGCTTTGCGTAGTGCGCTCACCACCCTTGGGCCCGACCCGGTAAAAGCCATCGCTGTAGACCAGGCCGGGATGGAACCAGGTGCCATCCTTGCAATACGGCACCATGATCTCCCGGCCCTCGCGGGCCTTGGACTTGTTGTCTTCGATCAGTTGCTTGATGCGCCGGTCCGTCAGGTGATAGTTGAGGTACGCACCACAAGCCACGGCAATGCTCGAGACCATCAGGACCACAAGATAGGTTTCAAACTGCCACTTCTCGTAGGACAGGCCACCGGACGAGGTTGCAAAAATCATCAGCACCACGCCAAAGACACGCACCCCAACGAAGGGGAGCATGACAAAGAAAGCCCCCAGCACAAAAATGCCGGGACCCATGATCAGGTTCCTGATGATGTCGAGGGTATCCATGCGTTCAATTGCTCCTAGTCTGGCCTCAACCGGGCAATAATTTTTATTGCGACCACCACATTACATCCAAGGACGCGCGTACGCGCAAGGCCTACGACAGGCATAACATTACACCAGTCGCAGCCGAAGACTGGAATAATCTTCAGGCCATTGATTTGAAATTACGAACCGCGCCCGACCAGGCTGCGGGCAATGACTTCCTTCATGATCTCCGAGGTGCCGCCATAGATGCGCTGCACGCGCGCGTCGGTAAAGTAACGCGAAATCGGGTATTCGGTCATGTAGCCGTAACCGCCGAACAATTGCAGGCAGCGGTCGGCAACGCGGAACTGCATCTCGGTGGTGGCCAGCTTGACGATGGCCGCCGTCGGCACATCCATCTTGCCCTGCGCGTATAACTGCGCGCAGTGCTTCACGTAGGCCTTGTTGATCTCGATGTCGGTCTTGATGTCGGCCAGCTCGAAGCGCGTGTTCTGGAATGCCGCGACGGTGGTGCCAAAGGCCTTGCGGCTACGCACATAGTCAATGGTCAGTGCCAGTGCGCCTTCGGCGGCGGCGACTGCATGCACCGCCAGCGTGAGGCGCTCGCGTGGCAGCTCGTCAATCAGGTGGCCGAAGCCGTTGCCGGGACGGCCAAGCAGGGCATCTGCCGGCACCCGAACGTTGCTGAAGAACAGCTCCGATGTGTCGCCACAATGCTGGCCGATCTTTTCCAGGTTGCGACCACGAGCAAAGCCTTCCATGGTGGCTTCGACCAGGAACAGGCTGGTGCCCTTGGCGCCGGCCTTGGGATCGGTCTTGGTGAAGACCACCATCACATCGGCGTGCTGGCCATTGGTGATGAAAGTCTTCTGGCCGTTGATGACAAAGCCGTCACCGTCAGGCAGCGCCGTGGTCTTGATACCTTGCAGGTCACTGCCGGCACCGGGCTCGCTCATGCAGATCGCGCCCACCATCTCGCCACTGACCAGCTTCGGAATGAACTTCTTCTTCTGTTCCTCGGTGCCGAGGTGCGCAATGTAAGGGCACACGATGTCCGAATGGACCGCGAGGTTGGCGGACAGCGCGCCAAAGCCCATGCGCCCGACTTCTTCCAGCACGACGCAGCTGAATTCGAAGGGCGCACCAATGCCGCCATATTCCTCGGGCGCATCCACGCACAGCAGGCCGGCCTCGCCCATCTGGATCCACAGTTCACGCGGGTAGATGCCGGCCTTTTCCCAGGCGTCGTAGTGCGGTTGCACCTTGTCCTTCAAAAAGCGCACGACGTTGTCGCGGAAAAGTTCAATTTCACTGCTGTCGATCATGGGATTCGCTCAAATGGTTGTGTGGAATCATGGCAAGGCAGCCGATCTGGCACCGGGAGTCGGGCAAGGGCCGGTCGCAAGCCGGCAATGATAATCGGACTTGCCGGGTAATGTCGGCTGTTTTGACCGGCTGGGCCATCCGACCGTGGCCCGGCCGCACAACTGCCCGCATACTCTGGATAACCGCCACACGATCAAGCGACTGCCACCCGTGAACGCATGACTTGGTTTTTCCTGAGCCTGTGCAGCGCTTTTCTGCTGGCCTCCGGGGATACCGCGGCCAAGTCCCTGCTCAAGGGTTATGCCGCCCGCGAGATGGCACTGGTGTACGCCGTGTTCACCGCCGCCTGCCTGCTGCCATGGTTATGGCTGCAACCCTGGCCTGCGATGGGGACACCATTCCTGGCTTGGCTGGTTGTGCTGGTGCCGCTGGAATTGCTCGGCATGGTGCTGTATCTGGCGGCGATCCGCGACAGCCCGCTGGCCCTGACCGTCCCATACCTGGCGTTCACCCCGGCCTTCATGGTCTTGACCGGCTTCCTCGTGCTCGGCGAGACGCTGTCATGGCAAGGCGTCATCGGCATTGCCCTGATTGTCCTCGGTGCCTATAGCCTGAACGCCGAGCACTGGCGTCGCGATGGCCTGCTGGCGCCCCTGCGCGCCATTGCGCGCGAGCGCGGCTCACGCCTGATGCTGCTCGCAGCGCTGATCTACAGCCTGACCTCGGTCATGGGCAAGGCGGCCATGCTGCACGTACCGCCATTATTTTTCGGGCCGTTTTATTTCCTGGTGCTGGGCCTGGCCGCGCCGCTGGTGTTGTGTGTCGATAAACCCGCGCGCCTGCGTGCGCTGTGGCGGCGACCGCTGGCCCATCTACTGATCGGCACACTGGCCTCGGGCATGGTGCTCAGTCATTTCCTGGCGCTGTCGCAGATCGAGGCCGCTTACATGATCGCGGTGAAACGCAGCAGCCTGCTGTTCGGCATCGTGTATGGCGCGCTGTTGTTCAAGGAGGCGCGGTTGCGCGAGCACCTGTTCGCCGGATCACTGATGGTGCTCGGCGTGGCCATCCTGCTGGCCGCCAGTTAGCCGGCAGGAACATTTGACATCAATGCATCCATCAGGCCGATCAATCTATATCTCACTGTATAGATTGATAAATCTGAATCTATCCGATACAATATTGTTTTGCTATCAAAGTAATATTGTCTATGACTGCCAACCAGACCCGTGAGGTGCTGATTGCGCTCCGTCGGATTATCCACGCAGTTGACCTGCACTCAGCCGCGCTGACACAAACCGTCGGCCTGAGCACGGCGCAGATCTTCACGCTGCAAACCCTGGCCGACGCCGAGCACCCGCTATCGGCCGGCGAGCTGGCCATGCGCATCGACCTGACCCAGGGCACGCTGACGGCAATCCTGGATCGCCTTGAGCGCAAGTCTCTGGTGTTGCGTACGCGCGGCCAGGACGACCGCCGCAAGGTGCTGATCACGCTGACCGATGCCGGGCGCCAGGTTCTGGCGGATGCGCCGCCGCTGTTGCAGCAAAACTTTACCCGTGCCTTTTCCCGCCTGCCGAACTGGGAACAGTCGCAGATTCTCTCCAGTATCCAGCGCATCGCCGAGATGATGCATGCGCCACCGCCGCCGGAGGCCGCCAGCTTGCTGGACGCGCCGCGCGACCGCACGGATACGCCACCCCCCCTTGAGGCTTTGTAAGCATGTGCGGAATCGCCGGTGAAATTCGTTATGACGGCAGTGCCGCGGATGTTGGCGTGGTCGCACGCATGGGCGAACGCCTGGCGCGTCGCGGTCCTGACGGCGTCGGCACCTTTGCGCAAGGCCCACTGGCATTTGCGCACCGTCGCCTCAAGATCATGGACCTGACCGAACACGCGCAGCAGCCCATGTTTGACCCGCATCTGGGCCTGGGCATCGTTTTCAACGGTGCCGTCTACAACCATCCCGAGCTGCGTGCCGAGCTGAAGGGGTTGGGCTATACCTTCTACTCCGAAGGAGATACCGAGGTCCTGCTCAAGGC
>JBFKCG010000068.1:0-10608 GCA_041620675.1 Nevskiales bacterium
GCAGGCGTGCATGACCCGCGATGACCGCCAGCCAGCGATCCACCCCAAGACGCTCCGGATTCGCATAGGCATTGCGAACGCCGCAGGCACAAGGCTCGCTCGCCACCCACCTGACTGGCAATCCAAATTGCCGATTCGCCCAAGCCTCCACGGCCGCGCGCTGGTCAAGACTGGCAACACTCGCTACCCACACTTCACGCGGTCCAGCGGGGAGACTTATCTCAGCCAAGGCAGCCTCAAGCGTGCGTCCTGCATGCTCTAGGGCATGACCGGGCCCAAGGTCAGCATTCGACATGGCCCATTTGACCCTAGAATTGCCGATATCCAGCAGTAGCTTCATGTCGACATCGATGCCAGGCGCAGGCTCAGATCCCCGGACAGATAGCGCTGTCGGTGCCCGTCAACATCCAACAGCAGCGCACCTTCGGCATCGATGCCGCGAGCCAGTCCCTCGATGACCTGGCCACCATGCTCAAGCCTGACCCATTGGTTCCGGGTCAGGTCATATTGCGTCCAACGCGCGCAAAAACCAGCAAACCCATGGGTCGAAAAATCATCTATCGCCCCGATCAGCGCGCTGAGAATGCTGGCGCACAAGGCGTTGCGGCCCGGCATGGGCTCGCCGCATTCCCGAAAGACCTCCTCCAAGGCGACCCAGGGCTGGTCGATTCCCTTGGCCTGCGATGCCGTCATGCCAAGGTTCAGCCCAAGCCCGATCACGACCCGCGCAGGCCCGCCCCCTTCACCGCGATGTTCGATCAATATCCCTGCGAGCTTGCGACCACGCCACTGCAGGTCATTGGGCCACTTCAAGGCGAGATCACGAAGTCCCAAGGCAGCTAATGCCTCTACAACTGCCACTCCCACTGCCAGACCCAAGGCACTGAACTGCGCAGGTATCTCCGTAAAGCGCCAGGCCAGCGATAGGCAGAGGTTGCTGCCAAACGGGGATTGCCAGCTTCGGCCGCGTCGGCCGCGGCCCGCGCTCTGGTATTCGGCCAGGCAGAGATGCGGGCCTGCCACGCTGGCTTGCGTCATCAACCAGGCGTTGGTTGAATCCAGGACAGGGAACAGGTCAATCTGACCTAAGCGAGACCGTATCGGCGCAGGACAGTGCCGACGAATGGCCTCGGCATTCAGAAGCTCCAGCGGCCTCGCCAGGCGATAGCCACGCCCACGCACTGCCTGAAGCTCCAGCCCCCACTCGCCCAGCCCTTGCAGTCGCTTCCACACGGCTGCCCGGCTGACGTGCAGGACTCGCGCCAGGTCTTCACCGGAGTGCCAAGCTCCGTCGCTGAGCAGCCGAATCGCCTCGACACGTGTGTCGATATTCATGCCAGTTAGCGGCGCTGCTTGAGGCGGTTGAGCAGCATGACTTTCTGGAAGCGGCTTTCGCTCCCATCACGCAGGCGCTGCAGGTTGGCACGGTGTGTATAGAGCACCAATGCCAGCAAGGCGTACATGAATGTCGCAGGCACGGTGAACATGCCCACCTTGGCCGCAGTAGCGACGGTTGCAGCAGTAAAACCGAGAATGGAGGCCAAGCCCACGTAACCCGTCAGGACCAGCGTCACAATCCACGCAATCACGAAGAACGGGATCGTCACAGGCAACAGGTAGGCGATGACCCCCAACAGTGTCGCAACACCCTTGCCACCACGGAAACCAAAATAAAGCGGGTAGATATGTCCCAATACGGCGGCCAATCCGCAGGCATACGGCAGGCCAAGGGCGACAGCCGCCGGTAGCGGGGCTGTCGTGATATGTAGCAACCCTGGGCTCACATACGGCAACCAGGCAACTGCCAGCAGTCCTTTGCCAATGTCTATCACGAACACCAGCAAACCGAAGACCACACCCTGCGTACGCAACGCATTGGTGGCCCCGGCATTGCCGCTGCCCTGGGTGCGAATATCAACACCCCGCAGGCGACCCACGACCAACCCACCCATGATGGATCCAAGCAGGTAGCTCAGGAGGATCTTAATCAGTACTTCTATCATTTCGCCCTATCTTCGCGAATATTGTTATTGCCGCAACCAAGCCTTGCGCCGCGCCATCTTCGCCTCATCATCTCCTGCGTATGGACGCAGCACCCATGTATCGGCAACCCGTTCGACCAGTGTTAGCTCTAACTCCATGAGTTCATCGCGGCGAAAAACGTGCACACGAATCTTGTCCCCGGGCACATACGCTGATAATGCACGATCAAAATCCTGCGGTTCAACGCGTAGTCCGTCGAGTGCCACCAGCACATCGCCGGCGGCAATTCCTGCCAGCTGGGCGGGCGTTCCCTCAAATACGGTCTGGACCTGTGCAGACCCCGAAGCCAGCCTTACTCCAAAGCTGACCCCCGCTCGATCTGAATTCGGTGGGGCCAAGCATAGTTGCGCCTCAATCCCGAATGCCGCCAGCAACTCAGCCAACGGAGGATCCTCAGTCCCCCGAATCATCTGGTCAAAGAAGGGCGCCAGATTCAATCCTGATAATTTCTGCGATAGTTGCTCCAGTGCGCGCTCCGGCACTGGTTGCTCAACCTGGCCGTATCGACACCAGAGTTGGCGCATTACTTGGTCGAGGTCACATTCCCCCCCGGTTTCCAGGCGCAGCTTGAGGTCAAGGCACAGCGCCACCAGAGCCCCCTTGTTGTAATAACTGACGACGGTGTTCGGGGTGTTTTCGTCAGGACGATAGAACTTGGTCCAGGCATCGAAGCTGGAGGCAGCCAGTGATTGGCGCAGGCGCCCGGGCGTTCGCCATAGGCGCGTCGCCGCTTCTGCAATCAACTCACAGTACCCATTCAGATCAACGAGCCCTGAGCGCATCAGCACAAGCTCGTCGTAGTAAGAGGTCACGCCCTCATAGGCCCACAAGTCCTCCGTGTAGGCCTCCCGACTGAGGTCCGAGTCGGCCAGTGCTTGTGGACGGATTCGCTTGACGTTCCATAGATGGAAGTACTCGTGGCTGCATAAGCCCAGGAAACTACGGTAATTCCGCGATATCTTGCTGTCACCAGTCACCGGCAGGTCATCACGAGCACAAATCAAAGCCGATGAATCCCGGTGCTCAAGCCCGCCATAGCCTTTTTTGACGACGCGCGTCAGGAACAGGTAACGAGACATGGGGGCCGGCCGCCCGAACAGCTCAATCTGTTCCTCGCAAATCCTGGCAAGGTCTGCGGCCAGCCGGCCTGTATCCGCACGGTGCCTCCCTGACAGCACCATGTGGTGCGGCACACCAGCCACCAGAAATTGCAGATGGTCGAACTGCCCCATTTCAACCGGGTGATCAATCAGGTCATCGTAGGAGCCAGCAGAATAGCCACCAAAGCCCCACTCAGGCGCAGTCGTAGCCTGCAGGGTCGTGGCCACTCGCCAAGTCCCGTTATCGATTCCGACTGGCGGCTCGATCATGACGCTCACCGGCTTCTGCTCATGCCCCCTGGCACGCAGAAACACTGCGCTGCCATTGAAAAAGCCGCGCGTGGTATCCAGCCAGGCCGCGCGCACGGAATCATCCCATGCGTAAACATCATAGCTAATGGTCAACGGCCCCTCGCAGACCGCACACTGCCAACTCGACTTATCCAGCTTGCGCACAGCCACAGGCTGTCCATTCGCATGCGCATCTAGCCGGACGACATGACGGGCAAAGTCGCGGACGAGATAACTACCCGGCGTCCAGGCCGGCAGGCTGAAAATCTGGCCGGCTGCATCTGGCACGGGTACCGTGCAGCACACCGTGAAAAGATGTGCCGAGGGCTGGCTTGGCGTAATTTCGTAGTGAATCCTGTCCAATGCGGATTTCTCCATAACCCGCGCGCATTCTACGCGGATGTGCTGGCGCGGTCAGTCCACTTCAGCCAGCCCCATGCAATACCAGATGGTATTGAACGAGGCGCCCAAGCTGGGCTCTTGCCCCCATCAACCCGATCATGCACCAATAGGCCTTGCAATAGGCGACTCAGGATAAAAGCGCTAGTCTTGCTGGCATGCTAGGCAAGCCCCACACCAGAACACCGAAATATGACTAAAAACGACCCCTTGGCGCACCTGCGCGGCCGCGCCCTGCACATGCCTCGTTCTGCCAGTGAGCGCAGCCAATGGCAGGCCGGCTTCAATGAACTGCCGGCCGCACGGCATTTTGGCTTCAGCGTGGACGTGACCGACCCCCAATTTGTCGCCATTTGCCTGGGCAGTATTGAACCCTGGCATCGGGGCGGCTTGGGCACTGCGGCCATCAATGGCGCGGTTATCGCAGGCATGTTTGATATTGGGCTTGGGCTCGCGGGCACCCAACAGTATCCAGACCGCCCGACCGGGACCATCGATCTCTCCATCAAGCTCATGAAGCCGACGCTCGGTCCGCAGGTCGTGCTCTACGCCTGGGCCGTGGAAAAGCGCACGCATGTGGTTTTCGTGGAAGCCGAGGTTCACGATAGCAGCAATGGAATCACCGTCACCGGCCAGGGGCTTGTCGCGGCTTCTGCTACCTTGGCAGCCAGGTCCTGATGGCTGCGCCAGCGGACCTGTGCGGTTAATATCAGACAGGAGGTAATTGCTCGTGCAAAATCTATCCATGCTCATCGGTCGCGTACTACTGGCCGCCATCTTTATCTATGCCGGCTACGGCAAACTGGGAGCGCTTGAGGGCACGCAGGCCTATATGAGTAGCCAAGGCGTCCCGGGTGGGCTATTGCCGCTGGTCATCCTGCTCGAACTGGGAGGCGGCATTGCCATTGTGCTGGGTCTATTCACACGCATCACCGCCATTGCACTGGCCATCTTTTGTGTCGTCTCTGCCTTGCTATTTCATGGCCATCTCATTGATCAGGCGCAGGCCATCTTGTTCATGAAGAACCTGGCGATGGCAGGCGGCTTCCTGATCCTGGCTGCTCATGGACCCGGCGACATCAGCCTGGATAATCGCCGCAGCCGCCCTGCTTATGATTGACCTTCGCCCATGAGTAACCCCTCCCCTGCCAAGCAGGCTAATCCCAGGCCCAACAGGCAGTTCAATGAGCGTGACAGGGCTGCCGATCGCACCCTGACCAATCCGATCAGTGGCGAATTGGCAACGCATGTCGATATGCCCGTCAAGATTGGCAAATACGAGGTCTGTCGCGAGCTAGGGCGTGGCACTTGCGGAGTCGTATACCAGGGCTATGACCCGTTCGTCCGTCGTGATGTCGCAATCAAGGTCGCCCTGAGCCAACCCAAGCCAGACGCCAGCAAAGACAACGAGGCCAGCCCCAACCATAGTCACTTCTTCCTTGAGGCACGCGCCGCAGGCATGTTGCAACATGCGCACATCGTCGCCCTGTATGACGCCGGTATCGAGGGGGATGTCAATTACATCGTCATGGAATACATCGACGGTGACACGCTACGCAAGTACACGCGCAAGAACGACGAGAAACTTTCCATCGAGCAAGTGGTTGATGTCATCTTCAAGTGCAGCAAGGCGTTGGATTTTGCACACAAGAAGGGCGTCCTGCACCGCGACATCAAGCCCAGCAACATCATGTTAAACGCGGAAGGCGTGGTAAAAATCATGGACTTCAGTGTGGCGGAGCTGTCTGACCACCAGTCCAATCGGGGCGACGCCTTGGTCGGCTCCCCACTCTATATGTCGCCGGAGCAGGTTCGCCGAGAAGCGCCCGTCCCGCAAAGCGACCTCTACTCGCTGGGTGCCGTGATGTTTGAACTGCTGGCACGCGAGCCCCCATTTGTGTCCGACAATATGGACCAGTTGTTTGATGACATTAAGAACAAGCCGGCACCATCACTCAAGAGCAAACGACCGGACCTGCCCTCAGAGTTGTGTGACGTTGTCACAAAGTTGCTCTCAAAGGAGCCGGCCAAGCGGTTTGCCAGTGGCCAGGAGTTGGCGACGGCCTTGAGTCGAATTTACGATGCGCTCCGGTATAGCGGCGAACAACTAGCACGCCGGGAAAATCGTGACTCCCTGCGTTCCTTGTCATTTTTCAATGACTTCGCTGACAGCGAAATAGACGAGATTCTCAGCGTCAGCAGCATGGTGAGTTTCAAGAAGGACGCCACCATCATTCAGGAAGGTGAGATCGACAATACTTTCTACATCATTGCGCGTGGCACCGTTGAAGTCCGTAAGGGCGGCAGGGTGCTGCAGACCTTTGGCAAGGGTGATTGTTTTGGCGAGATTGGCTTCTTGATGAAAACCAAACGGACGGCATCGATAATCGCGACAAGCCCCGTGCTTTTACTCAAGATCAATGCCACCGAGATGCAGCAAGCCTCACAGAATTGCCAGCTTCGCTACTACAAGGTATTCACGGAGAACCTGATTTACCGGCTTGCGTTAACCAGCGCACAGCTGGCCGCGAGCACTCCACCGGCAGAGCCACCCCCAACACAACAGCCACCGACTCAATAGCCCGACGGGTTAGTGCATTCCCCTCTGGAACTGATGGCTAAAGCGATTCACTACAGTTGTGGTCAAAACCACAGTCCGGCTCATCAGCTTCTGCAGTCAGACTGGCTTGTTTAGAAATTCTCGGCCTTAAGCGACATCATCTCGTCCGCACTTGTGCTGACGGTGGCACACAGGACATGCACCTGAGGCAGCACGCGCTTCACAAAATAGGCGGCTGTTGCCTGCTTGCTTTCACGCAGTCGCGTGTCGCCAGATTCTTGGGCCGCTCGCAACATTCGCAACCAGTTCCAACCCAGGTAAGTCAATGAAAATGCCCGCAGGTAATCGGCACAGCCGAATGCTGCGTCATTTGGCTGATCCTTGAAGGATTGCTGTAACCAGCGAGTGCAGGCCTCAAGGTCATCCAAAGCATTGGCCAGTGGCTTTGCCAGCCAGTCCGGCCCGGTGGACAAGTCCTTGCGGGCTGCGTCAAAGAAGCGCTGTGGCAGCCGCCCCCCGTGCAACATCAGCTTGCGACGGACGAGATCCATGGCTTGGATGCCATTGGTGCCCTCGTACAAGCACAGGATCTTGCTATCCCGCAGGATCTGTTCGATCCCGTGTTCACGGATATAACCGTGACCCCCGTAGACCTGGATCGCCATGCTCGCCAGTTCGACGGCGGAATCCGTGCAGAAGCCCTTCACCATCGGCGTATTCAGCTCGACCCAGTCCTGCGCCATCTCGCGTGTGCTGGAATCCGCATGGTGATTGGCAATATCCATGTATTTGGCAGTCTCATAGGCCATCACACGCGCACCCTCCGTGATGGACTTCATGTGCAGCAACATTCGGCGAACGTCTGGGTGTTCGATGATCTGCTCACGACCATTGAATGCCTTGCCTTGCTTGCGATCTTGGGCATAGCGGATGGCATTCTGGGTGGCCAGCTCACACTGGCCCAATCCCTGGTAACCCACCATGATACGGGCGAGATTCATCATCACGAACATGTTCTGGATGCCCTGGTTCGGCTTGCCCACCAGCCAGCCCCTGGCACCCTCAAATGACATGGTGCAGGTGCAGGATCCGTGCATGCCCATCTTGTGCTCAATGGACACGCAACGAACGCCATTGCGTTCACCAATGGAACCATCCGGCTTAACCAGGTATTTGGGCACGACGAAGGTCGACAGCCCCTTAACACCCGGCGGCGAATCGGGCAGACGTGCCAGAGTGAAATGGATGATGTTGTCCACCATTTCATGCTCACCGCTGGTAATAAAGATCTTCTGCCCTTCCAGCAAGTAACTGCCGTCATCCTGTGGCGTTGCCTTGGTCTTGACGGCCCCGACATCAGAGCCTGCCTGCGGTTCGGTCATGCACATGGTTCCGGTCCATTCACCGGTGGCGAGCTTGTGGCAGTAGGTCTGCCTTTGCTCGTCTGTGCCATTGGCCAGAATCGCCTCGAAACAGTCTTGCGTCAGGCCGACATACAGCTCGAAGGCCACATTGGCCGAGCACACCATCTCGCCTACGACCTTTGACAGCGTGAACGGCAGGCCCTGCCCACCGAACTCGACGGGATTAGCCAAACCGACCCAGCCTCCCTGCACGAAGTTCCTATAGGCCTCCTTGAATCCGGGCGGCAGCGTGACACCATCCTTTGAATGCTTGCAGCCCACCTCGTCGCCCTTGTGGTTCAGCGGCGCCAGCTCTCGTTCGATGAACTTGGCCGCTTCCTCGGCCACGCCGTTGATGACGTCCGGGGTGGCCTCCTCAAATGCCGGCAACTGGCTCAGTTCGCCCACATTCAGCACCTGATTGAGCACAAAGTTGATCTCGGCGACGGGCGCCTTGTAGCTGGCCATGGTTACTTACTCCCAATATGGCTGATGCAATCGGCCCTGAGGCCAAGACAATCCTTGAAAATCCTGACGAGTATTTTACCCGCTTGCGCGACTTGTAATCACCAATCCCCGCGGCGCCATAAAGGTAACCGGCTACTGCTTGGGCGAATTTTCGGCGTAACTCTTCATCTTGACCTTGTCATTCGCAAAGGTCACGGTGATCGTATGTGTCTTGCCGACCCATTTCGCGGTCGTCGCAGACAATTCGCCAATGCCAAATGAAGAGACATCCGTCGGCTTGCCCAGTATGGCATTGACCTGTTCAACACTCATGTCATTCCTGACTTCTTCATAGGATTCCTGGCTGACCTTTGAACCGCAAGCCGTTAACGACACGGCCAGCAGGATTGCAATGAGCAGTTTTTTGATCTGAGAGTTCACGATGACTCCTTATGAATTGCGGTAGCGATTAACTACAGTTCACGCTGTGTGAGCGGCTTGATGGCGGGGACGTGCCAATCCCCAATAATTGAACGTTAGCGGGCGCGGCCCCGGCAAATACATCGTTTCGAGGTTATCCGTCTGGAAGCCGGCTTCACGCAACAACTGTGGGATGGGACGATTGAGGTGGCAATTTCCCGCGATTTTGCTCCACGCGGGCGTCAGTCGATCCTGCCAGCGCCTAACCGATGCATCTGGCGCCTGACCGTGCTCGCAGAATAGCAGCTGCCCTTCCGGCTTGAGTACGCGATGCATCTCTCTCAAAGCCGCCACGGGATCCTCAATACTGCAGAGGGTGTAGGTAAGTACAACCGTGTCGAAGCTCTGGTCAGGCATCGGTATTGCCTCTGCTGACAGCCCGATCAATTCGACAGACAATCCACTGTTTCTTACACGCTTGGTCGCTAGCGAATGCAATTTCAACGCAGGGTCCAGGCCCCAGAGCTGATCCACCTTGGATGCGTCGTAATGAGGCAGGTTTAGCCCCGTCCCTATCCCCACCTCCAGCACCTTTCCATAGGCCAAGGGCACCAATTTCTGCCGCTGGCGACGTACGGGCCGTATGCCACAGGCCAGGTCAATGAGATGGGGCAGTATGTACTTTTCGTAGACGCTCATATTGCACCGATCATAGCCGAGCCTTTACCCGGTCGGATACACTCAGCCAAGGGAGATAGCCGATGACTAAATTGTTTCTCGTGCTCGCAGCGATCACCGGCGGCACGGCCGTGATGATGGGAGCTTTTGCCGCGCATGCGTTGAAAGCCAGGCTGGAACCCGCATTATTGGCCACATTAAAGACGGGCGTTGATTACCAGTTTTATCACGCACTGGGGCTGATGGGTGTCGCGCTGCTCCTGCGGCACTGGCCCAGTAATGGACTCTTGATTGTTGCCGGCAGCCTGCTGGTGCTCGGCATACTGCTTTTTTGCGGGAGCCTTTATGGACTGGCCTTGCTGCAATGGCGCTGGCTCGGGCCCATCACCCCTCTGGGTGGCATGTGCTTTATCTCAGCCTGGGCTTGTATCCTTGCGGCTGCGCTCCGACTTCCTGACTAGGAAGAGGGCTGGATTAAATTGACCTTGAGTTGGCCACGCACCTCAAGCCCAATCTCTATACCCGCCTTACGACAGGCGATGCCGGTCAAGTTCAGGTGCTCAACCGTGCCACTCATCTGCATATCATCCCCCAGTGGCTGATTCAGTTGTTCTGTCAGCTTGTCTGAGCCCTTATTAAGGCGCTCTCCCAGGTCCCACTGCAGACGTGACTGCATTTGCTCACGCAATGAATCCTGCATAACCCAAGTTGCCGTATGCAACAGCGGATTGGACAGACGACGCGTGAATTGAAAATCTTCAATCTTCAGTACCCGGCTCGCCGGGTCAAAGTGCGGTACACCGGTGAAGTAGACTATTCCTCGGGTATCCATCCAGAAGCCAGGCGCATCACCACGAAACTCGATGCCCACGACAAGGCTACGGCCTGATGTATACAGGACAAAATCTGTTGGTGTAATTCGTCCACGCTCAAGCGTGATTTCCCTGCCTACAAGCTCCTCCCGCAGCTTGGCTACAAGGCCCCGGTAATCTGCGACCACGGGCAGATAAATGGCAAACCCCCGATCCTCCGCCAGAGCCGGTCGCAGGGGCGGCAGCGGTTGTAGTGGCACGGGCGCGGGCTCGCGGGCCACTGAAGTCGTGAGTTTTGCGCGAATTCCTATGCCCATACGCAGGTTCTTGCCGTCGCCGTGTAACGACTCGAAGAACAGCGCCTTGGGTTCAGCCGTCAGCCAGACGGGCGGGTCTTCATTGAGACGATCGGGTTGGTGCAATTTCTCCCACCACGCCTGAGCACGGGGCTGTAA